>NZ_JAPKNJ010000002.1:729688-1094532 GCF_026343945.1 Kaistia algarum
TTGCCGAGGGCTTCAGCGCGCTGACGCCCGAAACACCGGCCATCGATCTTTCGGCGGCCTTCGCGACGCTTTCCGCCGTGCCGGTGCTGGTGCTGCGCGGGGAGACGTCGCATCTTCTGGCCCGCAAGACCGTCGCGGCCATGCAGGCGGAGCATCCCGGCCTCGAATCCGTCGAGGTTCCCGGCCAAGGCCATCCGCCCGAGCTTCGCGGCGAGATCGCCTCACGGATCGTCGGATTTCTCGACCGCATCGACCCCATCGGCGACTGAAGCGTCCGGCACTTCGCCGGGCGAGGTCGTCGCACGGCCTTCCACGCTTGCCGGCGCTGGTGCCGGGGCTGCCTCCTCGTCCGCCGCCTCCTTCTTCGTGCGCCCGCGTCTCGCCCTTGCTTTTGGCGGCTTCCGAGGTGGGCTGGCGGCCTCCGCCGCGGGATCGTCAGAACCCGCGACCCGCGTGGCTCTCCCGATCCAGTCACGCTGCCGCATCGTATCGCCCACTCCGAGGAAAGCGGCGATCCATGCAGCCTCCTGCGGTGTCCAGGCGGCGATCTGGCTGAAATGATAGATGCCGATCCGGCCCAGCTTCTTGGCGTTCCGCTTGCCGAGCCCGGCGATCGCCGTCAGGTCGTCTGGCCGGCCGAGACGGGGACCGCCGAGCACGGCCGGCCGGGTTCCGACCAGGTCGGCCCTGTCCACCGCCTCGCGCAGATCCTCGGCGTCGAAAAGCGACCGTCCGAGACCGCCCTCAAGGCTCGGCGTGCCGGAGTGGATCTCACCCTCGCCCCACTCGATCGGCGCCGCAGGGGCAACCGGCTCGGCATGGCGATAGTCGGGCGGTGGCACCGGTACGACCGTCGGCAGGGGCACGGGACCGCCATATCGCCACGGCAGCAGGCGCCATTCGACGATGCGGATGCCGCGATCGATCATGTGAACCAGCCTGCCCTGCAGGCGCGCCGCCCCGGTAAGGCCGACCGTGCGGTGGATCAGTGAGCCGGCCAGACAGCCGGAGAGGAAGCAGACGGCCAGCGCGGCCCAGAGCTCGGCGGCGTGCTGGATCACGATTCGCCCTCTCGCGCCGCCCCGCGCCCGCCATGTCGAGAGCCCTGCGCCCACCAGCCGACCAGGACGCCGAGTCCAGCCGCTGCGGCCAGATATTCCCAGTACTGGACGATCAAATAGGCCACATTCCACCCTATTGGCCGACGACGCTGAACTCGATGCGCCGGTTCTGCGTGCGGCCCGCTGTCGTGGAGTTCGACGCGATTGGGCGGGTTTGTCCATAGCCGACCGCGTTCAGCCGTTCGCGGCGCACACCATCCTCGACAAGATGCTCGATCACCGACTGTGCCCGCTCTTCGCTGAGCGCCTGGTTTCGGCGGGTGCCGCCTCCCGACTCAGTGTGCCCCGCAACCTCGATCGTCGCCGCGGGGCAGCGCTGGGCGATCGACGCCAAACGATCGACCAGGCCGTAGCTGTCGGGCGACACCGCCGATCGCGCATCGTCGAACTGGATCTGGCCGTGCCCCATCTCCGCCTGCAACGCCGCCTGGCAATCTGAGCCGGAGAGCGGATCGCCGCCGACGGCGACAATCATCGCAGCGGCGAGTTCGAAGTTTTCCGGCAGATCCCGTCGCAGCGCCGCCTCGATGGCAGTGCGCGCCGGTTCGGAAACGGCGACGCCCGAAACCGAAAGCCGCTCATCGACGAGATCGAGCCGGCCGCCTTCCAACCGGCTGATCGCCTGAAGGCCGGCTGCAACGGCGTCGATAAAGCCGTCTGGAACACCGCCGGCAAGCTCCAGGCGAATGTCGATGGCGTCGTCGCCGAACTTCGGCTGCGCCGCGCCGACGATCGTCTTTGCCACCTCGTCGGTGGGCACATAGCCGGAAAGGGTCAGACGCCCATTGCCCCGAACGGCGGCGAAGAGAAAGGGCGAAATGGGAGCCGGCGCGACGGCGCTGTGCCGCAACTCCATGCTGGCCGGTAGCGTCTTGCCAAGCTCGTCCTGCAGGGCATGAAAGGCCGGTGTCGAGAGTGCCTCGCCGGCAATGTCGTAGCTGTGTCCCGTCAGCGAGACGGCGCCGCGACCGAGGCGGGACAACTGGCCCAGGCTGAACGAGATAGCGCCGATCCAATCCATCTTGGGATCGCCTTCCGCTACCTTCAGCCTGTCGACGATGTTGAGACCCTCGAATAGAGTTCGGGCTTTGGCGAGGACGGCCGCGCGCGCCGCCTCGGTTGGTACATATCCACCGAGCGTCACCTGATCGCCGGAGCGCTCAGCCCGCCAGACATAGGGATCCACCGCGGCGGGCAGGATGTCGATCGTTCCGAAGGTGATGCCGCCGGAGCGCCCGCGCCGAGCATCGATCTCGGCCAGCGCCTGCTCATAGTCGGCAACGGTCTTGGCCTTGCCCGAGAGGCTCAACGTAGGTCCGTCCATCGAAGCCGAGCCTTCGCTCAGATGCGCCAGCTGATAGGCGGCGAAGGTCGCGGCCGAGCCGAAGCTCTCCGGTGCGCCCGAGGCAAGCTGCGTGCTGTCCTCGAACTCTACGTCGGCAACCGTCGCCCGCAGCGCGGCAAGGACATCGGCCCGCGCCGAGCCGGAGGGAACGAACCCGCTCATCTGCGCCTTGCGGCCGTCGAAATCGAGCCGCCAGGCGAAGCGCTCCGTTCTCGGAGGCAGGATGCGGATGTTGTGCAGCATGGCACTTGGCGGCAAGGCCACCGAGAGCGCCTCGGCAGCCGAGGCGAACTCCGTCTCGTCGCGCGCCGTGCCGCTGATCGTAAGCTGGGGGCCGCTCAGGCTGACGGAACCGTCCGCAAGCTCGGCGAGGCGGGCGATGGCGAAATGGACGATGCCGAGGAAGTCAACAGGCTGGCCCCGGGCGAGCTGCATCTGATCCTCGACGCCAAATTCGGGCAGCAAGCGCTTCGCGGTGGCGAGGATCGCAACGCGCTCATCCTCCGACGGCACGAAGCCCGTGATGACGACCTTTCCGCCCTGCTTCTCCGCCTTCCAGACGAAATTCGGCTGCAGGGGCAGCAGGCCGCTTCCGTCAACCACGGTCGCCACACCCCAGACCCGGTCGGCCGATTCGATCGCGAAGCGCTGCGCGATACGTGTCGGCGCGGTCCCCATGATCGTCGCGGTTCGCCCGCTGATCTCGGCGGTGGCCCAGGACTGGCCATCCGCGACCAGCACCGCGTCCACCCTCTCCGCGAGGTCCGATTCGATACGTCCGAGATTGAGAAAGAGCGCCGCGACGGTCAGTATCGTGACGATGACGAAGCCCGGGATGATATAGAGTCGCCAGCTCTTCATGGCACGGGCACGGCGTCGGAGGCCCTCGCCTGACGGCGGCGGCAACTTTCCAGTCGCCATGGCTGGTTGGCGACGAATGCCATCCGATTTCCTCCCAAACCGCCATCGACCCTCATGCCAAAGGCGAGGGCCACGTTTCCGAAGGGGCGGGATGGGATGTTCGCCCGAATGGGCGGTCAGCGGCAAGCGGTGCCGCGTCATTCAGCAAGGTATTCCCCTGCGACGTCGGCCGATCAGGGGTTCGGCTTGCCGTTCTTGTTGAGCCAGTCGTCAGCCAGCGCCAGCGCGGTGCGCCGTTCCGTCTCGGTCGCGAGCGAGAAGGCCTGTTCCTGCATGTCCTGAATCCAGGGATCATCTGCGTCGGACCGGTCCCGGGCAACCGTCAGGAACATCAACCCGAGCACAGGCTCGCGCGAGACGCCCTCACCCTCGAACAACATATGGCCGAGCAGAGCCTGCGCGCCGACATTGCCCTTGTTGGCCGCGAGCTTGGCCCAACGTACAGCCTGCTTGGGATCCCGCTCGCCGCCCTGCCCCTCATAGTACATGCGGGCCAGGTTCAGCTGGGCATCCGAGTCGCCGAAATAGGACGCGGCATAGGCGAACATCTGCCGGGAGCGATTGAAATCCGGCTTCACCGTGCTGTTCGGAATTCCGTCGCGATAATAGAGCCCCAGCGCGACGAAGGCGTTCGATACGAAGCGGGCCGACGAGCCGTTCGGATTGTCGTCGGCATGCGCGTCGGCGACCTCGCTGAACATCTCGAAGGCCTTGACGTCATCCTTGGCGAGCCCGTCGCCTTCGGCATACATCCGGCCCAGCTTCCATTGCGCACCGGCATGGCCCTTCTCGGCCGCATAGGTCAGCGCCTCGACCGCCACGGTCTTGTCGCCCTGCTTGTAGGCGTTGAAGCCGAAACGGAAGGCCTCCAGCGGCGTCGCATTCTTGTCTAGCGTCTTGGCGTCGAGCGCAAAGGCAACGCGCGGCAGGATCGCCGATGTCGCGCAGAGCACGCCAAGGCCGAATAGAGCCAGACCGCCAAGGGCGTCACGAATACGCATCACCTGCCACTTCGAAAACGATGACCACATGCTCTCTCGGACAAGCAGAACCGCAGGGTTTGGACCGAGGCGACGGGGTTCGTATTCGCCGCCGCGCCGCAGGTTCCGCCGAGCCGAAGACTGCACCCTGTTTCTGGCAAAAGCTTGGCCAGTTCGCAGACCCGCCAGCGAGCCCACCGTATCGGTTGCGCGCGCCATGAAACGCCTACGAAAAATTTCGCCGATACTCTGCAAGATCGATCCTATCCGCCCCCGGATGCTGGCGACCGTCGTGTCTCTTTATGGCTGAAAGGCGGCAAATCGGGCGGGCGGCCCGGACTCGGATACGTTGCATACCAACTGTTGCGAAGACGTCACAAACACTGGAACTGGCGATTTCATCCTTTCCAGCGGGCTCGTCTTCGCCTCCGCCCTCGCTCCTGCCGGGGCGGCGTGGCAAGATTCGTTCTTGATTCGTCTCGGACTGCGGCACATCTCTTCGGCCCGACGACAACGGAGCGACGATGGACAACACCAAGGATCTGTTCGGCGCCGCTGCCCGCCTCGACGAGGTGGAAGAGCGTGCGCCCCGGCCCCGCCGGACGGCTGCGCCCGCCGCGGCGAGTCCCAGCGAATCCGACTATTCGGCCGCCGATATTGAGGTCCTGGAAGGCCTGGAGCCCGTTCGTCGACGTCCCGGCATGTATATTGGCGGCACAGACGAGAAGTCGCTGCACCATCTCTTCGCCGAGATCATCGACAATTCCATGGACGAGGCGGTGGCCGGCCATGCCGACCGCATCGACGTCGAGTTCAGCGCCGACGGATTCCTGACCGTCACCGACAATGGCCGCGGCATTCCAGTCGACGCCCATCCGAAATTCAAGGACAAGTCCGCCCTTGAAGTCATCATGACGACGCTGCATTCGGGCGGAAAGTTCGATTCCAAGGTCTACGAGACCTCGGGCGGCCTTCACGGCGTTGGCGTCTCGGTCGTCAACGCG
Organism: Kaistia algarum; assembly: GCF_026343945.1. Classification (NCBI taxonomy): domain Bacteria; kingdom Pseudomonadati; phylum Pseudomonadota; class Alphaproteobacteria; order Hyphomicrobiales; family Kaistiaceae; genus Kaistia; species Kaistia algarum. The sequence goes on from NZ_JAPKNJ010000002.1 coordinate 735,060, forward strand.
CTATCGGACGAATTGGAAGTCGAGGTAGCGCGCGGCAAGAAGCTCTATCGGCAGACCTTCTCGCGCGGCAAGCCGACCTCCGGCCTCGTGCTTGTCGGCGAGGTCCATAATCGCCGCGGTACCCGCACCCGGTTCCATCCCGATCCCGAAATCTTCGGCAAGGGCGCGCATTTCAAGCCGGCGCGGCTGCTGGCGATGGCGCGCTCCAAAGCGTATCTCTTCGGGGGCGTCGAGATCCGCTGGACCTGCGCGCCGGAATTGCTGGAGGGCGACACGAACACGCCGACCTCCGCCAGCTTCCACTTTCCCGGCGGCCTCAAGGATTATCTCGCCGAATCGCTCGAGGGCGAAAATCTCGTTACGACGCAGATCTTCTCCGGACGCACCGACAAGGCCGCCGGCCATGGCGCTGCGGAATGGGCCGTCGCATGGTTTCCGGGCGACGGCTATGTTCGCTCCTATACCAACACGATCCCGACGCCCGATGGCGGAACGCATGAGCAAGGGCTGCGAATGGCCCTGCTTCGCGGCCTCAAGGCCTATGCCGAACTGTCAGGCAACAAGCGCGCTGCCCAGGTTACCGCCGACGACGTGATGACGTCCTGTGCGGCGATGCTTTCCGTGTTCGTGCGTGAACCCGAATTTGTCGGCCAGACCAAGGACCGCCTCGCCTCCGCCGAGGCGACGCGCATCGTCGAGAAGGCGATCGGCGATCCGTTCGACCATTGGCTCGCAGCCTCGCCGCAGGAAGCCTCCAAGCTGCTCGACTGGGTGATCGAGCGCGCCGAGGAACGGCTCCGCCGTCGACAGGAGAAGGAAGTCAGCCGCAAGACGGCGGTGCGCAAGCTGCGCCTTCCCGGCAAGCTGGCCGATTGCTCGCAAACAGCGGCGCAGGGCAGCGAGATCTTCATCGTCGAGGGCGATTCCGCTGGCGGCTCGGCCAAGCAGGCCCGCAGCCGCGCCAATCAGGCGGTGCTTCCTCTGCGCGGCAAGATCCTGAACGTCGCCAATGCCGGCCGCGAGAAGCTGGCGCAGAACCAGCAACTCGCCGATCTTATGCAGGCGCTTGGAGTCGGCGCGCGCAATCAATACCGGGGCGATGATCTGCGCTACGACAAGGTCATCATCATGACCGACGCCGATGTCGACGGCGCGCATATCGCCTCGCTGCTCATCACCTTCTTTTACCGCGAGATGCCGGAGATCATCCGCACCGGACATCTCTATCTCGCCGTGCCGCCGCTCTACCGCATCAGCCAGGGCGGCAAGACGCTCTATGCGCGCGACGACGGCCACAAGGACGAATTGCTGGCCACGGAGTTCACCGGCAGGGGCAAGATCGAGATCGGCCGCTTCAAAGGTCTCGGCGAGATGATGCCGGCGCAGCTCAAGGAGACGACGATGGACCCGGCGAAGCGCACGCTGCTCCGCGTGAACATCATCGACGGCGAGATCGAGCTCACCCGCGATGTCGTCGAGCAGTTGATGGGCAACAAGCCCGAGGAGCGCTTCCGCTTCATCCAGGACAATGCCGCCTTCGCGGAAGAGCTGGACATCTGAGGCGCGCCGCGGCGCAATCCCATGGGGGCTCGCCTCAGTACCCTCGACGTGCGCTGACGTCAGCGACTGCCCGCAGCATTCCGAACCCGGCCATCCTCGCCAGGAAGGCCGGGAAGTGCTGCCTCTTATCCGCCCCACCCGTTCGATGAATCGATTTTGCCGCGCGTGCCCCGGAGCCGGCGAGGCCGGCTGGCCATGCCGACAATAGGGGCTCAGCCGGCGATATCGAATTTGTCTTGTAAAGTCACTGCAGGCCCCAACACCCACTTGGGCCGATAGCGCCGATCTATTACTCCGACAATAGACGTCATTTTTCGACCTATTTCGGCGGCGCAGCATAGAATTCGCGGCCAATGGCTGCCTTTGATAAGAGTAGATGGGTTCCGTACGTTGACGACGTTCTATTCCCCTCGATAATTCGTCCCGTTCGGCGGGAGGAGACCGCCGACGGGGAGGAAAATCATGAAACTTCGTTTACTGGCGACCTCGGTCGCCGCGATGATGCTTGCGCTCGCGGCAGGCGCGGCCTCGGCCGATGACCTGCGCCCGGTCAAGAAGATCGCCTTCGCCAATCCGCTGCCGGCCTATCCCGTGTTCCAGGAAGCCGACAAGTGCTTCAACGAGGCCACCAAGAAGGCTGGCATCGAGGGTGTGACCTCGGGCCCGACCGGCCTGCAGATGGACGAGCAGTTCGTGCTCGACCGTATCTCGCAATATATCGCCACCGGCGCGGACGGCCTGATCCTGGTCCCCTTCAGCTCGGCCATGTATGAGCCGCTGATGAAGGAGGCCAAGGCCGCCGGCATGTATGTCGTGACGATGAATACCGGCGACACGACCAGCGTTCAGGACGTGGTCCTCGGCACCGATTACGCCAACCAGGGCAAGGTGGTCGCGGAGAACATCTCGAAGCGCGGCGGGCCACAGAACGTCATCATCCTCGGCAACCAGCCAAGCGGCGTACACCGTGTCTTCGTCGACGGCTTCGTCAAGGCCCTGCCGGCGCTCGGCAATGTGACGCTCGTCGCCGAGGCCTATGATGCGGGTGACCCGACTCAGACGACGGATGTGGTCAGCCGCACGCTGACCGCCCATCCGGACGTCAACGTCGTTCTCTCCTGGGAAGGCAATGCCGTCGCCGGCATCACGACGGCAATCAAGGAGAAGGGCCTGACAGGCAAGGTCGTCGGCGTCGTCAACGACGTCACGCCGGAAGTCGTAGCAGGGCTCAAGGACGGCACGCTCTACGGCACCAGCAAGCAAAACTTCTGCGGCATGGCGTCGGGCGCGGTCGAGAAGATCATCGCGCTGTCGAAGGGCGAGGCCGTGCCGAAGAGCGTCGACACCGGCATCACCTTCATCACCGCCGAGACGCTCGACCAGGAACTCGCCAAGTGACCAACGCCTCGCATGCGCATCAGGCTCATGCGAGGACCGCCGGGCTTCATCTCAAGGACATCTCGAAGTCCTTCGGACAGGTTCACGCGCTCTCGCATGTGAACCTGTCCGTCGAGCCCGGCGAAATCCTCGCCATCGTCGGCGATAATGGCGCCGGTAAGTCCACGCTCATCAAGGTGATCAGCGGCGTCTACCATCCGGATTCGGGAACGATCGCGGTTGACGGGGTCGAGCGTCATCTGCGCAGTCCCGCCGATGCCCGCAATGCCGGCATCACCACCGTCTTCCAGGATCTCGCTCTGGTCGAATGCCTCGACGTGGCGACGAACATGTTCATCGGCCAGTTGCCGACGCGCGGACCCTTCGTCGACAAGAAGCGGATGGAAGCCGATACGCGCCGGCTGCTCGACGATCTGGGCGTTACCGTGAAGTCCGTCCGCACGCCGATCGGCATGCTTTCCGGAGGCCAGCGCCAGATCGTGGCCATCGCCCGCGGCATGCGAGCCGGCGCCACGGTCGTCCTGCTCGACGAGCCGACCGCCGCTCTTGGCGTTCGCGAGACCGCACATGCCGCCGATCTCATCCGCTCGCTGCGCAGCCGCGGGGCGGCCGTCATCTGCGTAAGCCACGACATGGGGTTCGTCTTCGAAGTCGCGGATCGCATCCAGGTCATGCGGCTCGGCCAAACGGCCGGCGTGCGCAAAGTCGCCGAGACGAACAAGAGCGACATCATCAGCCTAATCACCGGAGTGCGGCGCGATGACCATTGAGAACAAAATCGCCGGACCTGATGCGCCGCGGGCGTCCAGGGCTATGGCCGTCGACGAGAGCAGCCGGCTGCGCACGATCCTGTCCGCCGGACAGCAGGCGGGCCTCGCCGCCGTCGTCATCATCGTCGCCATCGTGTTCCAGGCGATCAATCCGGTGTTTCTCAGCCAGGGAAATATCATCGAGATCCTGCGCTCGGGATCGCTCTACTTCATCGTCGCCTGTACCTCGACCATGATCCTCGTCGGCGGCGGCCTCGATTTCTCGATCGGCGCGCTCTACGCCTTCGGCGGCATCGTCGCCGGCGCCCTAATCCTGGCCGGAGTGCCGTGGCCACTCGCGATCCTCCTCGCCGTCGCGGCCGGCGCGGTGCTCGGCGCGATCAACGGTGCCGTCATCGTCTATCTGAAGGTCCCGCCCCTCATCGCCACGCTCGGCATGTTCTTCGCCGCGGGTGGCGCCATCACCGTCTACACAGGCGGCACCAATCTCTTCGGCTTTCCCGATGCCTTCAATGCCATCGGCCAGGGCAAGCTGTTCGGCCTGCCCTATCTCGTCTGCTATGCGATCGTCTTCGGCATCGTGTTTCATGTCGTGCTGGAGCACACACGCTTCGGCTACGAGACGCGCATCACGGGCGGCAACCGGGCGGCGGCGCTGGCCAATGGCGTGCGCGTCAACGCGCTCGACCTGAAGCTCTATGCGCTCTCCGGCGGCGTCACGGCGCTGGCCGGTATCTTCTTCATGGCGCGCACCAGCACCGCTTCGCCGGCTGCCGGCAGTTCCTCCCTCACCTTCCAGGTCCTGACCGCCATCATCATCGGCGGGACGAGCCTTTTCGGGGGGACCGGAACGATCGCGGGCACAGCGCTCGGCGTGCTGCTCTTCGCAGTGCTCAACAACGGTCTTGCCGTCGTCAACGTCAACCCGCTCTATCAGAATATCTTCATCGGCGTGATCCTCGTCGCCGCGGTCGCCTGGGACCAAGCCCAGCGAGGCCGGCGCTTTAAGGCCCGTCGCTGAGCCAGCTATGAAATCCGGAGATTGAAGAATGGCGCTCCTGCTCGATAGCCGCTCGCGCGGACAGAATTCGGGCGCCGTCGCGCGTGACTTGGCGGCGAAGCTCGAACAGATCCAGTCGAAGCAACAGCATCTCGTTCCCGAGGGCGTCTTCGACATCGACGCCTCTCGGATCTGGTTCGATGAATTCGCGCGTCTCGTCGCACAGGATGCACGACCGCATCCGATGACGGTGTCGCAGCAGGTCTTCACAGGGCCGAAAGGTCCCGTGAGGACACGCGTCTACACGCCCCGCGCCCATCGTTCCGTCATCCTCTTCGCGCATGGCGGCGGCTGGGTCATCGGCAGCATCGACACCCATGACCACATCTGTCGATGGCTCGCGGCCGCTACAGGCAGCCAGGTGATCTCGGTCGATTATGCGCTGGCGCCCGAGCATCCCTACCCGGCGGCCATCCAGCAGACGGCTGCGGTGATGACCACCGTCGTCGCAGAGCATGAGGGCGACGGACGCACAGTCTTCCTCGCCGGCGACTCGGCCGGTGCCAATGTCATGGCCATGGCACTGTTATCCGCCGGTCCCGATACCGCTGCTGGCCTTGCGGGCTTTATCTCGATCTATGGCGCCTATTCCCCGCAGATGAACCTCTCCTCGCACAAGCTCTATGGCGACGGCCGGTTCGGGCTCGGCGAAACGCAAATGCGCTGGTTCTGGAACCTCTATGCCCCGCATGTGCCGCCGACCGAACGACATAGGCTTACGCCTGTCGGCGCAGACTTGAGCTTCTTTCCGCCGACGCTATGCATCGGGGCGGAATGCGACCTACTGCTTGACGATACACTCGCCTTTTATAGCAGCCTCGCCCATTGCGGCGTCGACGTCGCGCTCTCGCTGTGGTCTGGCATGACGCATGGCGCCCTGCATTTCGCCGACATTGTCGATAGTGTCTCGACCTCGGCGAGTTCTATCGTCCACTATGTCGACGAGCGCCGCCGTTCCGTTGGCGATCTGCACCCTGCCGCGCCAGCCAGCCTTGTCCGGGCACTTCAAGGGGAGCCATCAGGACGATTGTCGTCCACGGTCATGACCGGAGAGGATGCGCTGACGGATTTCGGCTCCGTGCGCATCGCGCCGATCCGCAGCCCGTTTCTGACCAGCCGGTCGCGTTCGCATGGCGCGGTCACGCATCGGCTCGCGACCGAGATCATAGGCGGCACCTATCTCCCGGGATCGATCCTGCCGACCGAGGATGCGGCGAGCACTGCCTTCGGCGTTTCTCGCGGTGCCTATCGCGAGTCCGTCCGCACGCTGGCCGCAAAGGGCCTCGTCCATTCGCTGCCGAAGGTCGGGACGCGGATCAACGAGCGCTCGAGCTGGCGGCTGCTCGATCCCGATGTCCTGGCCTGGCACCTTGAATCCAATTGCACGGCCGCCTTCGTGCGCAGCCTCTTCGAGGTTCGCAAGGTCGTCGAGCCGAGCGCCGCAGCGCTGGCCGCCCGGCGACGCGACGAGGCCGGTCTCGCGGGGATGGCGGAAGCCATGTCGCGGATGGCTACGCATGGGCCGGCCGATGCCGGCTGGCAGTCAGCGGTGCTCGATTTTCACGAGCGGTTGATCGCCTGCAGCGAGAACGACGTGCTCGCGGCCATGTGGCCGGCGATCCAAGTCACGCTGCAATGGTCTCTCGCCCTGCAGGACTCGGCCATCCCGGCGCGTCCGGGCGGCGACCCGGTAGCCGATCATGCCAAGGTGTTCGAGCGCATTGTCGCACAGGATGCCGAGGGCGCCCTGCAGGAGATGGCTTATCTGATTGATGGAGCCCTGTCGGAAACGCTACTGCTGATCAGCCGGGCCCCGCCGTCCGCCGCGACCGGGGAGGCCGCCACGCGTCCGGATCCGGCCAACGCATGAGCGCGGCCGGAGACTGGGCGCGCTTGCCAATTTGCCCAGCGAGGCGATAGGGCTGGGGTCGGTCGCCGCCGATCTTCGCCCTTGAGCCGGGAAGTGCCATGTCCAGCCGCTTCGCAAGACCCGCCCTCCTTGCCCTCGCGCTGATCCTCACCGCGGCTCCGGCCTTCGCCGATCCGCTCGCCGATAGCATCGCGACGATCGATCCGTCAGTCCGCCAGATCCGCGTTCCCGGAAGCTGGGAAAAGGACGGCAAGAAGGGCATTTACCGCGTCGTCCTGACGCGCACGGCCGATGCGCAGCCGACGGCGCGGCTGTTTGTCCAATGGCTGGTCCTTGCCTCCGACGGCACGCCGAGCCTCGAACGCAGCATAGAGATCAGCGAGCTTGCGGCGCTCAAGCTTGATGTCGCCGACTTCACCACCGACATCGAAGGCGGGCTTACGGTGTTCCTCGAGATTGCCCACCCAGCCGCCGATGCGGCAGCGAGCTACGAGCTCATCGTCGATGACGACGGGACCTATCGCTTCGGCCTCGCCAGCAATTAGGCGGCAGATAATCCGGCCGGTTCGTTTACCGAACTTGCTTGAAACATTTGACAAATCGATCGAAATGCACATATCTGCGCTTGTCTTTCATCGATGGCGACGCACGCCTCTGGTGCCCCATCCAGCCTTCGGGCCCAACTCTTCTTGGACATGACCTTTTCAACGCTCGGGCTCAGCCCAAAGGTGCTCGCTGCCGTTGAGGCAAGCGGTTATACCGTTCCGACGCCGATCCAGGCGGAGGCGATCCCCCATGTTCTGCAGCGCCGCGACGTTCTCGGCATCGCGCAGACCGGTACGGGCAAGACGGCGGGCTTTGTCCTGCCGATGATCACGCTGCTCGAACAGGGTCGGGCCCGGGCGCGCATGCCGCGAACGCTGATCCTTGAGCCGACGCGTGAACTCGCCGCGCAGGTCGAAGAGAACTTCAACAAGTACGGCCAGAACCACAAGCTGAACGTCGCCCTGCTCATCGGCGGCGTTTCCTTCGGTGATCAGGAGAAGAAGCTGGATCGCGGCGTCGACGTGCTGATCGCGACGCCGGGCCGGCTGCTTGATCATTGCGAGCGCGGCAAGCTCCTGACCAGCGGCGTCGAGATTCTCGTCATCGACGAGGCCGACCGCATGCTCGACATGGGCTTCATTCCGGACATTGAGCGCATCGTCAAGCTGCTGCCATTCACGCGCCAGACGCTGTTCTTCTCGGCCACCATGCCGCCGGAGATCCAGCATCTCGCCGATCTGTTCCTGTCGAATCCGGTCCGGATCGAAGTTGCCAAGCCGGCGACGACGGCCAAGACCGTCACGCAGCTCTTCGTTCATACCGGCCGCGAGTCGGCGGACAAGCGCGTGGTTCTGCGCGAGTTGATCCGCGGCGCGACCGACCTCAAGAACGCGATCATCTTCTGCAATCGCAAGCGTGAAGTCGCCGTTCTCGCCCGCTCGCTGGAGAAGCACGGCTTCTCGGTCGGCGCTCTGCATGGCGACATGGACCAGCGCGCCCGCATGGCGACGCTGGATGCCTTCAAGAACAACCGGCTGACCCTGCTCGTCGCGAGCGATGTCGCCGCACGCGGCCTCGACATTCCGGACGTCAGTCACGTCTACAATTTCGACATTCCGACCCATGCGGACGACTATGTCCACCGCATCGGCCGCACCGGACGCGCCGGCCGATCCGGCACTTCGATCACGCTCGTGGCGCCCGCCGACCAGAAATATCTCTCGGCGATCGACAAGCTGACCGGCGACGGTGTGAAGTGGCTGGAAGTCGCCAGCGGTGGCGCCTCGGCGCCACAGGCCGAGGAAGCTGAGCCGACCGAGCGCAAGCGCGGTTCGCGTCGCCGCAGTTCGTCGGAGCGCGGCGCTGCTCCCGCCGCTGAAGTCCGCGAGGCGGCTCCGGAAGCCCTGGAGCCAGCGCCGAAGCCGGTCGCCAAGGTTCCGGTCCAGGACAGGAAGCCCGAAGGTCCGGTCACGGCGGGGCGCCCCGAAACGCGCCCCAGGACTGAGCGGCCCGAGCGCCCTGCCGGCCGCCAGTCCCGGCATGATCGCCATGAGCGCGACGACGAGCCGGTGATCGGCCTCGGCGATCACGTGCCCCAGTTCCTGCTGCGGCCCGTTCGCGCCCCGTCGAGCTAAGCTGGCCTTCGCCGGCCTTCGATCGCGCGCAACTCCCTCCCCCCTCCCTCCGAACCCAACTGCGCTTAGCCGTCTCCGACTGCTGTTCAGGTGCCCGCTGCAACCGGGAAGCCGATGAAATTGCTCGCCCAAGCGGTTTCTTGAGGGGGAATGATTGAAATTGGCTTGACGGATTTAATCTCCGCTTAGAAAGTTCTCGCTTAGATTGCAACCAGACGAATGGTGAGCAGCCATGGGTGGACGTCTGGGGAGCGAGATGAGCGAGCGCAGCGACTTTCTAAGGACCCTTGGCTTCGCGGAGTCGGCGCTGGCGCATCTCCGTCGTCACGAACTGCCAGCGACACCGCGGAATTTCGAGTTCTGGTATGTCTATGCCGCAGGCTTCAATCCTCCTTTCTGCCACGCCGTGAACGACATCATCCGACTTCGCGGTCGTATCGATATCGACGACATGCAGCATCTGCACGGAATCTTCCTGTCGCAGGGGCAACTTGGCGATCGTATTGAGGAAATCGGCGATCGGCTGACCACGGAAATCAGCGAAATCTCGGCCAGCATCGCCGCGACTCTCACCGAAACGGCGACCTACGGCGCCAATCTCGCCGTTACTATTGCCCGCCTTTCAGAGACCGGATCAATCGATGAGGCGCTCCAGACGCTTGATCGCTTGGTCGAGGCGACGCAGAAGATCGAAGCCCAGAAGATCCGCCTCGACGCGCGCCTGATCGAGTCCAATGCTCATTTCGAGGCCCTGCAGTCGAACCTCGAATCGATCCGCTATGAATCGATGAGCGATCCGCTGACGACTTTATCCGCCCGTCGGCACTTCGATCAGGAAATCGAGCGAGCCGTCGCGGAGGCCGCGGCGATCGGGGCACCTCTGTCCCTGATCCTGACAGACATCGACCATTTCAAATCGTTCAACGACCGTTTCGGACACCAGACCGGTGACCACGTCCTGCGCCTCGTCGCCCAGGCGACCAAGCAGAACATCAAGGGCCTGGACATCGCCTGCCGCTATGGCGGCGAAGAATTCGCGATCATTCTGCGTCAGACGAGCGAGGCGCGGGCTATCGAGGTCGGCGAGCAGATCCGTCAGGCGGTGATGGGGAGGGAAATGGTGAAGCGCTCGACGGGCGAGAACATCGGCCACGTGACCGTTTCGGTCGGCATCGCCTCGCATCGGCCGGACGATACGTCACAAAGCCTCATCGAACGGGCCGACGCCTGCCTTTATGCCGCCAAGCGCGCCGGACGCAACCGGGTTGTCGCCGAGTCGACGCCGCAAGCAGCGCTCGACGTCGCCTGAGGGGGCTCGTCGCCGGAGGCTCGGTCGTTGAAAGCCTCAGGTCTTGCCGAGGCTCCAGGTTACGAGTTCGCGCAATACCTGATCGAGCGCGACGTTGAGGCCGGCCACGACCGATGGCGCATCGTCCGCCAGGACCGGCACCTCCGCTCTGAACACACGGAACGCCACGACGCGGCCGGTCCGATCATTCATCATGCGCGACGATATCTCGACGACGGCCGTTCCACCGGCGGAGCCCGTTGCGCCCGCTTGATAGCCGAAGCTGCGTATGTCGGTGAGCAGTTGATAGTCGATCGACAGCCCCTCGCCTGGACGGCCGACGGCTCGAGCCTGCTTGGTCTTCTCGAAGGCCTCGATGATCCGCGCCTGAACGACCCGTGGAAGCGTGTCGGCATATTGCGCGTTCGGATAATAGGCGACGAGCGCACCGCGGGTCACGGCGATGCGCTGGCTGTCGAGTATCTTCAGCGCCGATGGCGACGGCACCAGGATCTGCGCCGAACTGCCGCCCCGCACATTCTTGAGGTCGGCGGGACCCGTCAGCTCATAGGTATTGGGCGGCGGCGCGGTCAGAAGCGAGCTGACGCAGCCGGAGAGCGTAAAGAGGCTCAGCAGGGCTGCCACCGCCGATAGGGAGCGGAAGCGTGACGAGTTCGACGTGACCATGGTTCGGACCTGTCCCATATCTTACTTCCGGTTGTAGTCCTTGACCGTCGGATTTCCGAAGACAAAGCCCTGCGGATTGCTCTGGATCGAATTCAGAGTCTGATCGAATTTTGAGGTCGTTCTCTGCAGTTGGTTGACCAGCCCGTCGACATTGCGCAGCCCCGGCCCCGTGAAGCTGGCGAGATTGTCGGCGATCTGGCCGGCGCGGTTCTGGAACGCCTCGGCAATCACGCGGATCGAATGCGCGGCGGCAGTCGCCTCCTGGAAGAAGCTCTTGCCGTTTGGATCGTTGAGCATGTTCTGCGCACTGCCCAGCAAGCCATCGATCTTCGCCGACGCGTCGTTGAGACGCTTCACCAGCGAATCCGAATTCGCAACAATCGTGTTGAACTCCGGCTGCTTGCCGTTGACGAAGCTGACAAAATCACGCGTATCCGCCAGCGCTCTGCGGGCATTATCGACCATCTTGTCGATATCGACGGTGGCCGTCTGAACGCGGGTCGCCACGGTAGCGATGTCCGACAAAGCGCTCTGCACCTTGTCGACCGGAATCGCGTCGAGGATATTCTGCGTGCTCGTCAGCGCGGTGCTCAGTTGGCCCGAAACCGTCTTCACATTGGCGACGATCTCGGGGAACTGATCCGAGGATTTCGCGATCTCGCCTGAAATCGTCTCGATATGGTTCAGCGTATCCGAGACCTTTTGCGGATCGACCGAGGCGACGATCTTGTCGGCCTTGGCGACCAGATCCTGGAGATCGCCGGACAGCGCGCCGATTTTCTTGGACAGATCGCCGACATTGCCCATGAACTCGTCCACACCTGCCGAGTTCTTGGCCAGAGCGTCGGTGAAGGTTTGGATATTGCCGAGCGACGTCTTCACTGTCGGCTCGGCGGTATCGAGGATGCCGTTCACGCGGTCCGCAGCGCTGTTGACCTTGTTGAGCAGGTTCTGCGCGCTCGCCATCAGATCCTGCAACCCGCCGGGCTGCGCCCGCAAGGTCGGGATACCTTCCTGATCGAAAATGCTGGGCTCGCTGGGCGAACCGCCGAGGAACTCGATCGACGCGACGCCGGTCAGACCCTGGATACCGATCGAAACCTTGGTATCTTTCTTCACGGGTTGCGACGGGTCCACGGAGATCATCGCCTCAACCTCGTTCGGGTCCTGGGCATTGATCCGAAGGCGCGTCACATCGCCGATGCGGATGCCGTTGAACAGCACCTGACTGCCGGTGGCGAGCCCCGTCACAGAGCCGGGAATGAGGATGCGCATGGGCTTGCGCGCGCCGCTTTCGTCATAGCGGGCCAGCCAATAGACGAATGCGAAGCAGGCAATGATCACGCCAAGGGTGAAGATACCGATCGTCGCATAGTTCGCACGCGTTTCCATGCCGACCCGACTAAGCCTCCAGGCGGCGCGCTCTGACGCCGCGGAAATATTGTTGAACCCAAGGATGATCGAAGGCCAGCATGTCCGCCACCGTGCCCTCGATCAGGACATGGCGGTCGCCCAGCACGGCGATTCGGTCGCAAACCGTGTAAAGACTGTCGAGATCATGGGTTACCATGAACACGGTCAGCCCCAAAGTGTCGCGCAGCGTCGCGATCAGTTCGTCGAATTCGGCCGCGCCGATTGGGTCGAGCCCCGATGTCGGCTCGTCGAGAAAGACGATGTCGGGATCCATCGATAGCGCCCGCGCGAGGCTGGCGCGCTTGATCATGCCGCCCGAGAGTTCCGAAGGCAGCTTCTCGGCCGCGTCCGGCGCGAGGCCGACCAGCTCGATCTTCAGCCGGGCGAGTTCCTCCATCAGGCGCGGCGATAGATCCATGTGCTCACGGAGCGGAAACTCGACGTTCTGCAATACGGTGAGCGAGGAGAATAACGCGCCCTGCTGGAAGAGCACGCCGAGCCGCTGGTCGATCATCGTGCGCGTCTTCGTGTCGGCCTCGTCATAGGGCGTACCTAGGATTTCGACCGATCCGCTCGTCTTGGGCTGCAGGCCGAGTATCGTGCGCAGCAGTACCGACTTGCCGGTTCCGGACGCGCCGACAATGCCAAGGATTTCGCCGCGGTAGACGTTGATGTCGAGGTTCTCGAGAATGAGATGATCGTCGAAGCCAACGGTTATGCCTCGACCGCTGATCACTACTTCTCTCTCGGGGGGGGCTTCGCCTCGCCGGACAGCCATGATCAATAACTCACGGCGCTGAAATAGATGGCGAAGACACCGTCGACCACGATGACCATGAAGATCGCCTTCACGACCGACGAGGTGGTGCGCGCGCCGAGCGATTCGGCGCTGCCCTGCACGCGGAAGCCTTCCGTTGCTGCGATGATGCCGATGATCAGCGCCATGAACGGCGCCTTGATCAGCCCCACGAACAGCGTGTTGAGCGCCACGGCATCCCGCAGGCGCATGATGAAGGCCGAGGGCGGCAGGCCGACATAGATCCAGGCGACCAACCCGCCGCCGATCAGCGCAGCGATGTCAGCGAGGAAAGTGAGCATCGGCAAGGCGATGATCAACGCCAGGATACGAGGCATCACCAGCACTTCGGTGGGATTGAGGCCGATCACGCTCAACGCGTCGATCTCCTCGCGCATCTTCATCGAACCGATTTCGGCCGTGAAGGCGCTGCCCGAGCGGCCGGCGATCATAATGGCGGTCAAGAGCACGCCGAGCTCGCGCAGGACGAGCACGCCGACGAGATCGACGACATAGACCTCGGCGCCGAAGGGACGGAGCTGGAATGCGCTCTGCTGGGCGATGATCGCACCGATGAGGAGCGACATCAGCGAGATGATCGGGACTGCGCGAAGGCCGGTCCTGTCGATGTGATAGATGATCGAGGTGAAACGGAAGCGAGCCGGTTGGGCCAGCGCCTTGATGAAGCCCAGCGTTACGCCGCCCAGAATGCTGAGTCCCGCCTCCAGATCGTTGGCCGATCCGTACATGGCGCGGCCGACGCCTTCGAGAAGATCCCGGCCGACACTGGGGTGCTTCCGGCGCGGCGGCGGCTCGCGCTCGGCCGAATGCACGGCCTCCAAAAGACGGTGGATGTTCTGCGTGCCGCCGGCGACCTCGTAGGACACGCCTTTCGCCTCGAGCGATCGCTCCAGACGCGTCAGTAGCCAGGCGCCGGATGTATCGACGTGATCGATCTCGTCGAGGTCGATCGTCACCTTTCCATCGATGCGGGAAACTGCGTCATCGACAGCCGCCTCGAGGTGGTTGGCCTCGTCAAGCATCCACCGGCCACGCGCCACGATGCGCAGTTGCCCGTCGGCGTCGACAAAGTCGAGACTTGCCAGATCTGTCGCCGACACAACCACCCCGGATTCGGACAAAGCCATCGGAAGCGTTTCGCGGCGGCCCTTGTGGCGCCGTCGGGTGCCTCCTAATCTCCCGGTTCGAGCTAAGGTAGTGCATGAGCGCGACGGGCTGAGCAAGCCTTACGCCGGAAGGAAGTCGTTGATGGATATTATGAGGCCCTATCTGTTGTTTTTGGGTGACGTTCCAGATTCCCTCGCGGCGAAGACAGCCCTTGGCATCGTGGACTGGCGCCCGGAATGGTGCCTCGGCCAGTTGCGCCTTCCCGGTTGCAAGGCGGATGCCGGAATTCCCGACATGTCGGTGGCCGAAGCCCGGGCGGCGGGTGTGCGCACCATGATCGTCGGCGCGGTCAATGCAGGCGGCGTCTTACCGGATCATTGGGTGGCGTCGATCGTCGAGGCCATCAACGCCGGCTTCGACATCGCCAGCGGACTGCATTCGCGGCTTTCCGACAATCCGTCGATTCGAGCCGCCGCCGAGCACAAGGGCGTTCATCTCCACGATGTCCGCCACAGCCATGAGCGCTTCGCGACCGGCAAGGGCACCAAGCGGCCCGGCTTGCGCCTGCTGACCGTGGGAACCGATTGCTCCGTCGGCAAGAAATATACGACGCTGGCTCTGGAGAGAGGCATGCGCGCGGCGGGTTTCGACGCCGATTTCCGCGCTACCGGGCAGACCGGCGTCTTCATCTCGGGCCGGGGCGTCGCCATCGACGCGGTCGTGGCAGATTTCATTTCCGGGGCGGTCGAATGGCTCTCCCCGGCGGCGGCGCCAGGGCATTGGGATCTCATCGAAGGTCAGGGATCGCTCTTCCATCCCTCCTTCGCCGGCGTTTCGCTCGGGCTGCTGCATGGCGCGCAGCCGGACGCCTTCGTCGTCTGCCACGAGCCGACCCGCACCAAGATGCGCGGCGTGGCACACCCCCTGCCCTCGATCCAGGAAGTGATCGACCTGACCATTGCCTGCGGCAGGTTGACCAATCCAGCGATTGCCTGCGTCGGCATCGCGATCAACACCTCGGCGCTGTCCGACGCGGAGGCTTCCGCCTTGCTCGCCAGCACGACGGAGACCTTTGGCCTGCCCACCGTCGATCCGATTCGCAGCGGAGTCGGGCCGATCGTCGATCACATCGCCGTAATCTTCCCGCCCACCACCGACGCCTGACATGTATCGCGACCTCACCGTCGATATCGAACGCTGGCCGATCGCGGGGCGCTTCGTCATTTCCCGCGGTGCCCGCACGGAAGCGACGGTCGTCGTGGCTACGATCACAGACGGGCAACATCGGGGACGCGGCGAATGCGTTCCCTATGCGCGCTATGGCGAGACGGTGGAGGGTGTCGCAGAGGCTATCCGCGCGCAGAAGCACGCCATAGCCGGGGGCATTGACCGCGACGGGCTTGCGGCCGAGATGCCGCCCGGAGCGGCCCGAAACGCGCTCGATTGCGCGCTTTGGGATCTTGAGGCGAAACGCTCTTCGATTTCGGTGGCCAAGCGGCTCGGCATCACGCCCGTGCCGCTGGTGACAGCCTACACCCTGAGCCTTGGCGAACCGGCTGACATGGAAGCGGCGGCGGCGCGCGCTTCGGGACGTCAATTGCTGAAGGTGAAACTCGGCGGTGACGGCGACGTTGAACGTATCGCGGCGGTGCGGCGCGGGGCGCCGCTTTCGCGCCTGATCGTCGATGCCAACGAGGCCTGGTCCGAAGCGAACTTCGAAGCATCGATGCAGGCGTGCCTCAAGGCCGGTGTCGAACTGATCGAGCAGCCCCTGCCCGCCGGCGCGGAAGAATGGCTTGGCGAGGTGAAGCGTCCGATCCCCATTTGCGCCGATGAGAGCCTGCATGTAGCGAATGATCTCGCCGAACTCGTCGGACGCTACGACGCGGTCAACATCAAACTCGACAAGACCGGCGGGCTCACCGAGGCTCTCTCTCTGGTGCGCGCGGCGCGCGCGGCCCGTCTCAAGGTCATGGTCGGCTGCATGGTCGGAACGTCGCTCGCCATGGCGCCGGCCGTTCTTCTCGCCCAGGGCGCAGATTTCGTCGATCTCGACGGTCCCTTGCTGCTCGCCCGCGACCGCGAATTCGCTCTAGACTATCCGGACAGCCTGGTCAGCCCGCCCTCCCCGGCACTTTGGGGATGAAGCGGCGATAGTAAAAGAGGACGCCGAGCGCCATCACGGGGAATATCGTCATGAAACCGACGGCCCCTCCCTGGAAATGGACATAGAGCGGCCCCCCGGCGAGCGTCGTCAGCGCCATCAGCAGGCCCGCTGCCACCTGGCAGGCGCCCTGGGCCGAGGCCGTCCGCTCTTCATCGACATCCCGCGCAATGCCCATCTGCATGCCGACGAAAGCGGCCGCGAAGGTCAGGCCATGCAGGGTTTGCAGCAAGAGCGACGGGGCAAAATGGGTGATGAACGGATACAACGTCCAGCGCACGATGGCGCCGATGGCACCGACGATGATGAGGCCCTCGGCGCCGAGCCAACGGAAGCGTCCCGAGAAGCGCAGCATGAGCACTTCGGCGATCACTCCGATCGCCCATAGCGCGCCGATCTCGGATCCCGAGAAGCCGAGGCTCGCCCAGTGGATCGAGCTGAAGCCGTAGAAGACGCCGTGGCTTGCCTGGATCAGCGAGGTCGAGATCAGGATCGCGAGGAAGCTTCGCTTCGCCAGGACCGACCAGACAGAGACGGGCGCCGTCGCAGGCTTGGCAGCGTCGTCCATCGCGCGCTCAATCGGCGGCGTGACCGGCAGGAAGAAGGCTGCGATGGCGGCGATCGCATAGCCACCCACCAGCAGCAGCGTCAGCACCGGCTCGCCGAACCAGCCAACGATGGCGCCGGCGACCAGACTGACCGCCACAAAGCTGATCGAGCCCCACACGCGCATAGTGCCATAGTCGAGGCCGAAGCGGCGATATCCTGTGAGGGCGAGGGCATCGGTCGCCGGCTGGATCAGCGACGTAACGCTGATGGCAAGTCCCGTCAGGATCAGGATCGCCACGGGGCCCGAAACGAAGACGGCCGGTACGAAGCAGGCGAGAGCCAGGATGGCAAAGAGGACGATGGCGAAGCGCCGGTTCGGTGCGCGATCGGCGACCCAGCTGCCGATCGGCGTGAAGATCAAACGGGCAAACAGCGGGAGCGCCAGGCAAGCCGAGATGAGTTCGGGCGTGAAGCCACGATATTTGAGCCAGACCGGCAGAAAAGGCACGACTATGCCGCCGATCACGAAGGATGCGGCGTAGAAGATCGAGATTCGAAGAGCAAATGTCGGCGGGGCGGCGGGCATCAGGAGTCATTCGAAGCCTTCAGAAGGCCTCGTGGAACGGAATGGAAGGACTACGGCCAGCCTCGGCGGGAACCATCGGCGCCCGATGCGGCGTCAATGGTGAAGGCAGCTGCGGCGGACTTTTTCTATACGCCCAGTCCAGACGGAGGGGAAGCGAGCGCCGTCATCATCATGGCCGGATCGACATTGCCGCCGGAGAGGACGACCACGACATTTCTGCCTCGCGCATCGAACCGGCCGGAGAGCAGCGCCGCAAGCGCCACGGCGCCGCCTGGCTCCACGACCAGCTTCAACGTTCGAAACGCGAACGCCATCGCCTCCAGGACCTCGCGATCCGTCACAGTGAGCGCCCCGGCACCGAGCCGGTTGTTGATTTCGAAGCTGATCGCACCCGGCGTCGGCGCCAGCAGCGCATCGCAGATCGAGCCGGATAGCGCGGGGTTGCGCTGCGGAGAGCCGGCAGCGAGCGAACGGCCGTAGTCGTCGAAGCCGGCCGGTTCGACGACATAGGTTCGCGCGCCCGTGCCGCGCGCAGTCATCGCGAGGTTGACACCGGACGAGAAGCCGCCGCCGCTGCAGGGGACCAGGACTGCCTCGACAGAAAAGCCGGTTGCCTCGCAATCGGCGGAGATTTCGAGCCCGACCGTACCCTGTCCCGCGATCACATTTCGATCATTGAAGGGGTGGATAAGGACGCCGCCGGTCCTGGCGATGATGTTGGCCGCGATCGCGTCGCGATCTTCGTTCGCACGGTCATAGAGGATGATGTCGCCGCCGAGGCGCCGCGTTCCCTCGATCTTGAGCTTAGGCGCATCGGCCGGCATGACGATGGTGGAGCGATAGCCGAGGATCGAGGCCGCGGCGGCAACGCCCTGGGCATGATTGCCGGAGGAAGTTGCGACGACGCCGTTCCGCCCCTGCTCCGGCGTCAGCGAGGAGACGGCATTATATGCGCCGCGGAACTTGAACGAGCCGGTTCGCTGCAGCGTCTCGCATTTCAAGCGGATATGCCCGTCCGTCACCGCGTCGAGCGCCGGGCTGGAGAGCAGCGTCGTGCGGACGGCAATGCCGTCAAGGCGCCGGGCGGCGGCTTCGATGTCGTCAAGGGTCGGGGTCATGACGAAGGGCTAGCAAGGAGTCCGGCTGCCCGCAAGGCGGATCGCGATCAGGCGACGCGACGGGCCATTTCCCAGCCATGGACCCCGATGACATTGTCGAGGAATTGCCGGGTCGCGGATTGCCAGGAGCTGCGCAGCGCCACGCTCCGGCAGACTTCGCGCGGGATTTCGATTGCCCTCATGGCGGCGGCGCGCAGATCCTCGTCCAGAACGCCGCCGCCCGTTCCGCCAACGACATCGCTCGGTCCGGCTACGGGGAAGGCCGCGACCGGCAAGCCCGAGGCCATCGCTTCGAGCATCACGACGCCGAAGGTGTCGGTGCGGCTGGGGAAGACGAAGCAATCAGAAGCGGAATAGATATCCGCCAGTTCCGAACCGACCTTGGAGCCCAGAAAGGACACTTCGGGATGGCTGCGCTTCAGTCCTTCGAGAGCCGGGCCGTCGCCGACGACGACCTTGCTGCCCGGTAGATCGAGATCGAGGAAGGCATCGATGTTCTTCTCGACCGCGACGCGTCCGACATAGAGCCAGATGGGACGCGGCAGATCGAGCGCGTCGGGATTGCGTCCGGGCCGGAACATATCGGCATCGACGCCGCGCGACCAGCGCATCAGATTCTGAAAGCCGCGCGCCTTCAGTTCCTTTTCGATCGAGGGCGTCGCCACCATGCAGCCGGCACCGGAATTGTGGAAATCGCGCAGGAAATTATAGGTCCAGTCGACCGGAATGGGCAGTCGTGCAGCGAGATATTCGGGGAAGCGGGTGTGATAGCTGGTCGTGAAGAGGCGATGGCTCTTGATGCACCAGCGGCGGGCGGCGAAACCGATCGGCCCTTCCGTGGCGATGTGTACGTGATCCGGCTCGATGGCGTCGAGCCTCCGCGCGATCGAGCCCGGCGCCGTTACAGCCAAGCGGATCTCGGGATAGGTCGGGCAAGGGATGGTGGGGAACCCGTCTGGCGTCAGCATGATCGCAGTCGAGCCAAGCTCCGGCAGATGGCGGCCGAGGCGCTCCAGCGTCCGCACCACGCCGTTGATCTGGGGATGCCAGGCATCGCTGGCGATCAGGATCCGGCTCATGCGGCGACCTGGTCGATTTCCGTTTCGCTGTCATCGACCACGTAGGGCGAGTTCGCGGCGATGGTAGACCAGTGGACGATTTCCAGCCGCCCATCATGATGTTCGGCGATCGCCGTGCAACTTTCGACCCAGTCGCCGGTGTTGACGTAGCGCAGGCCAAACTCGTCGTGGATCGCGGCATGGTGGATATGACCGCAGACAACGCCGTCGGCGCCGACGCGGCGCGCCTCGGTCACCAGGGCCTGCTCGAAGGCTCCGATGAAATTGACCGCGTTCTTGACCTTGAGCTTGGCCCAGGCGGAGAGCGACCAATAATCGAAGCCGAGCTTTCGGCGGACCCGGCTCACGATCGTGTTGAGGGCCAGCGCGAACTCATAGGCATTGTCGCCCAGAAGGGCGAGCCATTTGGCATGGCGTACGACGACGTCGAACTGATCGCCATGGATCACCAGCAGACGCTTACCGTCTGCCGTCTCATGGATGACGCGATCGACGACCTCGACGCCGCCCAGATGCGTCCCGAGATAATCGCGCAGGAATTCGTCATGATTGCCCGGCAGATAGACGAGGCGAGCACCCTTGCGGCCCTTGCGAAGAAGTTTCTGGACCACGTCATTGTGGGCCTGTGGCCAATACCAGCTCTTCTTCAGCCGCCAGCCATCGACAATGTCGCCGACCAAATAAATCGTCTCGGCATCGTGCCATTTCAGGAAGTCGAGCAGAAGATCTGCCTGACTGCCACGCGTGCCAAGATGAATGTCCGAGAGGAACAATGCCCTCAGATGACGTGGAGCGTCGGCGCTCGACATGATCTTGATTCGTCCTTGGCTGCGCTTTGACTAGAGATCGCTTAGCCGAGGCCAACTACAGATTTGTGACAGGCGCTCAGACGAGCGTCGGCACCATCGATACAACCAGCAGAATCGCCATCGCGGCGTTGAAGACCGAGACGCGTCGGTCGCTGTCCAGAAAACGCGCAATGCCGGTGCCGAACAGGCACCAGACAATGGTGGACGGCAGCGCCGTGATCGCGAACACGACGACCAGAAGCAACGTCGCCCGCAGCACATCGGCTCCGGCCGGCACATAGAGCGCCATGGCTCCGACGGCCATCATCCAGGCCTTGGGATTGACCCATTGGAACAGGGCCGCCGCGACGAAGCTCATCGGCTTGCCGACGCGCTCGCCGCTGGCGTCATGGCGTCCGGCGCGGGCCAGGCCCCATGCGAGATAGAGCAGATAGGCGAAGGCGAGATATTTCAAGACGTCGTGCAGGATCGGATAAGTCACAAAGACGCCGCCAAGGCCGATACCGACGGCGAAGACCATCAGGGGGAAGCCGATCGAGATGCCGAGCATATGCGGGATGGATGGCCTCAAGCCCCAATTCGCGCCGGATATCATCAGCATGGTGTTGTTAGGGCCCGGCGTGAACGCCGTGATCAGCGCGAAGCCGAACATCGCGACAAGCGTTTCCATGATCCGTCTCCTCCCCCACAGGGAGAGGTTTGTTTCATAGCCCTTCATTTAGGTCAATGATGCTGACGTTTATCGGAAGGTCGTATCGGCCTGTTCCCAAAAAGCCAAGCTGCATTGCTGAATGAAGCCCTCATGGGTACTTGCGCGGTGGGGAACCCTCGACCATGATCCCGGCCGCCAACACGGAGAAAAAGCAATGAAACTCCTTCGCTTCGGCGCCGCTGGCGCGGAAAAGCCGGGCCTCCTCGACAAGGACGGCACGATCCGCGACCTTTCGGGCGTCGTTTCGGATATCTCCCCGGAAACGCTCAAGGACGGTGCCATCGACAAGATCGCCAAGGTCGACCCGGCGAGCCTGCCGGCTGTGGACCCCGGCGTGCGCATCGGGCCGGTCGTCAGCCGGACCGGCAATTTCATCGCCGTCGGCCTCAACTATGTCGACCATGCGATCGAGACCAATTCGCCCATCCCGGCGGAGCCGATCCTCTTCAACAAGACCCCGAACTGCATCATCGGACCGAATGACCCGGTGACGATCCCCAAGGGTTCGCAGAAGACGGACTGGGAAGTCGAGCTCGCCATCGTCATCGGCAAGACGGCGCTTTATGTCTCCGAGGCGGACGCGCTTTCCTATGTCGCCGGCTTCGCCGTCTGCGACGACGTCTCCGAGCGCGCGTTCCAGACGGAGCGCGGCGGCCAGTGGATGAAGGGCAAGGGCTCGCCCACCTTCGGTCCGCTCGGCCCCTGGCTGGTGACGCCTGATGAGATCGCCGACGTGCAGAACCTGGACATGTTCCTCGATCTGAACGGCAAGCGCGTGCAGACCGGCAACACCAAGACGATGATCTTCGGCGTCGCCCACATCGTCAGCTATATCAGCCAGTTCCTTCAGCTTGATCCCGGCGACGTCATCACGACGGGCACCCCGCCGGGCGTCGGCATGGGCATGAAGCCGCCGGTCTTCCTGAAGGACGGCGACGTCGTCCGCCTCGGCATCGCCGGCCTCGGCGAGCAGACCCAGACGTTCCACGCCTACAAGGGCTGAAGCGTCAGGCTTTGAATCAGGAGGCCGGACCTTTGTGGTCCGGCCTTTTTCGTTACGGCGACACCCACCCCTACCACCACTCGTAAAAATGATGCACCGGCCCGTGGCCCTTTCCAATCGTCAGTCGGTCAGAAGCAGCGATGGCGCCCGTGAGATAGGCCTTAGCGAAGTCTACCGCCTCGATCAGCGACTTGCCGCGCGCGAGGCCCGCCGCGATCGCCGAGGAGAGCGTGCAGCCGGTGCCATGTGTGTTCACCGTGTCAATACGCGGCGCGCGGAACCAATGGCGCGCGCCCTCCTCCGTTGCCAGCAAGTCGGAGGCTTCCGGCCCCTCGCCATGCCCGCCCTTGATGAGGACGGCATGCGCGCCGAGCGCCAAGATCGCGTCGGCCTGCCGCTCCATTGACGTCTCGTCTTCTGCCGTCTCCCCGTGCAGGATCCGCGCTGCTTCGCGCAGATTGGGCGTGACCAGCAGAGCACGCGGAAAGAGATCGGAGATCAGCGTCGCCACCGCCTCCTCGCGCAGCAGGACGTCGCCGCTGGTCGCCACCATCACCGGATCGAGCACCACGGCCTTCTGGCCGTAGCGATCGAGTCCGGCCGCCACGGCGCGGATCACGGCGGGATTGGACAGCATGCCGATCTTCACGGCGTTGACGGGGAGATCGGAGAACACGGCATCGATCTGCGCGGTGACGAAATCCTCGGGCACGTCGTGGATGGCCGTGACGCCGACCGTGTTCTGCGCCGTCAGCGCAGCGATCACCGACGCGCCATAGACGCCGAGCGCCGAAAACGTCTTCAGATCGGCCTGGATGCCGGCGCCACCTCCCGAATCCGATCCCGCTATCGTCACAGCGATCGCCGTCATGTTCCTGTAATCCCTCAAATATCGGTCGGCGGCGTCTTCGACGCCTCTTCCCGGCTTCGCCGCACGCCCAGCCGGTGCTCGCGAAAGATCACGAACATACCGGACCCGATGACGATGGCCGAGCCGACCAGCATGGTGGCGGTCGGCAGGTTCGAGAACAGGAATATGCCGACCGCGATCGCCCAGATCATCGAAACATATTCAAACGGCGCGACAAGCGAGGCTTCACCGTAGCGATAGCTTTGCGTCAGCAGCACCTGCCCGATTCCTCCTGCCACGCCGCAGCCCACGAGCAGTGGCCAGTCGGCCAGCGCCGGCCATACCCAGCCGAAGGGCAAGGTCACCAGCATGAAAAGCGCCGTGAACAGCGAGAAATAGACCACGATCGTGCCGGCCTCTTCCGACCAGGTCAGCCGGCGCGTCTGCGTCGCCGCTAGCGCACCGAAGAACGCGGCCAGCAGCGAGAAGATCGCGCCCAGCGTGCTCCTGTGCGGGCCGACATCGGGACCGACATAATCTGAAAGGATGACGAGGACACCGACGAAGCCGATGACCACCGCCGTCCAGCGATAGGCGCGCACCGGCTCGTGCAGCAGCACCGCGGCCAGCACGACGGTCATCAGCGGCGAGGCATAACCGATCGCGGTCGCATCGGAGAGCGGCAGCCTCGCGAGCGCCGAGAAGCCGAAGAACATCGACGTCGCGCCCGCGATCGATCGGACCACATGACCGCCAATGCGCGGCGTCAGGAAGACGGCCGGGAAGAAGCCGCGCCAGCCGACCCAGGCCAGCACCGGGATGAGTGCGAAGGCCGAGCGGAAGAAGGCAACCTCCCCCGCCGGATAACGATCGGAGATGAACTTGATCTGCGTCGCCATCGCAGTGAAGGCGAGGGTCGAGATCACCTTGAGCAGCACGCCGAACAGCGGCCGCGCGCCTCGAGTCGTTTCCATTTTACCTTCGGATCACGAGCGGACCCGTTTCTGGGGGCCATCGGCGGACAGCCGCGGATGGCGGGAGGATCAATCGTTCAGCGCCGCCCAGATGCGTTCGGGCGTCGCCGGCATGTCGATATGGGTGATGCCCTTGGCGCGGGCGAGCGCATCGACAACGGCATTCATTACCGCGGGCGTTGCGCCGATCGTTCCGGCCTCGCCGGCCCCCTTGATGCCCATGACATTGGTCACTGAAGGGACATTGTGGGTTGCGAGGCGGAAGCTCGGGAAATTGTCGGCGCGCGGAAGGCAATAGTCGAGCAGCGAAGCGGTCAGCAACTGGCCGTCGGCGTCGAAAATCGTGCCTTCGTTCAGCGCCTGGCCGATGCCCTGCGCGACACCGCCATGAAGCTGGCCGGCGAGCAGAATCGGGTTCACCGTGACGCCGAAATCGTCGCAGATCGAGAAATCGATCAGCGTCGTGACGCCAGTCTCCGGATCGATCTCGACCTCGGCGATATGGGTACCGTTCGGATAAGTGCATTCATCCTGGACGAACTCACCGACCGCCGTCAGCAGCGCCGGCTCCTTGGCCTTGGCCGCGATCTCGGCCAGCGACAGCGAACGGTCGGTGCCGACGATGCTCACACCGCCATCCGCGAGTTCCAGATCCTCGACGCCGACTTCAAGCTCGTCCGAGGCGATCTGCTTGATCTGGCTGGCGAGCGTCAGCGACGCGCGGTCGACCGATACGGCGCCGAGCGGGATCGAGCGCGAGCCGCCGGTGCCCTCGCCGGTCGCGACACGGTCGGTATCGCCCTGGATCACCTCGACCTTGTCGATATCGATACCGAGATGGGCGGCGACGAATTGTGAATAGGCGGTGCCATGGCCCTGACCGTTCGTCTGCGTGCCGATGAGCAGCGTCACCGTGCCATCGGCATTGAGCTTGACCGTCGCCGGCTCGGAGCCCGGAAAGGCGCAGGCCTCGACATAGGTCGCGATGCCGAGGCCGCGCAGCTTGCCGCGAAGCCGCGCAGCCTCGGCGCGCGCCGGGAAGCCGTCATAATCGACGAGCGCCAAGTTGCGGTCGAGATGGCCGGTGAAATCGCCGGTGTCGTAGTTCCGCCCACCCTGCGTCAGATAGGGGAGCTGGTCGGCGCGGATGAAGTTGCGCTTGCGGATCTCGATCGGGCCAAGCCCAGTCTCACGCCCGCAGAGATCGACAAGACGCTCAATCAGATAGGCGGCTTCTGGACGGCCGGCGCCGCGATAGGCGTCCGTCGGGGTGGTGGTCGTGTAGACGCAGCGAACCGTCACATCCATGGCCGCGATGTCGTAGAGCCCCGTCGACATGGTGACGCCGCCAGCCGCGATATCCGCGCCGAACTGCGACATGTAGGCGCCAATATTGGAGAGGAGATCGACGCGGAGCGCCATAAAGCGGCCATCTGCATCCAGCGCCATCTCGCCGACGGTCAGATTGTCCCTTCCATGCGCGTCGGAGAGGAAATGCTCGCCGCGCTCCTGCAGCCATTTGACCGGCTGGCCGAGCTGTTTCGCCGCCAAGGCCGCCAGCGGATATTCATGATAGACGAATGCCTTGGTGCCGAAACCTCCGCCGACATCGGGCGTCACGACGCGGATCCTCTTCGGATCGATCTTCAATATGTCGCGGGCGATGATATCCCGCATCGAATGGCCGCCCTGCGTGCCGAGCGTCAGCGTGAAGCGATCCGTCGCCGCGTCATATTCGGCGATGATGCCGCGGGTTTCCATGTAGTTGGCGACGAGGCGCTGGTTGACCACATCGAGGCGGACAATTTTGGCGGCTCGGGCAAAGGCCGCGTCGGTGGCGGCGACGTTGCCGAGCTTGTAGGTGAGCGCGACATTGGTGCCGAGATCCGGCCAAACCAGCGGCGCGTCCGGACCGAGCGCCGCGCGGCAATCGGTGACCGCCGGCAGCGTGTCATAGTCGATATCGATGAGTTCGGCCGCCGCCTTCGCTGCGTCCACCGTGTCGGCGACGATGAAGGCGATCGGATCGCCGACATGACGCACCCGGTCGGCGACCAGCAGTGGCCGGCGCGGCGCCTTGGCCTTGGGCCCCACGGCGGAAGGCGCGATCGCCTTGGCCGGCGGGCCCTGATAATCGGCCACATCAGCGCCTGTGAGGACCAAGCGAACGCCCGGAGCCGCCCTCGCCGTTTCGACGCCGCCGACGCGTATATCCGCGTGCGCCATCATGGAGCGGACGACGACGGCGTGCAGCGTGCCGGGAGGCGTATAGTCGCCCGTGAAGAAGCCGCGGCCGGTGATGAGCGCGCGGTCCTCCTTGCGGCGGACAGGGGCGCCCATGCCGAATTTGCGCGGCGCCGAATCACGCGGCGGGGTCATGTCGTTCATGGCCTTCGGCCCGTGGGCCGCCTCCTCGGGGGAAGGGTGGCGAGCCGGAAGCCCGGAGCCCCGCCCAATCATGGATGGACGCAATCCGCGTCCTTTGCTCGATGATAGGGGCGGCCCGGACGGGCGGCAACCTCCGCCGTACGGAGATTGGCCAGATCGTCGCCTTTCCGTTGCCGGAATCCCGTGTTAAGCAGCCGACACTCAGCGGTCAGCCACCATCGGTTCACTTCATGAATAGTCAGTACCTGCGGCCTTCTCTTCGCGCGATGGTCGCCGCTGCCCTTTTCGCGGTCGCCGGAATCCCGGCCGCGAATGCCGAGCGGATCACCAACCCGATCGCCGAATTCGCCGGTCTCGACAAGATCACCGGCAGAATCATCACCTTCGACGTCTACATGGACGAGACGGTGCAGTTCGGCGCGCTTCAGGTTACGCCACGCGTATGCTATTCGCGCCCGCCAACCGATCCGCCGCGCACCGATGCCTTTGTCGAGGTCGATGAGATTACGCTGCAGCGCAAGGTCCGC
Source organism: Kaistia algarum (assembly GCF_026343945.1). Taxonomy (NCBI): domain Bacteria; kingdom Pseudomonadati; phylum Pseudomonadota; class Alphaproteobacteria; order Hyphomicrobiales; family Kaistiaceae; genus Kaistia; species Kaistia algarum. The sequence goes on from NZ_JAPKNJ010000002.1 coordinate 761,969, forward strand.
CGCATCTTCACGGGCTGGATGTTCGCCGACAGCCCGGGCCTGCATGCCGTCGACCACGCCGTCTATGACGTCTGGCTGGCGAACTGCAAGACTTCGTCGACCGTCGCCAAGCCATCCAAGCCGTAGAAATCGCCGTCGACCGCCAGAGCTGCCTCAAGGCGGCGGTGATATTCGGCGCGATCGATTTCGATGACGCCGAACTGCTGCAGATGCTCGGTCGTGAACTGGGCATCGAGCAGCCGGAACCCGCCGGCCTTCAGCCGAGCGACCAGATAGACCAGCGCCACCTTCGAAGCGTCGGTCGCGTGACTGAACATGCTTTCACCGAAGAAGGCGCCCTTCAGCCGCACGCCATAGAGACCGCCCACCAGATCGCCGTTCAGCCAGACCTCGACGGTGTGGCAATGGCCGAGCGCGAAGAGCTGCCGGTAAAGCTGGCGGATACGGCCGTTGATCCAGGTCTTGTCGCGATAGGTCGAGGCGAAATTGCCCGCGCAGCCCGCGATGACGCCGTCGAAATTCGTATCGATGCGGATTTCGAAAGGCTGCTGGCGGATCGTTCGCGCCAGACGACGCGGCACGTGGAACGCGTCTAGCGGAAATATCCCCCGGCTTTCGGGCTCGATCCAATAAAGCCCCGGATCATTGGCCGAATCCGACATCGGAAAGATGCCGCAGGCATAGGCCTTCAGCAGCACCTGCGGCGTGATCTGAGGCGCCGAATCGGACTGTCTTGTCATCGACCCATTCTAACCGGCAACCGGCTCCGATCAGGTTTCCGTCCCGATCGGGTTCACCGTACGAACAGACAACCGCCCTGCCCCAACAGGACGATCAAGTCTGCCACGGTTCGCCGCGCCGCGAAAGCCGCACCGATGCATGGCTTCGGCAGGTCAGGCCAGCTTCTTCTCCAGCCAATGAATGTCGTAGTCGCCATTGGCGATATCGGGATCGTCGACCAGTTCGCGGAACAGCGGGATCGTCGTCTTGATCCCGTCGACGACGAACTCGTCGAGCGCCCTGCGCAGCCGCATCATGCATTCGACGCGGTTGCGCCCATGCACGATCAGCTTGCCGATCAGGCTGTCGTAATAGGGCGGGATCTTGTAGCCCTGATAGACACCCGAATCGACGCGGACGCCCAGGCCGCCCGGCGGATGGTAATAGGTGATCAGCCCCGGCGACGGCGCGAAGGTCCGCGGATCCTCGGCGTTGATGCGGCATTCAATGGCATGACCTTCGAAGGTCACGTCTTCCTGGCGGAATGACAGTCCTGCGCCCGAGGCAACGCGGATCTGCTCATTGACGAGATCGATACCCGTGACCGCCTCGGTCACCGGATGTTCGACCTGCAAGCGGGTGTTCATCTCGATGAAATAGAACTCGCCATTCTCGTAGAGGAACTCGATGGTGCCCGCGCCGGAATAGCCAAGACCGGCGATGGCTTTGGCGCAGATCGCGCCGATGCGTTCACGCTCGCCGGCGTTCAGGGCGGGCGAGCCCGCCTCTTCCCAGACCTTCTGGTGCCGACGCTGGAGCGAACAGTCGCGCTCGCCCAGATGCACGGCATAGCCCTTGCCGTCGCCGAACACCTGGATCTCGATATGCCGCGGCTTCTCGAGGTATTTTTCCATGTAGACGGCGTCGTCGCCGAAGGCCGACTTCGCCTCAGAACGCGCCGTCGAATAGGCGATCGGCAATTCGTCCGCCGATTTCGCCACCTTCATGCCACGGCCACCACCGCCGGCAGAGGCCTTGATCAGAACCGGATAGCCGATATACGCCGCGTTCTTCAGCGCGTCGGCCTCGTCCTTCAGCGCCCCGTCCGACCCCGGAACGACCGGAATGCCAAGGCGCTGCGCGGTGCGCTTCGCTTCGATCTTGTCGCCCATGATCCGGATATGTTCGGATTTCGGGCCGATGAAGGTGATGTTGTGAGCTTCGAGGATCTCGGCGAAACGCGCGTTCTCGGACAGAAAGCCATAGCCCGGATGGATCGCGTCTGCGCCGGTGATCTCGCACGCTGCGAGCAGCGACGGGATATTCAGATAGCTGTCGCGGGCCGGAGGCGGCCCGATGCACACGCTCTCGTCGGCGAGGCGGACATGCATGGCATCGGCATCGGCCGTCGAATGGACGGCGACCGTCTCGATGCCCAGTTCCTTGCAGGCGCGCAGGATGCGCAGGGCGATTTCGCCGCGATTGGCGATGAGGATCTTGTTGAACATCGGCCCAGCGGCACTCATTCGATGATCAACAGGGGTTCGCCATATTCGACCGGCTGGCCGTCGATCACCATGATCGCCTTGACCGTGCCGGAACGAGGCGACGGAATCTGGTTCATGGTCTTCATCGCCTCGACGATCAACAGCGTCTGGCCCTCCCGGACGGTGTCGCCGACCTCAATGAACGATTTGGCGCCGGGCTCGGGCGAGCGGTAGGCGGTGCCGACCATCGGCGAGGGCACGACACCCGGATGGTTCGCGGGATTGGCCTCAACCGGAGCGACGACGACGGCGCTTGCGACGGGGACCGGGGCCGAAACCTGGACGGCGGCCGGGGCCACGGTGATGGTACGGGCGACGCGGATCCGCAGGTCGGCATGCTCGACTTCGATTTCGGAAAGGTCGGTTTCCGTCAGCAGCATCGCGAGCTGCCGGATCAATTCCTGGTCGATGGTCGAATTCTTGCTGGTCATGCCCTTCTGTCTCTCGTTCGGAAGCTTGCCCGGTCCCTTCAAAGGACGGCCGGCTTCAGCGCCTGCAGCGCCAGCGCGTAACCCTGCGGACCAAATCCGCAGATGACGCCCAGCGCTACCGGGGAAATGTAGGAATGGTGCCGAAACGCCTCGCGCGCGAAGACGTTCGACAGGTGAACTTCCACCGTCGGCAACCCGACGGCCCGAATCGCATCCTGCAACGCGACCGAGGTGTGGGTGTAGGCGCCGGGGTTGATGACGATGCCGCGATGTCGGCCGAGCGCCTCATGGATCCAGTCGATCAACTCGCCTTCATGGTTCGACTGCCGGAAATCGACCGCAAGGCCCAGCGTGGCGCCGAAGGCGGTCGTTTCCTCGCCGATCTCGGCGAGAGTCTTGGCCCCATAGATGCCAGGCTCGCGCTTGCCGAGCATGTTCAGGTTGGGGCCGTTGAGTACCAGAATGGATATCGTCATCGATGACCGTTTGCAGGCCTCGTCGGCAGAACGCGGCCGGGGCCGAGGTCGGCAGGTTATAGGGGGTCGGCGGATAAAGGAAAAGCCCCGCCGATTGCCCGGCAGGGCTTCATGGATCGGGCGGAGGCCGTCAGCTCAGCAGGAAGTCGACCCGCAAGCGCGTACCGATTCGATTTTACCCTTCAACGTGTCATAGCCGACGGCGCCGACAACGACCTCGTCCTTGACGACATAGGACGGCGTTCCGTTGATGCCGAGCGACTGGGCAAGGGTGTAGGATTCGTTGATCGTGGCGCCGATCTCCGGCTCCTTGAGGCGCGCCTTGATGGCGGCCGTGTCGAGACCGACATCGCCCGCGACGGCCAGCGCCCGTGCGCCGTTCACCTCGCCCCGGGACAGCAGCAATTCGTCATGGAAGGCGCGGTATTTTTCCGGCGCCATCTCGTTGACGATGACGGCAACCTGCGCCGCCTCCTCCGATCCAGGTCCGAGGACCGGAAATTCCTTGAGGACGACGCGGAGGTTCTTGTCCTCATCCATCAGCTTCGCCATGTCGGCATGAGCGCGCTTGCAGTAGCCGCAGTTGTAGTCGAAGAACTCGACGAGCGTGACGTCCCCATCGGGATTGCCGAGCACCACCTGCCGCTTCGAATTGAAGAGCAGGTCTGCCTGCTTGGCGACATTCGATTTCTGCGTCTCGGCGGCGGCGGCCTGCTGGCGCTTGTCGAGCTCCTGCATCGCGTCGCGGATCACTTCCGGATGCTGCATCAGATAATCTTTGACGATCGCGCCGATCTCGTCCTTCTGCGCCTGGTCGAACAGCGGCGAGGCCGCCATCGCCGGAACCGCAAGGCCAAGCATCATCGTCGCAGCGACGAGCACCAGGCCCGCCTTCTTGCCAATCGAGAGAAGTCCGTTCTGCATGTCGGAAAGATCCTTCATCAAGGCCGAAGCCTTACTTCCGATGGGTTCATAACAGGCGTTGGTAAAAGAAACCCGTCCCCAATCAAGCTCGATCCCTGGTTTTCGTGAGCCATGACGATCACTTCGACGTGGGCGGCTGGAACGAGAGGATGTCGTCGGCGCGGATCCATGGCGGCGAGCCGCGCTTGAAAGCTGCCTGAGCCCTTGCCGCATGCGTCTTCGCCGCCTTGTAATTGCCTTCGGCGAACTCTCCCTGCGCCGTCGCCAGATCCGCCATCGGTATCTCGCCGCGCATGGCATAGGCCCGCGCCAGGCTGCGATAGCCAATGCCGACATCGGGATCCTGCTGCAGGCCGACGGTGAGGTTCTTGATCGCCTCGTCGATGGATTTCGGATCGCCAGCCTCTACCAGCGTCTGGCCCAGCATAATCCGCAGCAAGCCTGATTTCGGCGCCAGAGAGACGGCCTTCTGCAAGGGCGCGATCGCCTCGCGCCCGCGGCCGCTTTCCAAGAGGATCTGGCCCTCGAGCTCCCAGAAATAGGGGTTCTTCGGCTGATCCTTGAGCATCGCATCCAGCAGCGTCAGCGCGGTCTTGCTGTTGCTGTTCCGATAGGCCGAGATGACGCGGGCATAGCGCGCCGGCATCGATACGTCGTCCGGCGGATAGCGCCGCATGACCTGACCCGCATCTTCCGTGAAGGCGGCGAGCTTGGCGCGGACCATGTCGTGGCGCAGTTGGAGCGCCGCACTGTCCTTGACGTTGAAATAGGGGCTCGCCTTGGCTGAGCGCGTGATCATGTCGAGGCGCTCGACCGGCATCGGATGCGTCTGCAGAAACGGATTGGCGCGGCGCGCCGAAAACAGCGTGTTGTCGATGAAGCGCTCGAAGGTGCGCATCATGCCCTTCGCCGATTGCCCGGTCTTCTGCAGATAGTTGAGCGCCGACTGGTCGGCTGCCATTTCTTCCGAGCGCTGATAGGCGAGCAGCGAGCGCCGCGCCGCCTCCCCGACGCCGGCCGCGATGCCGCCCCCCGCCCTTGCCGCGTCGGGCGAGCCCATGGCAGCGCCGGCCATCGCCGCACCAATGCCGGCGAGGCCGCCGATCATGGCGAGCCGCTGGGCCGTTTCGAGCTGCTGGCGAAGCTGGATCTGATGGCCGCCAGCCAAGTGTCCCGTCTCGTGCGCCAGCACGCCGATCAATTCGTTCGGCGTCTTTGAATCGATGATCGCACCGGTGTTGATGACCAATTTCTGGCCGCTCGCGACAAAGGCATTGAAGGATGGATCATCGACGAGGAAGAGTTCCACCGATGTCGAGCGGATCCCTGCCACCTTGAAGATCGGACGGATGTAGTCCTGGATCAGCGTCTCGGTCTCGGCATCCCGGATAATGCTGGGACCGCGTTGGGCCGAGGCCGTCTCGGCGCCGCCCAATGTAGCGGCGACGACCGAGACCAGCGCCAGGCCGGTCCCCGCGATCCGCCTGAAGCGTCGTGCTGCCATGGTTCAATCTTCCTTTCGCCGGTCGCGTCCGCCCTGTAAGGAACGGCGCAAGGAAATCCAGACCGAGAGCGATGCCCGCCAATTCCGGCGATTGCAAGTCGGGCTCGATGTTCGATCGCTGCGAGTAAAGGGAGCGATGAGATGACCGGCCAATACAAGGGACCCTCCCGGCGAAGCGACGTGGCGCCCTTCCTCGCCATGGATGTGCTGTCCGCCGCCAATGCGCTCGAAGCTGCCGGCCGGCGCATCTTGCACATGGAAGTCGGCGAGCCCGGCGCCGCGACCCCGCGCGCCGTCCGCGAGGCGGCGATCGCCGCGCTTCAGGGCGGCCGGGTCGGCTATACGGATGCGCTGGGATGGCGGCCGCTGCGCGAGCGGATCGCCCGGCATTATGGCGAGCGCCACGGCGTCGAGGTCGATCCCGGCCGCGTCGCGGTGACGACGGGTTCGTCGGGCGGCTTCAACCTCGCCTTCCTCGCGGCCTTCGATGCCGGTGACCGTGTCGCCATCGCCAGCCCCGGCTATCCGGCCTATGCCAACATACTGCGCGCGTTGGATCTTGAAGTTGTCGAACTCCGGACCCGGACCGAAGATCGCCATGCGATCACGCCGGCGCTTGTCGAGGCGGCGCACAGGGAGAAGCCGCTCGCCGGCCTCATCGTCGCCAGCCCCGCCAACCCGACGGGCACGATGATGACGCCCGTCGCTCTCGCCAAGCTCATCCGCACCAGCGACGCGCTCGGCATCCGCTTCATTTCCGACGAGATCTATCATGGGCTCGTCTATGACGGCGTCGCCGAGACGGCGCTTGCCACGTCCAACGAGGCGATCGTCATCAACTCGTTCTCGAAATATTACTGCATGACGGGCTGGCGGATCGGCTGGATGATCCTGCCGCCATCGCTGGTGCGCGCCGTCGAGCGGCTGGGCCAGAACCTCTATATCTCGGCGCCCGACCTGTCGCAGAAGGCCGCCCTGGCCGCCTTCGACGCGACCGATGAACTGGAGCGAATCAAGGACGGCTATGCCGCCAATCGCAAGCTGCTGCTCGAACGGCTGCCGGGCCTCGGTTTCGACGATTTCTTCCCAGTCGATGGCGCGTTTTACATTTATGCGTCAGTGCGCCGCTTCACCAATGATTCAGCCGAATTCGCGCGGCGAATGCTAAACGAGGCAGGCATCGCGGCGACGCCGGGCATGGATTTCGACCGCAGCCAGGGCGACGCCTATATACGCTTCTCCTTTGCCGGCTCCGTCACCGACATCGACGAAGCGAGCCAGCGCCTCGGCGACTGGCTGCGCTGACCACGACGCTCAGGCGTCGATGCCGAGGCTCGCCGACGGGCGGGATAACAGTCGTCGCTCCCCCGGCACCGGCTCGTGATCGGCGCTGGCAAAGATATCGCGGTCGAGCCTCTGCAGTGCCCCGGCCAGGATGCCGACATCGACGAGATCGTCCTCCGGAGAGAGCACCTCGATCTCCGTCATCCGGCCGATCTCCGCCACCAGCCCCTCCTCTAGGCCGGCGCGGAACCCCGCCTCCATCAGATCGAAGGCGGCAAGACCGCGCCCGGTGAAGGCGACGCGCTCGGGATTGAGAATGGCGAGCAGGCGCGACAAGCCGTAGCCGAGCGCAAGTCCGGCCTGGTGATAGGCCGAGCGGACGCGGTCATCGCCGCCGCGGGCGCGCACTTCCAGCTGGCGCATCGTTTCGGCATCGGGATCAATGTCGGCCGGCGGCTCGTCGGGCGGCAAATTCTCGACGGCACGGTAGATGGCGTAGTCAGCGACATAGGCCTCGACGCAGCCGCGACGGCCGCATCGGCAGAGCGCACCGCCCGGAATATGGTTGGAATGGCCGAACTCGGCGCCTGAGCCAAAGGCGCCGGAAAACAGGCGGCCATTGATATAGAGGCCCATGCCGACGCCATAGGCGATGAAGATCACCGCGAAAGTCCCGCCATAGCGCAGCGGATCACGCGAATTCAGCGCCTGCCCGATCATGTTCACGTCATTGGTGACCGAGACCGGAATGCCGAGCGCCTCGGAAAGCGGACCTGGAATGGCGCCGACATCCACGGATATGGTCGGACTCCAGATCAACTTGCCGGTCGTCTGGTCGACGACACCGGGCACGGCGATCGGTATCTCGGGCAACTTCCGGTGCGGGACGCCGCGCGCCTCCAGATAGGCGAGGATCGCCTCGGCGAGCCGCGGCACGAACTGCTTTGCCTCGTGGCCCTGGGTCGGAATGGCGAGGCGGGTGCGGTCGCGCAGATGGCCGCCATAGTCACACAGGATCAGCGTCACGGAATTCAATGACACTTTGACGCCCAGCACGAAGGCCGCCGACGCATTCAGCGACAGGGCGACGCGCGGTCGACCGCGCCCCGGCGGGCGCTCAGCCCGCTCCTCGATCGAGGCGGTGACGATCAGATGTTCCGAGAGGAGGTCCGCCGTGATCGCCGAAATCGTCGCCGGGCTCAAGCCGGTTGCGCGGCCGAGCTCGACGCGGGCAAGCGAGCCGATGCGGCGCAGGGTCTGGAGCACCAGCCCCCGGTTCTGGCGTCGGACGAGTTCGGTGTCGGCTTTGTACTGCACGTGCGGTCTCCTCCGCCCGGACAATGGTCGAACGAGACCCGCTTTCCAAGGACTTTCACTCGCGTCATCGTGATCGCATCGCGAGGTGGTATGAAGCCGCGCCGCCCGGATGCGGCGCCGCCTTGCCGCCGCACGGCCGGCGTCGTATCTCGTTGGCGCCCGCCCTTGTTTCGAAGGATGTCTTCCATGACCGCCGTCCGAACCGCCGCTGTGGCGGCTGAAGTTGCCAGCGCTTTCGCCAGTTTGAAGGCCGAACGGGACCGCGTCGAATCGCGTTCGATGCGCGAAATGTTCGCAGCCGACGCCGATCGCTTCGCCCGCCTTTCGCTTGAGGTCGACGGCCTGCTGCTCGACTATTCCAAGAATCGTCTGGATACCCAGGCCGTAATCGCCCTGCTCTCGCTCGCGAGAGCCGCCGGCGTCGAGGCCCGCCGCGCCGCGATGTTCGGCGCCGAGCGCATCAACGTCACCGAGAACCGCGCCGTCCTTCACGTCGCCCTGCGCGCCCAGAAAGGCGAATCCTATGTTCTCGACGGCGAGAACGTCGTCGAGGAGGTGCATTCGGTTCTGGACGCGATGGCGACCTTCGCCGAGGGTATCCGCAGCGGCGCGATCGCAGGTACCGGTGGTGCCTTTACCGACGTGGTCAATATCGGCATTGGCGGCTCCGACCTCGGCCCGGCCATGGTGACGCGTGCGCTCAGCCCCTATCATGACGGCCCGCGGCTGCATTTCGTCTCCAATGTCGACGGTGCCCATATCCACGACACGCTCGAAGGCTTGAACCCGGCGACGACGCTGTTCCTTGTCGCCTCCAAGACCTTCACCACCATCGAGACGATGACCAATGCCGGGACGGCGCGGCGCTGGATCATCGATGCGCTGGGCGAGGTTGCGGTCGGTGCCCATTTCGCGGCGATGTCGACCGCGCTCGACAAGGTCGCTGCCTTCGGCATCGACGTGAAGCGTGCTTTCGGCTTCTGGGACTGGGTCGGCGGGCGCTATTCCGTCTGGTCAGCGATCGGCCTGCCGGTCATGATCGCGATCGGCGACAAGGATTTCCGCCAGTTCCTTGCGGGCGCCCATGCGATGGACGTGCATTTCCGCGATACGCCGCTCGACCGCAACCTGCCGGTCCTGCTCGCACTGGTCGGCATCTGGAACCGCAATGTGCTCGGCTTCCCGGCCAAGGCCGTCCTGCCCTATGACCAGCGCATGCTGCGCTTCGCCGCCTATCTGCAGCAGCTCGACATGGAATCGAACGGGAAGCGCGTGACGCTCGACGGCTCGCCCGTCGCGCAACAGACGGGCCCGCTCGTCTGGGGCGAGCCTGGCACCAATGGCCAGCACGCCTTCTACCAGCTGCTGCACCAGGGCACCGACGTCATTCCCGCCGATTTCCTCGTCGCCGCCAAGTCGCACGAGCCGGACGACCTCCACCACCGCCTCCTGCTCGCCAATTGCTTCGCGCAGACGGAAGCGCTGATGCGGGGACGGACGACGGAAGAGGCGCGGACCGAGCTCCTGGCCGAGGGCAAGGTGCCGCCCGAGGCCGAACGCCTCGCACCCCACAAGACGTTCCCGGGCAACCGGCCGACCAACACGATCCTCTACCGCCTGCTCGATCCGTTCACGCTCGGGCGACTGATCGCGCTCTACGAGCATCAGGTATTCGTGCAGGGCACCATCTGGGGGATCGATTCCTTCGACCAGTGGGGCGTCGAACTCGGCAAGCAGCTCGCGACCCAGCTTCTGCCTATGGTGGAAGGGAAGGCGAGCCCGGACGGTCGCGACGCTTCCACGGCCAATCTGATCCGCTCGGCCGCTCGACTCGGCTGAGGGAGAAAGTCTATTCACAGCCCTCCTAAGGGGCTGTGACCATCGTCACTCAACATGGCCGATCGATCAGCTTAGAATCCGGATGTCCATTGATTCGTCCGGATTTCTTTCGATCCCATGGAAATTGAATTCGCCGATTTCGAGCATTACGCGAAGACGGTCGCCGCATATTATGGCCTGACCGGCATCTCCATACGCAACGCCGCCAAGGGCGACTTCGCCCGGTTGGCCGAGATCCAGGTCGCCGCGCTTTGCGCCAGCGGCCGAGACATCTACGGTGCAGCGAAGATCAAGCGCTATGTCGAGCGCCACCTTCGTCAAACCCTGTGGCTCTGCTCCTCGCCGAGCTTTTTCGTCGCTGTCCGCGACCAGGAAGTGGTCGGCTCGGGCGGATGGAGCTTCGTCCCCACGGAAAAGGGGCGCGAATTGCCCTGCGCGATCGGCTTCTATGTCGACCCGCGCTTCGCCCGCCAGGGAATCGGCCGCAGCCTGTTGACGATCGCCGAGACCAGTGCCCGCAAAAACCGCATCGGCATCCTGTCGGCATTCGCCCCGCTGCATGGGGCCGACCTCTTCCGCAACACCGGCTATTCGGCCAGCGATATCCTGCCGCTCGACCTCGGCGACGATTTCAGCATGGACCTTCTGGTCATGCGCAAGCGCCTGATGGCTTGAGTCCTGCTGCGGGCAGGTCGACTCAAGCTTCCTTCATCGAGCGATGGACGATGATGTGGTGTCCATCGATCGACAGGCGCCCTTCCTTGATCAAGGCGCGGATCTGCTTGTTGACGGCCTCACGGCTCGCGCCCAGCATCTGGGCGAGCGTGCCTTGGGTCAGGTCGAGTTCCACGACCGCCACGTCCTTCTCGATCCGGCCGTGAATGAGCGCAAGCTGGCGTAGCAGCACGAGCAGGCGGTGGCGCAGATCGTGGAAGACGGCGCGGTTTACCTGTTCGTTGGTCTGCCGTAGCCGTTCGCACAGGCTGATGATGATCTGGCGCTGAAGGCGCGCGGAGCTGTCGAGAAGGGTCAGGAATGGCTGCCTCGGCACGAAGATCAGCCGCGTCTCCGTCAGTGCGGCCGCACCGGCGCTGCGCTGCAATCCATCGAGCAGCGCGATATCGCCGATCACCTCGCCTTCCTCAAACAGCTGGATGGTGACCTCGCGGCTGTCTTCGGCGGTGAGGAAGATGCGGATGATGCCGCTGGTGACGCAATAAAGACCGTCCGAATCATCACCCTGCGAGAAAAGCAACGTCTCGGCCGGGATCGTCGTGACGCGGGCGATCTGGGCCAGACGCACCAGATCGTCGTGATCCAATCCATTAAAAAAACTTGTTCGACTGAGCCATGAAACTATTTCTGCGGTCTGCACGCTGCCTCCTTGCGGACCCGCCGTCCGCAATCCGATATGGAATGGATGATAGTCTAATCTCGATAAGAAGAAGCTGCGATATCCTCTAAAGTATCCTCTTTGGACCCTACTTCTCCGGAGAGGATCCTGGCGACGACGAAATGTCCCAGTTCCCGCGCCGGAATCTGGGCCACGAGCGCCAGCTTGTTCGATACGGACAGCGTCGCGATCCCATGCAGCGCTGCCCACATCGCAACGACCGCCCGCCGGCGACCGCCCGCCGGCCGGTCGGGCATGGCGGGCTCGAGCATCGCGGCAACGCGGTCGACCAGCCTATCGAGCTCGTTCCGATACCAGTCTGGCAACAGCACACCCTCGGGCAGACGGTGTTCGAACAGCATGGCCCAGAGGCGCGGCCCGCGCTCGACGAAATCGAAATAGGCGTCCGTCAGCCTTGCCGCGCGCGTCGGCGGGTCGCCGCCTCCAGCGCCGGCCAGCGCTTCGCCGAGCTCCCGCAGCGTGCCACCATTCACCTGCACGATCAGATCGTCGAGATTGGCAAACAGGTTATAGAGCGTGCCCGGCGCATAGCCGATCCGTTCCGCCACGCGGCGCACCGTAACACCACGCAATCCCTCGTCGACGGCAAGGCCGCGCGCCGCGCCGAGCGCCATACGCTTCAGTTCCTCCGCCGAATGATCATTCCGCCTTGCCAAGACCGCCCACCTCTCCGCTGCAACAGATACTAACCCATATTGAACATTGTTCAAAACACATATATGCAATTGAACGATGTTCACTGACCGCGATCCTGTAGGATTGTGGAATCAGCGTGGGGACCTATCCGATGAACGTGACGAACGGGACTGAAAACGCTCCTTCCCTGCTCCGAACGCCAGGCTTCCTGCCACTCTTCGTCGTGCAATGGTTCGGCGCCTTCGCCGACAACGCACTGAAGAGCGCCTTCGGCTTCATGGTTGCCTATGGCGGCGCCGGCCTGTTCGGCCTGTCGCCGCAGGTCGCGATCACGCTTGGCGGCGCCGTCTTCGTGCTGCCGTCCTTCCTGCTCTCCGGTCTTTCCGGCCGGCTTTGCGATGCCGTCGATAAGAAGTTGGTCGTGCGCTGGACCCGGATCCTCGAAGTGGTTCTCGCGCTCCTGTCCTCGACCGCAATCCTGATTCACTCGGCGCCGCTCGCCCTCCTCGGCATGTTTTTCTATTCGGTGCAGTCGACCATCTTCGGGCCGGCGAAATATTCGATGCTGCCGCAATTCGTTGCGCGCGACCGGCTCGTCGCCGCCAATGCCCTGTTCGAGGGCTCGACTTTCGTTGCGATCCTCGCGGGAACCTTGTTCGGAGGCCTGACGGTCGGCCTCGGCGGCACCTGGCTCACCATCGCCGGCCTCGTCGCCGCGGCCCTGATCGGTGCGGTGGCGGCCTTTTTCGTCCCATCGGCGCCCCCTGCTCCAGGCGCTCCGCCCTTCCGCTTCGATTTCATCGGCGCCAACCGCCTCGCCTTCGCCGCGATCCGGCGGCGGCAATCGGTCTTCCTCGCCGTGCTGGGCATTTCCTGGTTCTGGATGGTCGGCCTCATCGTGATGTCCGTGTTCCCGGAATTCGCGAAATCGACGCTCAAGGTCGACGAACTGGTCGCGAACCTCCTGGTGGCCGCCTTCGTTGTCGGCATCGCGCTGGGCTCGGCCGCCGCCAGCAAAGTGCTGGCCGGTCGGATTTCCGCTCGCCATACGCCGATCGGCGCGCTGCTGATGGCTGGCTTTATGATCGACCTCTCGCATGCCTCGGTGGTGCTCGGCGCGGTCAGCGATGGGGCGCCGCTGGGCTATGCCGCGTTCATCGGCTCCTGGGCTGGCATTCGCGTCATCGTCGATCTCGTCGGCGTCGCCTTTGGCGGCGGCATCTTCACCGTGCCGCTCTACGCCATGTTGCAATCGCGCGCCGAGCCGCAGGAGCGCTCTTCGGCGATTGCCGGCAACAACATCTTCAACGCCGGCCTCATGGTCGTCGGGACGCTCGGTGCGGCGGTGCTGCTCGGCTTCGGCGTCACGACGCTCCAGCTTCTCTTCGCCATCGGCCTCGCTAATATCGCGGCGGCTGCCGTCTGCCTCAAATTCGTGCCGGACGAAGCGATCAAGTCGCTCGGGTCGGCGATCCTCCGCCTGTTCTTCCGGGCCCGCGTTCTCCATGCGGAGAACTATGGCGACGGCGAGGATGCGGCGGTGGTCGTCGTCAATCACACCTCCTTCATCGACGCCATCCTGATCGGCTGCCTGCTGCCCGGCCGGCCGGTCTTCGCCATCAACCGCTTCATCGCCGAGCGCTGGTGGGTCAAGCCGGCCTTCCTGTTCTTCGATCTCGTCCCCGTCGACCCGACCAGCCCCTTCACCGTGCGTCGCATGGTCAAGCTCGTGAAGGAAGGAAGGCGGCTTGTGATTTTCCCAGAAGGCCGCATCACGGTCACCGGGGCGCTGATGAAGGTCTATGACGGCCCGGCAATGATCGCGGCACTTGCCAATGTCCCGGTAGTTCCGGTTCGCGTCGATGGTCCGCAATATTCGATCTTCTCGCGCCTCAAGGGAAAGGTGCGCCGACGCCTCTTTCCCGAGATGCATCTCGCCGTCCTGCCGCCCCGGTCGATCGGCCTGACACCTGGCCTCATCGGACGGAAGCGCCGCGCCGAGGCCGGTTCCCATCTGCAGGACATCATGCGCGAGATGGTGTTTGAAACCAGCCAGCCGCCGGAGCCGCTGCTCGACGGGCTGATCCATGCCCGACATGTTCATGGCTCTTACCCGGTGATCGAGGACGTCACCCGGGCCCCTGTCGGCTATACCGCCATCTTGCGAGGTGCGTTCGCCATTGGCGGCCTCGTGGCGAAACGCAGTCGGCCTGGTGAGCGGGTTGGCGTGATGCTGCCGAACACGATCGCGGCGGTCGTCACCTTCTTCGCGCTTCAAGCGAGCGGCCGCGTTCCGGCGATGCTCAACTTCTCTGCCGGCCCCGCCGCGATCGACGCCGCGCGGCAGGCGGCGGAGGTCAAGCTGGTGCTGACCTCGCGGCGCTTCGTCGAACAGGGGCGACTTCAGCCACTGATCGCAACCCTTTCTGAGAATTGTCAAATCGTCTTTCTGGAGGATCTCCGCGACCAGATCGGTCCGCTGCGAAAACTGCTCGCCATGATCGGCGCCATGGCGCCGCGGACGATGAGCCACCTCGCCTTCGGACGGAGGCAGGAAGTCGACGATGAAGCCGTCGTGCTGTTCACCTCCGGCTCCGAAGGCCTGCCGAAAGGCGTCTCTCTCAGCCATCGCGCCATCCAGTCGAACCGGCAGCAGGTGTCGAGCGTCATCGACTTCTCGCGCGAAGACGTCGTGCTGAACGCGCTGCCGATATTCCATGCGTTCGGACTGACGGCCGGCTGCCTGCTTCCGCTCTTTTCCGGCGTCCGGCAGATGCTTTATCCATCGCCGCTGCATTACCGGATCGTTCCGGAAATCGCCTATGACGTGAATGCGACGATATTGTTCGGTACCGATACGTTCCTATCCGGCTATGCCAGGATGGCACATCCTTACGACTTCTATTCGATCCGCTATATCTTCGCGGGCGCGGAAAGACTGAAGCCGGAGACCCGCCGGATCTTCGCGGAGAAATTCGGCATCCGGGTTCTCGAGGGTTACGGCGCCACGGAAACGTCGCCCGTTCTCGCCATCAATACGCCCATGGCAAACCGACCGGGCTCGGTCGGCAAGATCCTGCCGGGAATTGAAACGCGCATCGATCCCGTCGAGGGAATAGAGGAAGGCGGGCGCCTCGTCGTGCGTGGCCCCAACATCATGCGCGGCTATTACCGCGCCAGCGCACCCGGCCAGATCGAACCGCCCCCGGAGGGATGGTACGACACGGGCGATATCGTCACCATCGATGGCGACGGCTTCGTGACCATCGCCGGGCGAGCCAAGCGCTTCGCCAAGGTCGGCGGCGAAATGGTGTCGCTGTCGGCGATCGAGCAGATCGCTTCCGAACTCTGGCCGAACCACCCCTGCGCGGCCACAACGATTCCCAGCGAGCGGCGCGGCGAGGAGATCGTGCTCGTCACCGAGCGGCCGGAGGCCGAGCTCGGCGAGTTGCAGCGATTTGCCCGCCAGCGCGGGCTGTCCGAGATCATGCTGCCGAAGCGCTTGCTGACGATCGGCCACCTGCCCTTGCTCGGGTCCGGGAAACCCGACTATCCCGCTATCGCCCGACTGGCGCTGCCGCCGCAGCCAGCCCCCGCATTGACCGAGCCCGCGCCGTAGAGGGGCCGGGATGGCAGTTGCGGCTCGACACCGCCCTGCCGACCGACTAGAAAGTGATCATTGAGTTTGGCTCGGGGAAGCATATGCGCATCGCGATCGTGCTGTTGGTGTCGTTGCTGGGTCTGGCTGGTTGCCAGTCCGTCTATCAGCAGGGTTCGTCCGACTCATGTAACCAGGCCAGCTCGACCGTCGGCGGCCCCGTCATTTGCCCGAACTGACGTCCATCTGACGTCTAGGGCCGCCCTTAACGCTTTCGGGCTGACTTCGACGCTTTGGCGGCGTCGGCCCGGATCGCAGTTTCGACCGCTCGCATGGCCCAATCCCGGAATTCGTCCGGCTCGTCGAAGAGCCGCTCGGGCATCCGCCAATAGCTCGTAAGCGTGCGCTTGCCGGTTTTGGTGGCGTAGCTGAACGGCTCGCAGCCTTCGGTCTCGAAATCCGGGTGCGTCCTCTCGTCCGCTTTTAGATGCAGAGTGTCGCCGGCGACGAGGCCGAACATCAGCCCGTCGCGAAAGATGCCGAGCCCGCCGAACATGCGGCGGAACGCGACGCGGCCGACCGGCTCGAACAATTCCTCGAGAAATTCGCGATCCATGCTGATCATCCCCCTCAATCGGCGAGGGTCAAACCCATCTGCCAGAACTCCGCCTCAAGCCTCACCGCATGGCGGAATGTGCTGAGAAGCCGAGGATAGCGCGCCTCGGTCAGATAGTCGCGCGCGAGACGATCGATCTGCGCCCGACTCTCCTCGGCGATCCCCTGATAGGCCTCGCCGTCATATTCGCGAATCCAGTCGGCATAGGGATG
Organism: Kaistia algarum; assembly: GCF_026343945.1. Classification (NCBI taxonomy): domain Bacteria; kingdom Pseudomonadati; phylum Pseudomonadota; class Alphaproteobacteria; order Hyphomicrobiales; family Kaistiaceae; genus Kaistia; species Kaistia algarum. The sequence goes on from NZ_JAPKNJ010000002.1 coordinate 778,487, forward strand.
GGCCGGATTCGACAGGGCCGGCGAATCGGCGAGCGCGGTTCCGATTTCGGCATAGCCGATGACGCAGGGCGAGAGCGCCACGACGAGATCGAGCAGATCGCCGCGCAGGCCCGCCTCCTGGACGAAGCGGGTATAGGCGATGGTCGCGCGTGATTCAGGAGCGGCCTCGATCGAAGCCGCATCGAGACCCCATCCCGCACAGAGCTTCAGATGTAGCGTCGTCTCAGACAGGATCGCCTCGACCCCTGCCGCCGCCTTGCGCATCTCGGCGAGGGTCGGCGATTTGTAGACGGCGAGCGCGTAGGCGCGGGCGAACTCGATCAGAAACAGATAGTCCTGCACCAGATAATGGCGGAAGCTCGCGGCCGGCAGCGTGCCATCGCCAAGGCCACGCACGAAATCATGCCCGACATAGGCAGCCCATTCCGGCGCCGCATCGTGCTTCAGGCGATCGAAAAGAGAGGTCATGCCGTCTTCCGGTTGGTCGCGTCGGCATCGCGCCGACGCGGATGGTGATGGCGGATCCCTAGCCGGATTCCGCCATGGTGCGAAGGCCCAGGCGCGCGCGAAAATCGCGCGCGATGTCGCCGACGGAGACGGCCGCGAAACGGCGAAGCAGTAGCGCCTCGGCTTCGTCCAGCGCCTCGTCGACCGCCGCGTTCACCGCCTGCTCGACGAGGCAGCGCGGATGATCCGCTGTCGGTCCGAGCGCGAAGACGGACGGCTCGCCGAGGGAACGATAGACGTCGCGCAGCGTGATCTCGTCGAGGCGCCTTGCCAGCGTCCAGCCGCCGCCATGGCCCTTGCCGGAATGAACGTAGCCCTTGTCGCGTAGCCCGGCCATGGTGCGGCGGACGACGACCGGATTGGTACCGAGCATGCGAGCGATCGTGTCCGATGTGAGCGGACCGTCGCTTTCGTCCATGTGGATCAGCACATGCAGCATGCGGGAAAGCCGGCTGTCGCTGCGCATTGCAAGCCTCCGTCGCGAACGCTGCCCCTTCCGTATCAGCCTCTTCTCACTCACGCAACAATCATGGTTGCATGATCGGAGCGCCTGGACCATCATGACACTTATGATGTGTCGTGATCGACGAGCAGGCATGACGCCCCTGCTATGGCGGGCGGCGCAACCCGTAGTGCCGGATGGCGTCAGGAGAGAGAACCATGACTTTCGATGCAATCGTGATCGGCGGCAGCTTTGCCGGCCTGTCAGCGGCCATGCAGCTTGCCCGGGCGCGACGGCGCGTGCTGGTCGTCGATTCCGGCCTGCCACGCAACCGCTTCGCCGCGGCGTCGCACGGCTTTTTCGGTCAGGATGGCCGTCCTCCGCTCTTGATGCGCGACGAGGCCCGCCGCCAGCTCGCCCTTTACCCGACGGTGAGCTTCGCCGATGGCGAGGCCACCGAAGCGCAGCAGAGCGTCGACGGCTTCCGTCTCTCCATGACCGACGGCCGCAACTGGACGGGCGCCAGACTGATCCTTGCCACCGGCGTACGTGACGAGCTCCCGCCGATTGTAGGCATCGAAGCACGCTGGGGCAGGACCGTGCTGCATTGCCCCTATTGCCACGGCTATGAGCTCGGCGAGGCCCGGCTCGGTGTGCTCGCCAATCATCCGGCCTCCGCGCACCAGGCCATGCTGATCCCCGAATGGGGGCCAACGACTTATTTCACGCAAGGCGTATTCGAGCCGGACGCGGAGCAGCTAGCGCGTCTCGCCATTCGAGGGGTCGTGGTCGAACGCTCACCGATCGTCGAGCTTCTCGGTGCCGCGCCGGGACTCGAAGCCGTGCGGCTTGCCGATGGACGGACCATGCCAATCGGCGCGCTCTTCACCGCCCCGACGCTGCATATGACCAGCCCGCTCGCAGAGCAGCTTGGCTGCGCCTTCGAGGCGGGGCCGGTGGGCCGCTACATCCGGACCGATGAAAGGCGGCGGAGTTCCATCCCCGGCGTGTACGCCGCGGGCGACGCAGCCAATCCCATGCACAACGCGACCATCTCCTCCGCCTCCGGCGTTCTCGCCGGAGTGGGGACGCATCACTCGCTATTCATGGAAACGAACTGATCTTTCAGGCCGCAGGCGAGGCACCGGCGAGATCGGCCGGCTTCAGCATCACCGATTCGCCGCAGCCGCAGGCCGAGACTTCGTTCGGATTCTTGAACACGAAGCCCGAGCGAAGCTTGGTCGTCTCGAAATCCATCACGGTGCCGAGCAGGAACAGGACGGCCGAGGGATCGACGAAAACCGTCGCGCCATGACCTTCGATCTTCTCGTCCTTCGCGTCCGGAGCCTCGACCGGAAGGATCGTATATTCCATGCCGGCGCATCCGCCCTTCTTGATCCCGATGCGCAGGCCGAGCAGCGGGCGCTCCGAATCTCCGACGATCTCGCGCACCCGTTCGGCGGCGGCCTCGGTCAGAGACATGACGGCAAAGCGCGGACGGGCGCCCATGGCGGTTCTCCACTTGCGGTGCAACGCACAACTCGCCCTTAAGATCGGCCATCCAAGACCGTTCGACAAGATGCAGCGGCTACTTAAGAATCGTTCGACCAAATTCCGGGTGTCGCCAGTTCGACGACATGACCGTCGGGATCGTTCAGATAGATCGAATGCCCACCCTGCGGCCAAGCCATTTCCGCGGTGATTGGCACGCCCTTTCCAACGAGGTGGCGGCGCCAGTCGCCGAGTGAGCCGGCCGGAACGCGCAAGGCGAAGTGATATGGACCGCTACCGTCATGCGCCGGGATCGTCCCGCCTGGCAGATGGATATCGGCCGATGTCGCACCACGCCGGAAGATCAGCAGCACACTCGCCGGGCCGGCATTCAGCGCGACCAGACGATCGTCGCCGATGAGGCGGGACAGCCCGAGCACGCCTTCATAAAAGGCGGCGGCGCGCGCAACGTCGTCGACATAGATCGAGGTTTCGAGAACGCCGGTGATCGGCGGCGCCGAGGCCCTCATCATCGTCTCAATACCAGTCGAGCGCGACGCGCGCCTCGTCGGACATGCGGTCCTGCGACCAGGGCGGATCGAAGGTCATGTTGACGTCGACGCGGCCGATACCGGGGATTGCGCCGACGGCGTTCTCGACCCAGCCCGGCATTTCGCCAGCCACGGGACATCCTGGCGCGGTCAGCGTCATGTCGATGGCAACGTTGCGGCTGTCGTCGACATCGACCTTGTAGATCAGGCCGAGCTCATAGATGTCGGCCGGAATTTCCGGGTCATACACCGTCTTCAGCGCAGCGATGATATCCGCCGTCAACTGCTCCAGCTCTTGCGGCGGCAGGCTCGACGGCGCCGCCAGCGGCAGTTCGGCGCCCTCGGCCGGCTTGGCGGCTTCGTCTCCGATCAGCGTGTCGTCGGACATGGTCATTCCTCAGGCAAAAAAGGTCTGCGCCTTGATCAGGGCTTCCGCCAGGCGATCGACCTCGTCCAGCGTGTTGTAGAGGCCGAACGACGCCCTGCAAGTGGAGGTGACGCCGAAGCGCTGCAAGAGCGGCTGGGCGCAATGGGTGCCGGCGCGGACAGCGACACCTTCGCGATCGATGATGGTCGAGACATCGTGAGCATGAGCGCCCTGCATCTCGAAGGCGATGATCGCGCCCTTGCCCTTGGCCGTGCCGAAAATACGCAAGCTGTTGAGCGCCGAAAGGCGTTCGGTGGCGTATTCCAGCAATCGATGCTCATGCGCGGCGATGTTGTCGCGGCCGATCGATTCCATGTAGCGCAGCGACGCACCGAGGCCGATCGCTTGCACGATTGGCGGCGTTCCGGCCTCGAAGCGGTGCGGCGGATCGGCATAGGTGACGAAATCCTCCGTCACGTCGCGGATCATCTCGCCGCCGCCAAGGAAGGGCGGCATGGAATCCAACAGCGCCTTCTTCCCGTAGAGCACGCCGATGCCGGTCGGGCCATAGACCTTGTGACCGGTAAATACGTAGAAATCGGCATCGAGATCGCGCACATCGACAGGCAGATGCACCGCCGCCTGGCTGCCATCGATCAGCACCTTGACGCCATGCGCATGGGCGATGCGGATCACGTCCTTCACCGGAACGACCGTGCCGGTGACGTTGGACATATGCGTGACCGCGACGATCTTGGTCCGCGCTGTGATCAGCTTCTCGAACTCGTCGAGCAGGAAGCTGCCATCCTCGGCGATCGGCGCCCAGCGGATCACCGCGCCCTTGCGCTCGCGATGGAAGTTCCACGGCACGATGTTGGAGTGGTGCTCGAGGATCGACAGGATAATCTCGTCGCCCTCCCCGATCCCCTGCCCCAGCGACGACGCGACGAGGTTGATCGCCTCGGTCGAGGACTTCGTGAAGATGATCTCGTCGACGGAGGGCGCATTCAGAAATGCGCGAACGGTCTCGCGCGCATCCTCATAAGCCTCTGTGGCGGCGTTCGAAAGGAAATGCAGCCCGCGATGGACGTTGGCATATTCCTCCGTATAGGCCTTGGTCACCGCATCCAGCATCGCCTGCGGCTTTTGGGCCGAGGCGCCATTGTCGAGATAGACCAGCGGCTTGCCATAGACCGTCCGCGACAGGATCGGGAAATCCTGGCGGATGGCGTGGACGTCGTAGGGGGCGTCGTTCGTCTGCGCTGACATCAGGGAATCCAAGAGAAAAGTCGGTCAGCGTCAGGGAACAGCTGACCAAAGCCCCAAGCAATCGCGAGTCCGACGACGAACGCGATAACACCGGAAACAAGGCCCAGCACTAATGTGATTCCCACTCCGATATCGGCTAGCACCGACTGCATGGCGATCAAATAGAGCGCCGACACGAGCCTGGCAAAGCCCTCGACAGCATCAAGCGACTTCTGCAGAGGGAACTCCGCTGGAAGGCTTGCTACTGCGAGGACAGCCGTCGGCACAAACGCGAGCACCGATGCGATGAACGCCGTCAACAGCGCAGCCGTGAAGGTTGACCGGAAGCCGATGCTGCGCGAAACGATGCGTAGCGCTGCCCAGTTGAACGCTGCGAAGTAGGCGGCGATTGCGAATGTGAGTGCCGTCAGACCCACGATGATGATCGCGAGTCCGAGTGGTACGATCCAAAGTCCATAGGCGTCGATGACGACCGCAAGATACCCGGCCTTGGCTTCAGCCAGCACAACAGGGATTAGATCGAGCACGACTCCAGCAATGGCGAGAGTCAGCAAGAACGTCCAGCCGGTCGGCCACGCCGCTATGGTCCGTCGCGGCGACAAGATGCTCCGCAAGCCAACAGCAAGCGCCTCAAGCACGGTTCGCTCCATCAAGCCCTTCACCAGAGCTCCGACGCGCTAGCCATTTCACTGCAATGGCCTCAAACGCCCCCCCGATCGCCTGATCACCGAGGCCCTCGATCGCTTCGGCGAGGAAGGCTGTGACCAGCAGCGTTTCGGCCTCGGCCTTCGGGATGCCGCGCGAGATCAGGTAGAACAGCAGATCCTCGTCGATCTGGCCGCTGGTCGCGCCATGGGCGCACTGGACATCGTCGGCGAAGATTTCGAGTTCCGGCTTGGCGGAGAAGGAGGATTCCTCGGAGAGGAGCAGCCCCTGCGTCATCATCCGGGCGTCGACCTTCTGCGCGTCCGGGCGCACGACGATGCGGCCCTGGAAGATGCCGTCGGCGCGGCCATCCATCACCGCCTTGAAGCGCTCGCGGCTCTGCCCGTTCGGCACGGCATGATCGACGCCAAGCGTGATGTCGGCGTGCTGCTTGCCGCCGATCATCGTCGCGCCGAAAAGACCGGCGCGGGCATGCTCGCCCGTGAAGGCGACGAAGGTCTGCGAGCGCGACAGCGAGGCGCCGGTCATCAGCACGAGATGATCGAACTGCGTCTCCCGGCCGATTGAAACGGCGAGCGTACCGAGATGCACGGCTGCGTCGCCCTCAGATTGCAGCTTGGCCCAGACGATCTTGGCGCGATCGCCAATTGTCGCCTCGGTCACGACATTGGCCTGATAGGGGCTTTCGATCGGTCCCGTGTGGCTCTCGACGATCCGAACGGCTGCGTCCTCGCCTACCGTCATGATATTTCGGACATAAGTCCCAACGGCCGAGGTCGTCACATGGGCGATCTCGATGGCCAGCCCGATCTGAACGCCGGCCGGAACGTCGATTGCGACGCCGCCAGTCATCAGCGCGGTGTTGAGCAAAACGATCGCATCGTCGATCGCGGCAAGCCGAGCGCCGACGCGGGTATCGCCCTGCCGCAGCAATTTAGCAACCGGCGTCACCGTGACGGCGTCGAGACCGGCTAGATCGGATAGCTCCGGCCGATAGGTGCCGTCGACGATCACCAGCCTTGCCCGGTCAAATCCGGGCAGCGGATCGGTCAATTCGACGGCGGATGAAGATGTCGGACCGGCGAGCGGCCGCACCGCCTGCATCAGCCCGCGCAAATTGGTATAGTGCCATGCCTCGACACGACGATGCGGGAGGCCAACGCGCTGAAATGCGGCGAAGGCGGCATCGCGCGCCTCGGCGATCGCGGCATTGCCCGGCAGGCGCAGCTTCGCGGCCGTGAATTCGGCGGCCAGCGTCTCTTCGGCCTGGGTGCGCAGGATGCGCGGTTCGGCGTTCATGGTGCTCACTCCCGCCTCAGGCCGCCGCCTCGACATAGCCGGCATAGCCATTGGCTTCCAGCTCCAGCGCCAGCTCCGGCCCGCCCGAGCGGACGATACGGCCGGCCGACATCACATGCACGACATCCGGCACGATATGGTCGAGTAGACGCTGATAATGGGTGATGACGAGCATGGAGCGGTTCGGCGAACGGAGCGCGTTGACGCCGTCCGAGACGACGCGCAGCGCATCGATGTCGAGGCCGGAATCCGTCTCGTCGAGGATGGCGAGCTTCGGCTCCAAAAGCGCCATCTGCAGGATCTCGTTGCGCTTCTTCTCACCGCCGGAGAACCCGACATTCAGCGGCCGGCGCAGCATTTCCTGAGTCACATTAAGCTTCTCGGCTGCCACCTTCACGCGGCGGATGAAGTCCGGCGTCGTCAGTTCGCTCTCGCCGCGCGCCTTGCGCTGCGCATTCAGCGCCGCCTTCAGGAAGGTCATGGTGGCGACGCCGGGGATTTCCAGCGGGTATTGGAAGGCGAGGAAGATGCCCTTGGCTGCGCGCTCCTCGGCCGGCGTGTCGAGGATTTCCTCACCGTCGAACAGGATCTCGCCCTGCGTGATGTCATAGCCGTCGCGCCCGGCCAGCACGTAGGACAGCGTCGACTTGCCGGAGCCGTTCGGCCCCATGATGGCGTGGACCTCTCCGTCCGGCACTTCGAGGTCGACACCGCGGAGGATTTCGCGGTCGCCGACCGAGGCGTGGAGGTTCTTGATCTTCAGCATCCTGTTCTTTTCCGTTTGTCGCGGCTTGGGGCCGCCGTCTTGGCGGACGGCGGGACGCCTCGAACGATCCGACTAGCCGACCGAGCCTTCGAGGCTGATCGAGATCAGCTTCTGGGCTTCGACCGCGAACTCCATCGGCAATTGCTGGATGACGTCCTTGACGAAGCCGTTGACGATCAACGCCACAGCCTCCTCCGACGAAAGCCCGCGCTGGAGGCAATAGAACAGTTGGTCGTCGGCGATCTTCGACGTCGTCGCCTCGTGCTCGAACACCGCGCTGGCATTCTTCGATTCGATGTACGGCACAGTATGCGCGCCGCATTTGTCGCCGATCAGCAGGCTGTCGCAATTGGTGAAATTGCGCGCGCCGGAGGCCTTGCGATGCGCCGAGACCTGGCCGCGATAGGTATTGTCCGAGCGGCCGGCCGCGATGCCCTTCGAGATGATCCGGCTCTTCGTGCGCTTGCCGAGGTGCAGCATCTTGGTGCCGCTGTCGACCTGCTGATAACCGTTCGACACCGCGATCGAATAGAATTCGCCCTGGCTGTCGTCGCCGCGCAGGATGCAGGACGGATATTTCCAGGTGATCGCCGAGCCGGTCTCGACCTGCGTCCACGAGATCTTCGACCGGTCGCCGCGACAATCGCCGCGCTTGGTCACGAAATTGTAGATGCCGCCCTTGCCGTTCTTGTCGCCTGGATACCAGTTCTGCACCGTCGAGTATTTGATCTCGGCATCGTCGAGCGCGACCAGTTCCACCACCGCCGCGTGAAGCTGGTTCTCGTCGCGCATCGGGGCGGTGCAGCCCTCCAGATACGAGACATAGGCGCCCTTCTCGGCGATGATCAGCGTGCGCTCAAACTGGCCGGTCTTGCGCTCATTGATGCGGAAATAGGTCGACAGCTCCATCGGGCAGCGGACGCCCTCGGGAATGTAGACGAACGACCCGTCCGAGAAGACGGCCGAGTTCAGCGTCGCATAGAAATTGTCGGAGGTCGGCACGACCGAGCCCAGATATTTCCTCACGATCTCCGGATATTCGCGGATCGCCTCGGAGATGGCGCAGAAAATGACGCCGGCCTTCTTCAACTCGTCCTTGAAGGTGGTGACGACCGAGACGCTGTCGAACACCGCATCGACGGCGACGCGGCGGTCGGATGCGCCCTCGACACCGGCCAGGATCTCGCGCTCGCGCAGCGGGATACCGAGTTTCTCATAGGTGGCGAGCAGCTCCGGATCCACCTCGTCGAGCGACTTCGGACCCTTGGTGCTTTTCGGAGCCGAATAGTAATAGAGGTCGTCGAAATCGATCTTCGGATAGTGGACGCGCGCCCAGGTCGGCTCGGTCATGGTCAGCCAGCGCCGGTAGGCGTCGAGCCGCCATTCGAGCATCCATTCGGGCTCGTTCTTCTTGGCAGAAATGAAGCGGACAATATCCTCCGACAGGCCCTTGGGGGCACGGTCGGACTCGATGTCCGTCACAAAACCATACTTATACTGATCGACGTCGATCAGGCTGACCTGATCAATCGTCTCCTGAACCGCAGGCATTGCCTACTCCATCCACAGCGGCTTCAAGGACCGCGGGTTGAGCATCCGTCAGGCGGCGCGTGTCACGCCCGGCGAGCGCCGTTCCATGACACGTCCCCAAACTTCGGTAAACTTAAGTATATCGCTTTCGCTGGTTTCCCAGCCGAAAGAGACTCGGATTGCCGCTCTCGCCTGCGATTCCGGTAGATTCATGGCCTTCATCACATGCGAGACAGCAACTTTCCCTGACGAACAGGCCGATCCGGCTGAAACGGCGACCCCTTCGAGATCGAGCGCGATTACCAGCGTTTCAGCCGATAGGCCCTCGACCGCCAAGCAGATGGTCTGCGGTAGCCGCGCGGCGGCTGCCCCGACGACAAGCGCCTGCGGACAGGATGCCGCGATCTGCTCGCGCCATCCGGCCCATTCCTCGGCGCGCCCGAGATCGGCGCGCGCAGCGTCCGCGGCGGCCCCGAACGCCGAGATCGCCGCGACATTCTCGGTGCCGGCACGCAGGCGCTTCTCCTGACCACCGCCCGGAACGAGCGGCAGCGGACGGACGAGATCGCCGCCGAAAACGATAGCACCGATACCTTGCGGGCCGCCGATCTTGTGAGCCGAGAGTGTCAGGAGATCGACGCCAAGCGCGCCGATATCGACCGGCATCTTGCCGGCGGCCTGGATCGCATCGGTATGGACTACCGCGCCGAAAGAACGTGCCAGCGCGGCGATTTCCGCAACAGGCTGGATCGTGCCGGTCTCGTTGTTGGCCAGCATGACCGAGACGAGCGCGCGCTCGCCATCCCTCGCGATCACGGCGAGTTCGGCGCCGAGCGCTGAAATATCGAGTCGTCCCTCTTCGTCGACGGGAATGCGTGTGACGCGATCGTCCGCGAAACGCCCGCCGGAAAGAACAGAAGGATGCTCGGTCGCGCCGATCAACAGTCGGTCGAGCGCGATTTCCGCCGAACCGAGCCGCATCCGCGGCGACAACGCCGTCGCATTCGCCTCCGAACCGCCGCTTGTGAAGACCACGCGCTCGGCCTCCGCGCCGACGAAGCGAGCGATCTGGCGGCGGGCCGTCTCGATCCGCGCCCGCTGCGCGCGCCCGTCGGCGTGGACCGAGGAAGCGTTGCCGCGCGCCGAAAGCGCGTCGACAAAGGCAGCACGCGCCTCGGCTCGCAGCGGCGCACCGGCATTATAATCGAGGTAGATACGCTCAACCGCCAAATCGGCTGACTCCGTCGCGAAGAGACGATGTCGCATTATGCTTGAAATCGTCACCCCGGCTCATGCTAAAAGCCGGCTTCCCGGCGGAACGTGACCGCCGAATTCGAATTGTTCTAAACTGTTCTAGAAACCCTGAGGCTCAGAGTCAAGTTCGGCTCGGGCCCTCCGTCCCGATGGGCAGGGTTCAGAAGCTGTCGAGAGGTTGAGCCCGTCCATGCCCGAAATTATCTTCACCGGTCCTGCCGGTCGCATTGAGGGTCGCTTCCAGCCGGCCAAGGCCAGGAACGGGCCGATCGCCATTATCCTGCATCCACATCCGCAGTTTGGCGGAACGATGAACAACGCGATCACCTACCAGCTTTTCTACATGTTCGCGAAGCGCGGCTTTGCCGTGCTGCGCTTCAATTTCCGTGGCGTCGGCCGCAGTCAGGGCGAGTTCGACCATGGCGAGGGCGAGCTTTCCGACGCCGCCTCGGCGCTCGACTGGGCGCAGACGGTCCATCCCGACGCGCGCGCCTGCTGGGTCGCCGGCTTCTCCTTCGGCTCCTGGATCGGCATGCAGCTCTTGATGCGCCGTCCCGAGATCGAGGGCTTCATCTCGATCGCCCCGCAGGCCAATCTCTACGACTTCTCCTTCCTCGCCCCCTGCCCTTCCTCCGGCCTGATCATCCATGGCGACCAGGACAAGGTCGCCCCGCCCAAGGACGTGCAGACGCTGGTGGACAAGCTGAAGACGCAAAAGGGCATCATCGTCGAGCAGCAGATCATGGCCGGCGCCAACCATTTCTTCGAAGGCCAGGTCGAGCCCCTGATCGAGAATTGCGGCGCCTATGTCGACAAGCGCTTGCGGATGATCGAAGCGGCGGAATAGCGGGTGGGGCGACGAAAGAGGCGCGTCGTCACACGTCGATGATGCATTCTGGATAGCCTGCCGCGAGTCCAAGTGGCAGGATCGTTGCATGCAGCATATCGATCGACGAAATTTTCTGGTGGGATCAGGCGCAGCGGCGGTAGCGGGTATCGCCCCGGGGCCAGTTCATGCCGGCGTGATCACCGACTTGACGACGGATATCGTTGTCGCAACGCGTTTCGTCAGCGCCGGAATACCGATACGCTCGTTTTCTGTTCCCAGCACGAGCATGATGCCCACCATTCCGCTGGGGAACGTCATCCTCGCCGATCTTCGCTTGACGAGACAGATGCCCAAGCGCGGCGACATTATCGTATTCAATCGACCGGACGGTGTCGTCTACCTGAAGCGAGTGATGGCGCTGCCCGGAGACCGGATCGCCTTCGCAAACTGGATCCCCATCGTCAACAACTCTGCGGCAGACTGGTCTAAGCTCGATCCGATAACCGTCCGTACCGACACTGGGCCGGTAACCTACCCGATCATCGAAGAGCGCTTGCCGGGCATTGCCCCGTATCGAATCGCGATGCTGGCGAACAACGACGTTGATGGGCTCGCCACGATACCGGAACGATATGTCGGGCCGGACGAGATTTATGTGGTCGGAGACAATCGCTGCAACTCGAATGACAGTCGCGTTCCCGGATGGGAGACGACCCATGTCGACGACATGCTGGGACGCGCCGTCTACCGCCTTCGACCCCATGCGGGCTGGCTGGTACCGAAGGAAACAGTGGCTGGGTATCCCTCATAGTCGGCCGCTCGTGCGGCTGATCCTGTAACCAGACGCTCTCCCGCCTGTTCGACCTCCCTGCCACACCCGTTTGTGGAGGCGCCGACGCGATTGCGCGACATCAATGCGCCAACCTAGATCACTCGCGATGGTCGACTGACTCGGAGGAGTTGCCATGGCATCCCGCTTCGGCTTCTGGTCTTCGCTCACGGCCTGCTTCTTCGCGCTCGCCTATGGCGTGCCGCAGGTGTTGCAGGTCGCGGGCTTGCTCGTCTTTCCCTATGACGAGATTCTGATCTTCCTGCCGTCGCTGCTGCTGGCGCCGAGCTTTGTGCTCGCCAATGTCGCGCTCTATGAGACGGCGCCGGGCGAGCGGCGGGTCTTCGCCCTCGCCGCGCTCGCAATGGCGCTCCACTACGCCGTCCTCGTCAGCATCGTCTATGTCGTACAGCTCTCCGCCGTGATCCCCGCGAAGCTCGCCGGTGGAACGGAGATTTCGGCCCTGTTCTCTTGTTGCGGCTTCGGCCAGCCGCTCACCGCCGTCGATCTGCTTGGCTACACGCTGATGAGCGTGTCGACGCTCTTCGCGGCCGTCGCGGTGCGTGACAATCGGCTCCTGGCGCTAAGCCTTCTCGGGAACGGGCTTCTCGCTCCCTTCCTGATTTTCCAACTGGTCTGGCAGGGCCTCATCGCCATCGGCGCCTTGTGGCTGATTACCTTCCCGCTCGCCATGGCTCTGCTCGCCGCCGACTTTCGTCGGCGCATCGCTTGAAGCCGCCAGCAGGGTCGCGGCCTGACGCTGCTCGGCGCGCCGATGCCGTCGCTCGCGCAGGTACTCCATGATCTCGCGGCGGTTCTGGAATAGCGGCAGCTTGCGAGGACCGCTGCGGCGCTCCAGCGCCAGACCGACTTCCGCGATCTCATGCGCATCGTTGAGGCGGCGAACGATGAGATCTACCGGGCCGACCGGTATGCGGTCGCCGGGCTCGATATCGCTGCCGAATGATGCTTCCAGCAATTGCCCGACGGTCAGCCCCGCCTGCGCCACCGGCACTTCGAAACCGTAGGCTTCGGCCAGATCGCTCATTTGGGCGGTCGGGGCGAAGGCAAATTCGCCGAAGAGCGCGGCCGAATCGGCGTGATCGGCCGGGCGGGCGAAAAGCTGATCGAGCAATCGGACATGTTCCGTCGCCGTGACGATATAGACGCGGTCCCCTTCCCGCAGCGGGCCAGCGACCTCGTAGCGCAGGGCTCGGCCGTCGCGCACGATCATCGAGGGCCGCGCCCAGCGCGGGATACGGCGGCCGCGCCCGACGGCGCTGTCGGCGATGACACGGTAGGCGACGACCTCATGATCGCCCTTGCCCGGCAATTCGAGCTCGAACCGCTCGACGGGTCCGAACCGCGCGGGCACGACGACGCCGAGCCAGCGCGCGACGGGGCCGATCGTCCAGCCCTGCAGGACCAGCGAACAGAGCACGACGATGAAGGCTGCGTTGAACATCTCCTGTCCGTTCGCCATGCCGCCCACCATGGGGAGGATAGCAAGCAGGATCGAGACGGCACCGCGCAAGCCCACCCAGGCGACGAAAGCCGTCTCGTTGCGGGAGAAGCCAAACGGAATGAGGCAGAGCCAGACCGCGATCGGCCTGGCCAGGAAGATGAGCACGAAGGCAACGAAAAGCGCCGGCACCGCTACGGCGCCAAACGCGCTGGGCGTCGCCAGCAAACCGAGCGTCAGGAACATCGCGATCTGCGATAGCCAGCTCATGCCTTGCAATACGCGGCGGAGCGCGGCGACCTGTTTCAGCCGCGCGTTGCCACAAAGCAACCCGGCGACATAGACGGCCAAGAATCCACTGGCGTCGGCAAGGCCTGTGGCTGCGAACAGCACCATCACCATCGCGATCAGCAGGATCGGATACAGCGCCGGCTCCAGATCGATGCGGTTGACGATGCGGACCATCAGATAGCCGCCGATAAGGCCAAGGATCAGACCGAGACCAATCTGGACGAAGAAGTCTCGGACCAGCGTCAGGAGCGGCTCGCCCTCGCCTGCTGCCGCCGTTGCCATGGCGACCAGCGACAGCGTCAGGAAGATCGCCATCGGATCGTTCGAGCCGGATTCGACTTCCAGCGTCGATTTGACCCGCTCGCGCAGATTGATGCCGCCGACGCGCAGCAGGAAGAAGACGGCGGCCGCGTCGGTCGAGGCGACGATGGTGCCGAGCAGCAGCCCTTTCAGCCCCGACCAACCAAAGGCAAACGATGCCGCGAAGCCCACAATTGCCGCCGTGACGAGCACACCGATGGTTGCCAGCGACAAGGCCGGTAGCGCCGCGGCACGGAAGGATGACAGGCGCGTCTCGAAACCGCTTTCGAACAGGATGACGGCCAGCGCGATCGAGCCAATGAAATAGGCGACGCGGCCATCATCGAAGCGGATGCCAAGCCCGTCCTCGCCAGCAACGAGGCCGAGCAGCAGGAAGACGAGCAGCAATGGCGCGCCGAAGCGCGTCGAGAAGAAGGAAGTCAGAACGGCGACGGCGATCAGCAGGGAACCCACCAGGATGGCGAGGTTCATGCTCTCAATCATCGTCCGTCATCCCCCAAACCAGCCGCCCGGCCACGCCATGCGTCGCTCTATCCATCGAATGACAGGAATTCGACGACAATAGGCCGGTTCGGCGACCATTCTGCGTCAGCCGGCTTTCGATTGGGTGAACATCTCTTCAGGGCAAGGCGATGACGCCGCCGATCGTCGGCGCGGGAACCCCGGTCGTCTCGGGAAAGCTCGATGGCAGACCGGCGACGAAGCGGGCGGCGAGGAAGGCGAAGGCTTGTGCCTCCATGAAGTCGACCGACCAGCCATGCGCGTCGGCCGTCGAGATTTCGGCGCCACTCGCGTCCGCCAGAAAGCGCAGGATCGCTGGATTGTGCGCGCCGCCGCCACACACGACGATCCGGTGGGCACCGCCGGCCAGCGCGATGCCGCGCGCGATCGCCTCGGCCGTGAAAGCGGCCAGCGTCGCCGCCGCATCGGCGGTGGAAAGGCGGGCGACAGGCGAGCGCGAGAACGCGTCGCGGTCGAGCGATTTCGGCGGCGGCAGATCGAACCAGGCATCGCTCATCAATTCGGCGAGCGTCTGGGTCTGGACCCTGCCGGCGAGCGACAGGCGGCCGCCGCGATCCATCGGCTCTCCGGTGCGCTCGCGGACCAGATCGTCGATGAGCGCATTGCCGGGGCCGGTGTCGAAGGCGAGCACGGCACCATCCGCGGCGATCCGGGTGACATTGGCGACGCCGCCGATATTGACCACCGCGACGTCGCCTTCCAGCCCGGCCGCGCGAACCAGCGCGCGATGATAGATCGGCACCAGCGGCGCGCCCTGCCCGCCCGCGGCCACGTCGGCGGCACGAAAATCATGGACGACCGGAATGCCGAGCCGGGCTGCGAGAGCCGCGCCATCACCGATCTGGACGGTGAGGCCTCGTGCGGGGGCGTGAAAGACCGTCTGGCCATGGAAGCCGACGAGCATGACGCGCGGCGCATCGACGTCCTCGCGGGCCAGCAGCGCCTCGACCGCCTCGGCATGGGCGTCGGTGACGATCCGTTCGGCCTCGGCAAGCACGCCCGGCCGCGCGCTGCGATCCATGATGGAGACGGCTGCCGCGAGCGCGGCGCGCAGCACGGTGCGCTCCGCCTCGGAATAGGGACGAAAATGGGTTGGGCCAAAGGCCTCCACCACCTCGCCGTCGGTCGCGATCAGCGCGGCGTCGACCCCGTCCATCGAGGTCCCGCTCATCAGGCCGACGACCACCATTCTCGACTTCTTCATCGGCTCTCTCGACGCTCTGGACCCCGACTGTCGCCCTAGCCGACAAAGTCGCACGTGACAAATGCAATCGGCTCGACTATATCCGCGCCATGATCCTCTCTGCCCGCACCTTTTTCTTCGGTTGGTATTTTGGCTATCCGTTGCCGTTGGCGGAGCTAGGGACGCGCTCGAAATAGATACCGAAGCGAAAGTAACCCCAGAGCCGCCGAACCTTCCGGCGGCTTTTTTGTTGCCGCGGACGGGTCGAAACCAAGGAGCCCGAACGTGCCGAACACCACCGACGACCTGCGAATCCGCGAAATCAAGGAACTGACGCCGCCCGCCGACGTGATGGCGGAATTCGTCCGCTCCGAGGCGGCTAGCCAGACCGTGCGCGCAGGCCGCGCCGCCACCCATGCCATCCTGCATGGCGAAGACGACCGCCTCGCCGTCGTCATCGGCCCCTGCTCGATCCATGATCCGGAAGCCGCGATCGACTATGCGACCCGCCTGGCCGCCGAGCGCAAGCGCCTTTCCGGCTCGCTTGAGATCATTATGCGCGTGTATTTCGAGAAGCCGCGCACCACGGTCGGCTGGAAGGGCCTCATCAACGACCCGAACCTCGACGGCAGCTTCGAGATCAACAAGGGCCTGCGGATTGCTCGCAAGCTCCTCGTCGCGGTCAACGAGCTCGGCGTTCCGGCCGGTTGCGAATTCCTCGACATGACGACGCCGCAATATCTCGCAGACCTCGTCGGCTGGGGGGCGATCGGCGCGCGGACGACCGAGAGCCAGGTTCACCGCGAACTTGCCTCCGGCCTCTCCTGCCCCGTCGGCTTCAAGAATGGCACCGATGGCAACGTCAAGATCGCGGTCGATGCGGTACAGTCGGCCTCGCAGCCGCATCATTTCCTGGCCGTGACCAAGCAGGGCCGTTCCGCAATCGCGGCGACGACGGGGAACGAGGACTGCCACATCATCCTGCGCGGCGGCAAGGCACCGAATTATGACGCGGCCAGCGTCGACGCGGCGGCGAGCGAACTTGCCAAGGCGGGCCTCGCACCCTTCGTCATGATCGATGCAAGCCACGCCAACAGCCTGAAGAAGCCGGAAAACCAGCCGAAGGTCGTCGATGAGATCGCGCTACAGATCGAAGCCGGCGACGATCGCATCATGGGCGTGATGGTCGAGAGCAATCTCGTCGCTGGCCGCCAGGATCTCGTTCCCGGCAAGCCGCTGGTCTATGGCCAGAGCATCACGGATGGCTGCATCGACTGGGACAGCTCGGTTGTGGTTCTCGACCGTCTCGCGGCAGCCGTGGAGGCTCGGCGCAAAGCCATGCGCAACAAGAATACCGCCGCGGCCTGACCGAAGCCGGCGGACGGAGATGGCGGTGCGCCGCCATCTCGCCCTTTCCAGATGAAACTTCGCCTTATCGCTGCTAAACAGCGGCCAAAATCGCCGTTGCCGAGGAAGACTTCGTCATGACCGCCTTCAAATCCGAGCTCATGCAGATCCTGACGGAGCGCGGGTTCATCCACCAGTGCTCCGACACCGAAGCGCTCGACCAGCGCTTCGCCAGCGAAACGGTCACCGGATATATCGGCTTCGACGCGACGGCGAAGAGCCTGCATGTCGGCTCGCTGATGCAGATCATGATGCTGCGCTGGATGCAGAAGACCGGTCACCGGCCAATCGCGCTGATGGGCGGCGGCACGACCCGGATCGGCGACCCCTCCTTCAAGGACGAGGCGCGCAAGCTCCTCACCGACGAGGCGATCGCCGAGAACCTCGTCGGCATCCGGGAGATCTTCGCCAACTACCTCGACTTCGAGGGAGGTGAACCGCCGGCCATCATGGCCAACAATGCCGACTGGCTGAACGACCTCAAATATATCGACTTCCTGCGCGATGTCGGCCGACACTTCTCGATCAACCGCATGCTGTCCTTCGACAGCGTGAAGCTACGGCTCGACCGAGAGCAGTCGCTGTCGTTCCTCGAATTCAACTACATGATCCTGCAGGGCTACGACTTCGTCGAGCTCTACCAGCGCCATGGTTGCGTCCTGCAGATGGGCGGCTCCGACCAGTGGGGCAACATCGTCAACGGCATCGAACTCGGCCACCGGATGCTCGGCCAGCAATTCTTCGCGCTGACGACGCCGCTGCTGACGACCTCGTCCGGAGCTAAGATGGGCAAGACCGCCTCAGGCGCCGTCTGGCTAAACGAGGAAATGCTGTCGTCGTTCGAGTTCTGGCAATTCTGGCGCAACACCGAGGACGGCGACGTCGAGCGCTTCCTGAAGCTCTATACCGAGCTTCCGCTGACGGAGATCGCGCGCCTGTCGGCATTGCAGGGCTCCGAGATCAACGAGGCGAAGAAGGTGCTGGCGACCGAGGTCACGGCGCTAGCTCGCGGCCGCGCGGCCGCCGAAGCAGCGGCAGAGACTGCGCGGCGCACCTTCGAGGAAGGCGCGCTCGCCGAGGACCTGCCGACCATCGACATCCCTGCCGGCGAGTTCGAAGCCGGCATCGGCGTGCTCTCGCTCTTCGTCCGCGCCGGTCTCGTCGCCTCGAACGGCGAGGCGCGGCGCCAGGTGAAGGGCGGCGGCCTCCGGATCAACGACAGCGCCGTCAGCGACGAGAAGGCCATCATCAGCCCGGCGAGCCTGACGCCCGAGGGCGTCGTCAAGCTTTCGCTCGGCCGCAAGAAGCACGTTCTGGTGCGGCCGGCCTGAGCGCGGGCTCAGTTCACCGGAAACTCGAAGATCTTCCGGAATATGCCGGGCGTGATCAGCGACAGCGGATTGACGGTCAGGCTCGGTCCGTCGATGGGCCCTTCGATCTTGAAGGTCACGCCGAAGAGCCCACCCTGGCTGCCGCCGCCCAGTGCTATGCCGAGCAACGGCACGCGGCCGAAGAGGTTATTGAAGGCATAGGCCGGCAGATAGGTGCCGACGAGCGATACGCGCTGCTTGCCGAGATCGAGGACACCGTTCATCGTCGCGCCGACAGAGGCACCGCGAAGCACCGCGTCGTCGATGACGATCATCGAGCCGCGCTTGGTATATTCGAGCCGCATGCGTCCGAACGGCACATTGTTGGGGTCGAGCCCGGATGGCGTCGCTTCGGAACCGGATCCGTTGGTCGCGGAGACCAGCTTCTGCATCGAAGTCTCGCCGACGATAGAGAAATTGGTGACGTCGAAGACGCCGGCAAACGGCCCCGAGGCGCCGTTCCTCTGCCCAGTCAGCGTCAGCCGCCCCCCGCTCATCCGGCGATAGAGATCGACGAAACCGATCAGGCTGCCAGCGTCGGCCGATTCCAGATCGAGTTCCGCGCTCGTACCCTTGTCGGAATAGGTCATAGACACAGCGCCGCCGGGAAAATCGCCGTCCAGCGCCATCTTCTGCACGACACCGTTGGATGAGCGCACGGAGATGTCGGCATTGCTCAGAACCGCCTGATCGAAGCCGACCAGCTTGTCGATTTTGGCGTCGACGCTCAAGTCGGCGTCGCTCTCGCCCTTGCCGCCGCTCCGGGATTTATACTCGGCGATCAAGCCGCGCACATCGAAGGCGCTGCCGCGCGCAACGATCGAATAGCCATTTCCCTTGCGCTGGAGGTTCACCGAGATCTGGTCACCCTTGCGTAGGGCGAGTCGCTCCAGATCCGCCGAGACGAGGCCGTATTTCTGGTCGAGCCGCGCCTTGCCTTTCAGGCCGAAGCCATCGCCGGTGGCGACCATGTTGTCGACCAGGAAGCCGTCATCCGTCGGGATCATGTCGAAAGAGAGCTTGGCCGGCACGCCAACTCCCTTGGACCAGCCCACAGCCTGCAGGACGAGGCGCGCCTGCTTCAGGTCGAGTTCGTAGTGCTGGCCTTTGCGCCCATCGGAGAGGTCGCTCATCGTCGCGCCGATCGTGCCGCCGAGCACGTTGTCGAGACCGATGCCTAGGCGCTTCCGCGCATCGGCATCGAGCAGCAGCCGAACCTGCCGACGTCCGCCATCGCCATCGCCATCGGCGTCGCCGACTGGCTCTGCCAGATCGATCGATGCGGGGACGCCGTTGATCGATGCCTTGCCCTTGATCGTGACTTCCCTGGCATCGGCAGTAACGGCAAAATTCCCGTTCTTGATCGTCTTGCCCTCGATCGGCTTGGCGCTCGCGAAATTCGTCGTCTGCAGCGCCACGCGCCAGTCGACATCGCTCGGCAGCAGCCCCGGCTTTAGCGGTACCTTGATCGAAAGATTGAAGCGGCCCTCGCCTGACTGCGCCAAGGGATCGATGTTCTTGCGGTCCATCGCCCGGATCGGGACTGAATTGGCAATTTCCGCCATGGCTCCGACGTCGCCCTCGCCCTGAACCTCGATCTGGCTCATCGGCGTAGGCAGGGAGGTGTTGGGCACGATGAAGGCGCCGGCGGTGAGATCGACCGTCCGGCCCGAGGGAGCCGTGATCAGCCCCTTCTCCATGTCGATGCTGAAGGTCGAGCCGGCGATGGTCCCGCTGCCGCTCGCGTTCGTTATCGCAGGTATGTCGCCGACCGTGGTGAAGGATACATCCTCAAGCCGAGCCTCAAGGCGCATGTCCTCCTCCGGCAACGTCACGCGCTCGCCGGTCCACATCACGCCGGGCGGTATGGCGGCGACGAACTTGCCGGACACGACCTGCCCGGAGATGACATGTTCCATCACCCATTTGCGGGCCGGGCCGGCCAGGATCGGCGGCCAGATCTGCTTGAGCGTCGCAATCGACATCGGCGTGAAGGAAGCCGAGAGGGAAAGCGACGGCGTCGGACCCTCAAGACCGATCGATCCGGCTGCAGCCACCGAGCCGACCGGCGTCGCGATCGCGGCCTCGTCGATGTCGATCCGCCTTCCCGGAAAATCGGCGATACCAGATAGGGTTATCCGATCCGCGATGATCGGCCGGGCCTTGGCGTCACGCGCATCGAGCATCGCGCCGCGGCTCTCCAACGCATAGGAATAACGGCCGTCCGACGGGTCCGCGAGCGGGCGGATCTCGCCGGTGAAAACCGCCTGGGTGTCGCCGAAGGCGAAGGTCGACGGATTGAGCATGAGTACCCGGCGCGCGACGTCCCAATGGAGCCGGACCGTCGCCTCGTCTAGCAGGATCGTGTCCTTGCCGAAGCCGGAGATCACGGTTCCTGCGCCGAGGTCGAAGCGCGCCTGCGCATCCCGCACCGTGCCGTACTGCGACAGAACGACGGTGGCACGGCCAAAAAGCGGGATGTCCGACGTCAGGAGGCTTTCCGGACGACCGAAATTCGGCTCGATATCGGCGAGGGTCAGCTGGGAGAAGGAAAGTGAAAGCGTCCGGTCCTTCGTCGTGGGATCGACCGAGCGTTCGCCGATGATGCCCCATCGACCGGCATAGCCAGACGTCGCGAACGTGGCCTTGATGTCGCGTGTGGCCGCGTCGACATTGAGCGACAGATCCGTGTGGGGGAAGGTGCGCTGCTGCAGCTTGCGCGCATCCCAGATCCGGATCGTCGCGGCGTCGATCGATAGCTTCTCGAAATTGCGCTCGAATGCCGCGTCAATCGCCGGTTCGAGTGCGCCATTCAGGATGCGCAGCGCCGTGACGAGATCGGGGAACCCGCCATCGGCGCTGTCGAACGCAACCTGATCGGCTGGCGGCCGATCGGCTGCGCTCGGAGTGGCCTTGGGTCCGACATGGGGAACGGTATCGGCATTGCCGAGAAAGACGCGCCCGCCCTTGCCGCGTACCAGCGACACTTCCGGATTAGATAATTCGACCGTGCGGATATCAACCCGCAGCCTCAAAAACGAGGCGGGATCGATGGCGAGCCGCGCGGCTGGGATGCGCGCCACAACGCTGTTGGCATCGTCGCGCACCGTGACTTCGTCGATCTCGGCGACAAGGCCCAGCACGGGATCAACATTGATCGAGGCGCCGGCGACCTTCACCTTGTAGCCGGGCCCGAGGCGCTGTTCCGCCGTAGCCACCACGCGATCGCGGATGACGTTGAGTTCAACAGGACCGGAAGCGAGGAGCGCTGCACCTGCCCCGATCAACACGACGACCAGCAGCAACGTGAGCGCCAGGAAGCGCAAGACGAACCGGTACCACCGCCGCGGCTTTCCGCGCTCACGCCCGTAGAGCGGCCGGTGAGCTCGGGCAGAAGGGAACTCTTCCAGTCGCATCGCCAGCCGCGTAGACCTTTTCACAATTGTCCGGCTGTCCGGACGGCACAAACAACCGCGGTCGCAGTGCAGAGACGCGTTCTCGGCGTCGCACTGCCGACGGATTGGAGCGCGGAAAAGCGTTCTCCGCCAGCCCCTCTTGCAATTTCCCTCTAGATTTCCCTTCTGACACCCGACAAAGGCGACGAAAGGAAGGCGTCATGGCATATCCGGCGATCGGCGAAGCCGCTCCCGATTTCGAGCTCTCGACGGACGATGGCGGTTCAGTTTCGCTTGCCGACCTCCGCGGAAGCAAGGTTGTGCTCTATTTCTACCCGAAGGACGACACGTCGGGCTGCACGACCGAAGCGCTAGACTTCTCCTCGCGCGCCGCGGACTTCGACGCGGCTCGCGCGATCGTGATCGGCGTTTCGCCCGATTCGCTCGTCCAGCACGGCAAGTTTCGCAAGAAGCACGGCCTGACCATTCGCCTCGCTGCGGACCCCGAACGCGCTGCGATCGAGGCCTATGGCGTGTGGCAGGAGAAGTCGATGTATGGGAAAAAATATATGGGCGTGGTCCGCTCGACCTTCCTGATCGATGCCGAGGGCCGCATCGCAGACGCATGGACCAAGGTGAAAGTTGCCGGCCATGCCGAGGCCGTGCTCGCGGCCGTGAAGGCGCTGTAGCGCCATGGCGGCGGCGAAACCCTTCTCCCTGGCCGCAGCCGCGGCACGGATCGTCGCGACAGCCGATCTGGACGAGAAGGTCGAACTCGCCTTCGCCGCGGCCAAGGGGTGGTTCGGGCGAAGCCTTTCGCTTTCGAGCGGCCCGTCCGACGGGGTCATGGCCGATCGCCCCGGACGTCCGCCCTTGCCCGAACTGGTGCCGCCGCGCGAGTTGCCGAAACGCTCGACCGGCTCGCTGCAGGGCCGAACTTCGCTCGTGCACTCGCTCTGCCACATCGAATTGAACGCCGTCGACCTGACTTGGGATCTCGTCGGCCGTTTCCACGGCACGGCGATGCCACGCTCATTCTATGACAATTGGGTCCAGGTCGGGTTGGAAGAGGCGAAGCACTTTTCGCTGCTGTCGCGTCGCCTCACGGACATGGGCTCTTTCTATGGCGCCCTTCCCGCCCATGACGGGCTCTGGCAGGCGACGCAGGAGACCGGCCATGATTTGCTCGCCCGCCTCGCCATCCTGCCGCTCGTCCTTGAAGCCCGCGGTCTCGACGTGACGCCGCCTCTCATCGAGAAGATGCGAGAGGTCGGCGACGGCGAGAGCGCGGCCATCCTGGATGTCATCTACCGCGACGAGCGCCGCCACGTCGCTTTCGGCTGTAAATGGTTCCGCTTCCTCTGCGACCGTCGCGGCCTGGCGCCGGAGCCGACCTTCCGCCGCCTCGTCATCCAGCATTTTCGGGGGCCGCTGAAGCCTCCCTTCAACGATTTCGCCCGCGCGGAAGCGGGCCTTACACCGGGCTTCTATCGTCCGCTGGTGCGGCCGCTGCCCGCAACGTCAACCGTTGATTAACCTTAACAACCTCTAATCCAGCGTGATCCGGCCTGCCGCCGGAGCCATCCACTGTTTGAGGTTGCGCGATGCCGAGTCCCCGTCCCGCGGCGGCCCAACGCCAGGAGCCAATGCGGGAGCCGACGAGACGAACCGCCCACAAGCCGACGCGGATCCTGCTTGCCCGTGGGGATCACGTTCAGGCGATCCATATCCACCCCCGCACGCTCGCGCTGGCCGGCGGCGCGCTCGTCCTGTTCTCGGTGCTCTATTTCGGTGCGACCGCCTATCTGTTCCTTCGGGACGATCTGCTCCGCAGCTCGGGCGGGCAACAGGAGCGGTTGCTGGAAGGCTATGAGGATCGCATCTCGGCGCTCCGGAACGAGATCGACCGCCTGACCTCACGCCGCGCCGTCGACCACGCCACGGTGGCGGAAAAAGTCGACCGGCTGATCGACATGCAGCAGACGCTCGAGGAGCGCCAGCAGATGCTGGCACGCCTTGCCGATGCCGCCCGCAAGGCCGGCTTCGATCTGCCGCCGCCGATGCCGGCAGCAAAGCCGGCCGGAGGCCCACAAGCTTCCGTGGTCCCGGTTGCGGCGCCTGTTGCTATCCTTGCTTCTGCGGTGCCGCCCTTGTCCGGCAATGCCGCCCCTCCCCCGGCGGTCCTGGACCAGATGGCCGATACGATCGGCACCATGGAGTCGGATCAGCAGCAGTTGGTCGATGCGCTGGGCCAGCGCGTCGCGGGCCGAACCGAGCGGATCGCCAGCATTCTCAAGCGCCTCGGACACAAGCTGCCCCGCGCCAAGGCCGAAGATGTCGGCGGCCCGTTCGTGCCGATACCGGCCGGCGGCAACAGCCTTGGGCGCTTCGATGCCGGCGTGGAGACGCTTTCGGACGAGCTTGGCCGGCTTGCGCGGGCCAGGAACTTCATCCGTTCGCTTCCTCTAACGAGGCCGATCGCCAACGCCTACATCACCAGCGGTTTCGGCCAAAGAGCGGATCCGTTCCTCGGGCGGCCAGCGATGCATACCGGCATCGACTTTCGCGCGGAGCGCGGCACACCCGCACGCGCCGTCGCGGCTGGCAAGGTCATCGCCGCAGGATGGGACGGCGGTTACGGCAATATGGTCGATATCGATGCCGGCAACGGCATTGTTACCCGCTACGGCCATCTCTCCTCGATCGACGTCAAGATCGGCGATCGCGTGTCCGTCGGCGCCAAGGTTGGACGTGTCGGATCCACGGGTCGCTCGACCGGGCCGCACCTCCACTACGAGATCCGGGTCGACGGCGAGCCGATCGATCCGATGCGCTATCTGAACGCCGCCGACGAGCTGGCGGCGCTGCAATAGGCCGGGTCAGTCGAGGTCCGAAACCTCGACCCCCTCGCCGCCACCGAGGCGCTGGGCGAGCGCCGCTTCCATGAATTCATTCAGATCGCCATTCAGCACGTCCTGCGGACTGGTGCTCTCCGTGCCGGTCCGAAGATCCTTCACAAGCTGGTAGGGCTGCAGGACATAGGAACGGATCTGGTGACCCCAGCCGATGTCCTTCTTGGTCGATTCCGTCGCCATCGCCGCCGCTTCACGCCGTTCCAGCTCGGCCTCATAGAGGCGCGAGCGCAGCATGTCCCAAGCCGCGGCGCGGTTCTTGTGCTGCGAGCGCTCGTTCTGGCACTGCACGACGATGCCGGATGGGATGTGCGTGATGCGCACGGCGGAATCGGTCGTGTTGATGTGCTGGCCTCCGGCGCCCTGGGCTCGGTAGGTGTCGATGCGGCAATCGCTCTCGTTGATCTCGATGTCGATGGAGTCGTCGACGACCGGGTAGACCCAGACGCTGGCGAAGCTCGTATGGCGCCGGGCGCTCGAATCATAAGGCGAGATGCGGACGAGGCGGTGCACGCCCGACTCGGTCTTCAGCCAGCCATATGACTGCTCACCCTTGATCAGCAGGGTCGCGGATTTGATGCCTGCCTCTTCGCCGTCGTGCAATTCCATGATCTCGACCTTGCGGCCCGATTGCTCCGACCAGCGCGTATACATGCGCATTAGCATGTTGGCCCAATCCTGGCTCTCCGTCCCGCCGGCACCGGCATGGACTTCGAGATAGGTGTCGTTGCCGTCGGCCTCGCCGGACAGCATGGACTGGACCTGGCGCTTGCGGACGCCCTGCTTCAGTTCAAAAATTGCAGCTTCCGCGTCGGCGACGATCGAGGGGTCGCCCTCGGCCTCACCCATCTCGATCAGTTCGAGATTGTCGGCCAGATCACGCTCGCTGGCCTCGACCGCCTTGATCCCGTCTTCGAGGTTCTGACGCTCGCGCATCAGCTTCTGGGCCTTCTGCGGATCGTCCCAGAAATTGGGCGTCTCCGAGAGCGCGTTCAGTTCGAGCAGGCGCCGGTTTGCACGGTCCCAGTCAAAGATGCCTCCTCAGCAGGGTTATGCCCTGCTTGATCTCGTCGACGATCGTTTCGATCTCGGCCCGCATAAGTCCATATCCAATCGCGTCGGCGTGCACTCATTGCCCACCGGGAGGCGCGAACATAGTGTCGTGATCCCGCTCTGTAAACCGAGGCCAACGGAGGAACGACACCCCATGCAGCCCCCATTTTTGACCTCACGCCTCCTCGCCATCGCCTTCCTGTTCGCCGCGTCGGCGGCGTTGGCGAGCGGAACTTTGACTGAGCAAACGCTGACCGCCGCCGACAAGGCACGGCTTGCGGCGTTCGAAACGACCCGAAAAGATGCGATCGCTGAAGCGAAGTCCGGCGGCAGTCCGGCCGACGTCAAAACGCTATCCGCGATCCTCGCCGGCGCGCCGCAGCCGATCCTTGGTGTGGACATACGGGGGAACTATCGCTGCCGGACCGTGAAGCTCGGCGGCCTGCCGCCGCCTCTCACCGTGTATGGCTGGTTCAACTGCCGGATCGACGAGGACGATATCGGCTACCGCCTCGTCAAGACGACCGGGTCGCAGCGCCTGTCGGGCCATTTTATCGACGACAGTAGGACACGACTCCTATATTACGGCGCCTCCCACTATTCGGACGAGAAGCCGAAGGCCTATGGCGCCGACCCGGCCCGCGACCAGGTCGGCTATTTCTTCAAGGTCGGGTCCGGCCGCTATCGGCTCGAAATGCCGCTGCCGCAATATGAATCGAAGTTCGACATCATCGAACTGGTGAAGCGGTAGGATGCTGGGGCCAATCGGCCCCGGCGCCTAGAGCAGCGTCCCATGCAGGATCACCGAGGCGATCGTGAAATAGATCACAAGGCCGGTCACATCGACGAGTGTCGCCACGAAGGGCGCCGAGGCGCTCGCCGGGTCGAAGCCGAGCCGCTTCATGACGAAGGGCAACATCGAGCCCGCCATGGAGCCGAAGAGCACGATACCAACAAGGCCACAGCCGACCGTAAGGGCGACCAGGAACCAGAATTGGCCGTAATCATGCAGGCCGAACAGCTGCCAGGCCGTGATGCGGATAAAGCCGAGAGAACCCAGGATCAGGCCGAGCGAAAAGCCGCTCGGCAATTCGCGCAGCGCGACACGCCACCAATCCTTCAGACGGATTTCGCCAAGCGCAAGGGCCCGAATGATCAGCGATGTCGCCTGTGACCCGGAATTGCCGCCGGAGCTCATGATGAGCGGGATGAACAGCGTCAGAACGATGGCCTTTTCGAGCTCGGTCTCGAAATGCTGCATGGCTGTCGCGGTCAGCATCTCGCCGATGAATAGCGCGGAAAGCCAGCCGGCCCGCTTGCGCATCATCCTCAGAAAGCTGATCTCCATATAGGGCTCGTCCAGCGCCTCCATACCGCCGAATTTCTGAACATCCTCTGTGCTTTCCTCGAGGATGGTGTCGATGATGTCGTCGACGGTGACGATGCCTATGACATGATGGCGCTCATCCACGACCGGGACGGCGATGAGATCATATTTCGAGAACAGGCGCGCCGCGTCCTCGCGGTCTGTGGTTGGCTTGACCGTCACCGGCTTGCTGTGGCGGGCAGCCGCGAGCACAGGCTCCGACGGGTTGGTGGTGATCAGCCTGCGGAGCGTCACGGTCTGCAGCAGAGCCCCCGTCTCGGGATGCAGCACGCAGATCGTGTAGATCGTCTCGCGGCTCTTCTCTACCTGGCGGATATGATCGAGCGTCTGGGCTACGGTCCAGTTGGCCGGAACGCTGACGACCTCGGTGGTCATGATCGCGCCGGCGCTGCCCTCGGGATAGCCGGCAAGGTGGGAGACGGCCGTGCGGGTCTCACTATCGAGGCGCTCGATCAGTTGCGAGCGCTGCGGCTCCTCGATCTCGCCTAGCAGATCGGTAGCGCGGTCGGCCGACATGCCGGAGAGCAGCGTTGCCGCCCGCTCTAGCGGCATGTTGGCGACGACTTCGGCAGCATCCTCGAATTCTGGCTGGTCGAGAAGCTCGACCGCTCGATCATCCGACAGACTCGCGACGACATCCGCCGCGTCCTCCGGTTCCTGTTCGTTCAGATGCTCGACGATATCCGCGACATGGCCGCGCTCAAGATCGAGTTCTGCCACGTCGGCAGAACGCTCATCCAGGAGGTTCTTTTCCATAGCTCACCTGTTCACGATCGGCCGCCGTGCCGATCCTGGTGAGCCGATCGAAACCGGTCAGACCACTATCGCCACGGGCGGCAACCACATTCGACTGCTACTGTCGCTGGGCATGAGGTTGGGGGTTCCGGTTGTTGATGCTTCGCTTTCGCGGAGCGGCTCATGAGGTGCGCCAGGCACCGCGCGGCGTCAAGTGAATTCCATGCGACAGAATGCACGAGGCGATACGTGCAACCGCCTGTCCTGCCGTGGCTTTCGGGCGCCTGCGACCCTTAGCTGCGCATCGCCACCAGAATCGCGCCGAGCGCGATAAAGCCGACGCCGAGCCAGTTTTTGAAGGACAGTCTTTCACCGAGCAAGGCTACGCCGAAGACGGCAACCATCACGACGCTGAGCTTATCGATCGGGGCCACGCGAGCGGCATCGCCCAGTTTCAGCGCCCGGAAATGGCAAAGCCAGGATGCGCCGGTCGCAAGGCCCGACAGGACCAGAAAGACATAGGCGCGGGGCTGCACGGAGCCCAACGGCTGCCACTCGCCCAGCGCCGTCAGGATGAAGACGATCGTCAGCAGAATGACGATGGTGCGGATGAAGGTTGCAAAATCGGAATTGATGCCGCCGACGCCAATCTTGGCGAAGATCGCCGTCAGGGCGGCGAAGACGGCGGAGAGCGCTGCCCAAAAGAGCCACGAAGACTGGATCGACGATATCGGCATCCAGTCCTCGCGGTCGTAAAGCGGCGGATCAGTAGAGCCCGCCGGTTCCGGAGATCACGGCGCGATCGGCTTCCGGCGCGACGGTCAAGGGCTGACCATTGGCGTCTGTCTGGCCGATGATCGAATAGGTATCGGGCGGCCCCGTTCCGGGCTTGAACGCTTCGAGGATCGTCCCCGGAGAATCGGGATTGGCTCGCATGCCGGTCTTGCGATCGATCGGGATCAGCGTCAGCCCTTCGGGCATGCGGAACGGGATCGCGGGCTTGTCGGCCAGCGCCAGCTTGAAGAACTCGGTCGCGATCGGTGCCGCGGCCTGGCCGCCGGTTTCGCCGCGGCCCATCGGGCGTGGATTGTCATAGCCAAGGAACACACCGACGACGAGGTCAGGCGAATAGCCGATGAACCACGCGTCCTTGTAGTCGTTGGAGGTGCCGGTCTTGCCGGCGATCGGCTTGCCGACTTGCTTGACCACCGTCGCCGTACCGCGCTGGACGACGCCTTCCATCATCGACGTGATCTGGAAGGCCGTCATGGGATCGAGCACCTGCTCGCGATTATCCGTGATCGCCGGCTCATCCTGGTTCTTCCAGGAATCGGCGTCGCACCCCTCGCAGATGCGATCCTCATGCTTGTAGATCGTCTTGCCGAAACGATCCTGGATGCGATCGATCAGCGTCGGACGAACCTGGCGCCCGCCATTGGCGAACACAGAATATCCCGACACCATCTTGAGTACCGTCGTCTCCGAAGCGCCCAGCGCATTCGGTAGGAACGGCCCGAGATTATCGTAGACGCCGAAGCGCTTCGCATATTCGGCGACGAGCGGCATTCCCATGTCCTGGGCGAGGCGCACGGTCATGACGTTACGCGACTGCTCGATGCCGGTCCGGAGCGTCGATGGGCCGTAGAATTTCTGCGCATAGTTCTCCGGCCGCCAGATCGGCTGGCCGAAGCCCGGATCGATCTCGATCGGGGCGTCCATCACCACCGAAGACGGCGTGTAGCCATTGTCGAGCGCCGCGGCATAGACGAACGGCTTAAACGACGAGCCCGGCTGACGCATCGCCTGCGTTGCCCGATTGAACTCGCTTTCCGCATAGGAGAAGCCGCCATCCATGGCCAGGACGCGGCCGGTATGGGGATCCATGACGACCATCGCGCCTTCGATCTCCGGCACCTGGTGCAGGCGGAACGCGCCGGGCTTGCCATCGGCCGCCTCGACGTAAACGACGTCGCCGACCTTCAGCACACTCTCGACCGATTTGCGTCCACGCAGCGCCCAGCCCATCTCGGAAGCCGGGATCGTGCCGGTCTCGCGGTCGGCGAGCAACTTACCCGCACCGTCGCGGCCCGGCTGCAGTCCGATCTCGGCGCCGTCCTTACTGACTTCGGTGACGATCGCAAGACGCCACTCATAGATGTCGGAAAGCGCCGTCACGGAGCCGACCGCCTCACCCCAGTCGCCTGAGATCGGCACGTTCTTGACCGGCCCGCGCCAGCCCCGCTCCTCATCGAAGGAGACGAGACCGTTCATCAAGGCCTGGCGGGCGATGACTTGAAGGCCGGGGTCCAGCGAGGTCCGCACCGACAAGCCGCCCTCGTAGAGAGCCTTTTCGCCGTAGATCTGCATGAGCTGGCGACGCACTTCCTCGACGTAATAATCCGCGGCGAAGAGGTGCGGCTGAGAGGTGCGCTGCTTGACGCCGAGCGGCTGCGCCTTGGCGGCCGCGCCCTCGTCCGGCGTCGCGTAGCCGTTCTCGACCATGCGGTCGATGACCCAGTTGCGCCGCTCGATGGCGCGGTCGGGATAGCGGAAGGGGTTGTAGTTGTTCGGGCCCTTGGGCAAGGCGGCCAGATAGGCCGCCTCGGCGAGCGTCAGTTCATGCACGGACTTATCGAAATAGGACAGCGAAGCGGCGGCGACGCCGTAGGAGCCGAGACCGAGGAAAATCTCGTTCAGATAGAGTTCGAGGATCTTGTCCTTCGAATTCGCCTGCTCGATTCGAAGCGAGAGAATCGCTTCCTTGATCTTGCGGTCGATCGTGCGCTCGTTGGTGAGCAGGAAGTTCTTGGCGACCTGCTGGGTGATCGTCGAGGCGCCGATCATGCGGCCGTTCGAGGAGAGCGCCGAGATATTCTGCAGGCCGGCGCGTAAGATGCCGTAATAGTCGAGGCCGGAATGCTCGTAGAAATTCTTGTCTTCAGCCGAGATGAACGCTGCCTTGACGCGGTCGGGAACGGCCTGGATCGGCAGATAGAGCCGCCGCTCGCGGGCATATTCGGCCACGAGCTGGCCGTCGGCCGCGTGGATCCGCGTGGTTACCGGCGGCTCATACTTCGCCAGAACCTCAACCGATGGCAGGCCGCCCGTCAGACTCGAGACGTACCAGGCCACACCCGCTGCAACCACCAGAAAAAACACGGCGCCTATCCCAAATAAATAGCCGATCAGTCGCAGAAACATGTCGCTCGCGTTCCCCGTCGATCCGCCATCCTCGGCAAACCGGCCTGCCGAAAGGACGAATCCCGGTCAGAATTCCATTCCGGCCCGAAAGCAACGCCTCCCGGCAGCTGACTCGTGTCAGACGGAGCGCGCGACCCATTCCAGGTGCCGACTATCGTCGAGTAGCTTCCGCAAAGGTTCGGCACTTCCAGGCTCCAACCCAATCGTCCGGTTTCGATAGACCCGATATGGTCTCTCTTCCAGCCGATTTGTGGAGATTGTGGGGCGCACTCGCCTCCAGCCGGCCGCGGCCGCCCGCCGTGTCCTCGCGGCAACAGCCCTCATGGCGTCGACGCCGCCGGCGTGATGCTGCCCGTCGACTGAGCCACCCGCATGCGGAAATAGCTGTCGATCGCCTGCTTCATCGCCGTGGCGGTGCTCTGCTGCCATTCGGTGGATTTCAGCAACTTCTCGTCATCCGGGTTCGACAAATAACCAAGCTCGACCAGCGCAGAGGGCACGTCCGGGGCCTTCAGGACAACGAACCCGGCCTGCTGGTGCGCGTGCTTGAAGAAGTGCACCTTGGGACCGAGTTCCTTGATCATATTGCGCGCGAAGACGACTGCGAAATTCTTCGTCTCCCGGCGCGCGAGATCGATCAGAATGTCCGAGACCTCGTTGGTATCCTCGGTGATGGCAACGCCGGCAAGAATATCGGACTTGTTTTCCGATTCGGCGATCTGCGCCGCCATGCGGTCCGAGGCCTTTTCCGACAGCGTGTAGATCGTTGCGCCCCGCACGTCGCCGCCCCAGAACGAATCGGCGTGGATGGAGACAAAGAGGTCGGCACGGCGGGCGCGGGCGAAGGCGACGCGGCCGCCGAGCGAGACGAAGGTATCGTCGCTCCGCGTCATCGACACATCATAGCGCCCGTCCGCCGCCAGCTTGGCCTCAAGAATTTCGGCGAAAGAGAGGACGATGTCCTTCTCCATCGTGCCCGACTTGGCGATCGCACCGGAATCGATGCCGCCATGACCCGGATCGATGACAATCCGCAGCCGGCCGTCAGAAGCCTGCGCGGGCGCCGCCGGAGCCGTCGCCTCCTGGGCCGCAACGGCAGCCTTCTCGGCGCTTCGATAGGTGCGGACGGCGTCGGCGAACGCCTCACGGGTCGTCGGCACCATGTCGACGACGAGTTTCGCCGGCTGGTCGCCGGCCGGCGGCAGAACGAAGGATTTGTCGACGGAGACCGGAGCTGTCAGGTCGAGGACGATGCGGGACTTGCCGGCCGATATCATGCCGTAGCGGAACGCCGAGGCGAGACCCTTGCCCGAGGCTCCCGCCCCGTCCGGCAGCGCGAACCGAACCCGCGGCAGATCGATGACCACCCGATCCGGCTCGTCGAGAACGAACACTGAAACGTCCGTTGCCTCGCTCAAATCCATAACAAAGCGCGTGCGCTGGTCGTCGCCAACGATCCGCGCGTCGTGAGCCACCACTTCGGAAGCCGCCGGATCGGCCGTAATCGCAGGCGCACTATTGGCCGGCGCGGCCGACAGCAGCGCGACCGCGCAAGCCGTAGCCACGATCCGTCCGACCCACCGGAACAAGGATCCGGCCGATGTTATGCGTCGCTTCTGCATGCGTTCCGCTGGTTCGATCTGTCCGCCGTGGCGGACCACCGCTATGTAGACGATTAGGCGTGAATGGTTAACCCAAACTTCACGCGAGCGCTTCCGATCGCCCGTCTTCCCAGCTGCCGGCCCCGATTTCAAGAACCTTGCCAAGAATCGTCCTGTTGCCTAAAAGGAACGACGGAATTCATCCTCCAACCGGTACGCCGCATAAGTGGCAAATCCGGTGCGATGCGGTGGGGCTACGAGGGACAGTCAGGCCAGAGGCTAGGCCTTGGTTGTCTTGCGAATGTCTTGCGCTCAAACTGGTGCTCGGTCGGAGGATGGGACAGGCATCCTCGCCGCGCATGGCGTTCCTATTTTCCACGCGCATTTTGAGGGTCGCCTGCGGTCAAGACAGCGGGCTTGCTAGGCTCGCCTGTCTCCCCTTGGAGGCGCCGTCCCCGCGCCCCCGCGAAGTACAGGTTTCAAGCGCGTATTCATGGTTCTGCCGATATTTCCCCTCTCCGCCAGCAAGGTACCGGACCGTTCCGGCGCCGGGGCGTCGATGGGTCCGGCGGGGGAACGCGCGCTCCTATCCTTCTTCTTCCCCCATAATCGTCTCCGCGCGACCAGCGCGGCATCGGCGCACTGCGCCGGCCGCAGCCTCGCGCGCGGAGGCCCCGGAGAGTTTTCAATATGGCGAACAAGATGCTCATCGATTCCACCCATCCCGAGGAGACTCGGGTGGTGGTGGTGCGCGGCAACCGGGTCGAGGAATTCGACTTCGAGTCCGCGAGCCGCAAGCAGCTGCGTGGCAATATCTATCTAGCCAAGGTCACGCGCGTCGAGCCGTCGCTGCAGGCCGCCTTTGTCGAATATGGCGGCAATCGCCACGGCTTCCTGGCTTTTTCCGAAATCCACCCGGACTATTACCAGATTCCCGTCGCCGACCGTCAGGCGCTGATCGACGCCGAAGAGGCTGAAGAGCGCGAGGCGGAAGAGCGGGCGACGCGCCAGAGCGCTCGCCGCCAGCCCCGTTCGTCGAGCCGCCAGGCCGCAGCCGGATCCGACCAGGTTTCCGAATCACCGTCCGAAAGTGGCGAGCCAGCGGAGGGCACTGCCTCCGATGAAGCGCGTTCGTCCGACGAAGCGTCGGCCGCTTCCGAGGGGACCGAGACCAACGACGCGGAAGGCACGGACAACGATCATCCCGAACTCGACGCGCCCGCTTCCGACAGCCATGTCGAAGAGGTCGGCGCCGAGGAAGAGCATCCCGAGGACCAGGTCGAATCGGTCGGTGCCGAGGACGCGCTCGAGGAGCTTCCGGAGCGGCGGCGCGCCCGTGCCCGCCAATACAAGATTCAGGAAGTGATCAAGCGCCGCCAGGTGCTGCTCGTCCAGGTCGTGAAGGAAGAGCGCGGCAACAAGGGCGCGGCGCTCACCACCTATCTCTCGCTCGCCGGTCGTTATTCCGTGCTGATGCCGAACACGGCCCGCGGCGGCGGCATTTCGCGCAAGATCACCAACACGGCCGACCGCAAGCGGCTTAAGGAAGTCGCGCAGGATCTCGAAGTGCCGGAAGGCATGGGCGTCATCCTCCGGACGGCCGGCGCCTCGCGCACCAAGGCCGAGGTCAAGCGCGACTTTGAATATCTGCTGCGCCTTTGGGAGAATGTCCGTGAGCTGACGCTGCGTTCGGCGGCGCCGACCCTCGTCTATGAGGAAGGCAGCCTGATCAAGCGGTCGATCCGTGATCTCTACAACAAGGACATCGACGAGGTTCTCGTCGCCGGCGATGACGGCTATCGCGAGGCCAAGGACTTCATGCGCATGCTCATGCCGAGTCATGCCAAGAATGTTCAGCCCTATCGCGAGACGCAGCCGATCTTCGCGCGCTACGCCGTCGAGGCGCAGCTCGACGCGATGTTCTCACCCCAGGTAACGCTGAAGTCCGGCGGCTATCTGGTGATCAACCAGACCGAGGCGCTCGTCGCCATCGATGTGAATTCGGGCCGCTCGACGCGCGAGCACAATATCGAAGACACCGCCTACCAGACCAATCTGGAAGCGGCCGAGGAAGTGGCGCGCCAGTTGCGCCTGCGCGATCTCGCCGGCCTTATCGTCATCGACTTCATCGACATGGAGGAGAAGCGCAACAACCGGGCGGTCGAGAACAAGCTCAAGACGGCGCTGAAGAACGATCGCGCGCGCATCCAGGTCGGCCGGATCTCGCATTTCGGCCTGATGGAAATGTCGCGCCAGCGCATTCGCACCGGCGTCGTCGAAAGCTCGATGGAGGTCTGCCCGCACTGCCATGGCACCGGCCATGTCCGTGCGCCGGCATCGGTCGCGCTGCATGTGTTGCGTTCGATCGAGGACGGCCTGCTCAAGGGTGCGACCCACAATCTGATCATCCGCACGCGCACCGTCGTCGCGCTTTATATCCTCAACCAGAAGCGCACCCATCTCGCGGAGATCGAGCAGAGCTTCGGCATCTCGATCACCATTCTGGCGGACGAGACCGTTGCCTCCGCAGCGCATTACACGCTGGAGCGCGGCGAGCCCGTCGTGCCGCGTGAGTTGCCCGCGCCGCCGCCTGTGATCGTGCAGCCCGATTCGATCGAGCCGGAAGAGGAAGCCGCCGAGGCGGAAGAGGAAGCCGAGGTCGAGGTCGAAGCCGAGGCGACCGAGACTGAGCCCTCGACGGCCAGCGCCGAGCGCGAAGACGGAGCGCGCCGCAAGCGCCGCCGTCGTCGGCGTCGTCGGGGTGCCGACGGCGCTGTCGTGCCGGGTGATGCCGCCGCAGGCGAAGCCGGCGACGCAGAGACCGCCGACGACGAGACTGGCGAAGATGCCGGCGAAGACAGTGCCGACGCTGAACCGGTCGAGGCCCGCGAGGGTGAAGCCGGCGATGCGAACGACACCGAGGAAGGCCGCCGCCGCCGCCGCCGCGGACGTCGGGGCGGCCGTCGCGGCCGCCGGGCACCCGGCGATGTCGAGGGCAGCGAGGACGAGGCAGCCGGCGAATCGGGACAGGCGGCACTCGAACTCGACGAAACCGGCGAAGTGCAGTCCGAGGGCTTCATCGAAGTCGAGCCGGAAGGCATTCGCGACATCGACCCCGAGGATGCCGGCGACCGCCTGATCGCGGACGATATCCCCGTCGCCGATGTCGGGGAGATGGAGGTTCCGCTGTTCGACCCAATCGACGACCAGCCGGAACTCGACATGCCAGAGGTCGGCGATACGGAAGACGATGAGCCCGAAGACGAGGCCCAGGGACTTCATATCACCACCGAGGATGTGATCTCGCGTCAGAGCGCCGATCCGGAAGGCCTAGACGACGAATCCATGGTCGACGGGCCCAATACCCAGCCTCCGGCCGAGCCCGAGGCGCCAGTCGAGGACAGCCGGCCCAAGCGGGGCGGCTGGTGGCAGCGTCGCTAGACGCTTCGAGCGGCTAGAGCATCGGACCGAAAAGTGGAATCCGGTTTTCGGGTCCATCCGATGCGAAGACAAAGAGATAGATTGCCTCTTCGCGTCCGGTAGGACGCACGGCGATCTAGGCCGTCGTGCAAAAGGCCCGCGCGGTTCGCGCGGGCCTTTTGCATTTCAAAGATCGAGGACGAGGCACGTCGCGGCCGCCGGTCTCTTGGGGCGCACCGCGACGGATGAGCGCAAGAGAGCGTCGATCGGGGACTCGCCGGCCGAGGGCTTTGACTTGGCCAGCGCGTGGCGCCATAAGGCTGTCAGGACCTTGAACGGAGACTGCCGCGGATGGGCTGGTTCCTGACCGAACTCTTTACCTGGTGGAACGGCCAGACCATGGGCACGCGCTTCTTTACGTGGCGCAAGGGCGAAAAGGTCGGCACCGACGAATTCGGCAACACCTATTACCGCACGCCCGACAAGTACCACACGGCCGGCGGATCGGCTGAACGGCGCTGGGTCATCTATAATGGCTATGCCGAGGCGTCGAAGATTCCGACCGGCTGGCACGGCTGGATGCACCACCGCATCGACACGCCGCCCTCCTCCCAGGACTACAAGCCGCTCGATTGGCAGAAGCCGCACAAGGCGAACCCTACCGGTACGCCCCTCGCCTATCGGCCCAAGGGCTCAATCGTCGGCGCCGACCAGCGCCCCCGCGTCGCCGCCGACTACGACGCCTGGACGCCCTAGTTCGGATTTTTGGGGACGCTCCGTTCCAGTCAAGCTGTCTTGTGCCTTTCGGGCGTTCGATGAGTGAAACAGTCGATGTCCCTGGATGGTCAAACCTAGTCGCTTGGTTTGGCGGGAGGCCAACGTTTCACGATGCCGAGGTCATCAGCCTCGATTTGAGACGGGACCCAGAAGAATCGGTGTTGCGCGTTCACACGTGGCAAATGACCTCCGATCTCGATGAGCGAGGCTACTTCATCCTCGATCGGCACGTCATCGTTCGCTTCATCCTCGCAGGCATTTCTGCTTTGGAACTGAGTGAGTGGAGCGCTCAAAACGTCATCTTTGGGCTGGCGCTATCGCGCGACGAGCGTGGCTATCGCATCGAACTTCATTCGATCTTTGGGATAGGCGGCGTAATCATCGCCAACAGCCTCCGGGTAGACCACGAAGCTATAGACGGGGCACAAGCTGTTGGCGGTTGATCACAATTCGGCCGCGAGAAGGGCCGCAGCGCGACGTTCGGGTTCGATCCGGACGGCAATCTGACAACGCTAGCCGAGCCGATCGGCGCACGCCCCTGTCCCTGTGACGCCGATCATATCGCCATCCCGACGGCTCGAATAGCAACGCCCCGTTCGCGGCCGGAATCGCCGCCGAG
Organism: Kaistia algarum; assembly: GCF_026343945.1. Classification (NCBI taxonomy): domain Bacteria; kingdom Pseudomonadati; phylum Pseudomonadota; class Alphaproteobacteria; order Hyphomicrobiales; family Kaistiaceae; genus Kaistia; species Kaistia algarum. The sequence goes on from NZ_JAPKNJ010000002.1 coordinate 815,943, forward strand.
CTGGAGGTTGTCATGGTTCGTTCCGCCCTCGCCGTGCTCGCGGCGGTTCTGGCGCTCGCTCCGCCCGCCGAAGGGCGGACTTTTGACAGCCGCTATTCCCGCTTCGATTATGCGAGTTGCCCGGAGGGCAAGACGCCCGAGCCCGGCATCATCGAGGTCCGGATCTGCCGCGGGCTGGGGCCGATCGACGTGGTCTGGACGGCCGAGCCGGATAGTTCCGAGGTCAGGTTCGGCACCGATACCCCCGACGAGGTCCTCGGACTCGGCGACTTCCACGAGGCAGGCGATACGGTCGAATGGCGCCTGCGCAGTCGCAACGGACGGGCCACCGCCATTGCCGCCATCATCCGTTATTGGACCGGAACCAATATCGGCCGCCTTGATCGCAGCCGTCTCGTCGTCTACCGGATCGAGCCTTCGGGCCGCTCCTGCGTCATTGGCCTCGTCGATAGCAGCCGCCCCAATGCCAATGCCGAGGCGCGGCAGATCGCCGATCGCTGGAGTGCCGACTTCGTCTGCGGCGTCTCGGCCCGTCGTTGATTCGGGATCCATCCACCGCTCGACACAGTCCAAACTATTCCGCCTGCCTGTGGAAATAGAGGATAGTCTGAAGCCCGTCGCGTGGCTGTCGTGAAGGCGTCGCAGAGCGCCCGCGGGGGCGGAACGTCGGAAATCCCGGCTCTTCGCCATGCCCTGCCCGCCCCGACGGGCCGCCGCCCACAGATGCACCTTCCTGTCCAGATGTAGGCGGAAAAGTTTTGTCGGCTACCATTCCTTGACGCTCTTGTCGGACTCGGCATAGCTTCTGGCTCGTTAGCGTTGGAATGCGCGCCGGAGCGTTTCAGTCCGGATTTTCCAGGTCTTCACGCGTAATCACGAGGCAGGCGGCGATTGGTGACGATCGCGGCAACGGTGCCTCTTTGTCGTGGATTTCCAGCCTGACGGCTGGTCTGACCGGGACAGAAACACTATATTTAGAGTTCCTGCGTAAGCTGACCCACAAGATGATGGTTCGGATGAACCAGAGTCGTCAGGTCGCGTTGGACAAGGGCAATGGTCGGCCTATGATGAGGTCGGCCCGTGGCGGGTTGCTCCCGCTATTGAAGAAAGAGGCTTGGACGAGGATGCGGATCGAACGTCGCTACACCACCGAGGGGCAGTCTGCCTATGCCGGTATCGAGTTCCGGACGACCAAGAGCGAGATCCGCAATCCGGATGGCTCGGTCGTTTTCCGTCTCGAGGGCATTGCCGTGCCGTCGAGCTGGAGCCAGGTGGCGGCGGATATCATCGCGCAGAAATACTACCGTAAGGCCGGCGTCCCGGCGCGGTTGAAGCGTGTCGAGGAGAACGACGTCCCCTCCTTCCTGTGGCGCTCGGTCGCCGACGAGAAGGCCTTGGCCGCCCTCCCTGAGAGCGAGCGCTATGTCGGCGAAGTCGATTCCCGCCAGGTCTTCGACAGGCTCGCCGGCACCTGGACCTATTGGGGCTGGAAGGGCGGCTATTTCGATAGCGAGACCGACGCGCAGGCCTTCTTCGACGAATTGCGCTTCATGCTGGCGACGCAGAAGGTGGCGCCGAACAGCCCGCAATGGTTCAACACCGGCCTGCACTGGGCCTATGGCATCGACGGGCCGAGCCAAGGCCATTTCTATGTCGACTACAAGACCGGCAAGCTCACCAAGTCGAAGTCGTCCTACGAGCATCCGCAGCCGCATGCCTGCTTCATCCAGGGGGTGAATGACGACCTCGTGAATGAGGGCGGCATCATGGACCTCTGGGTGCGTGAGGCGCGCCTGTTCAAATATGGCTCCGGCACCGGCTCCAATTTTTCGGCGCTGCGCGGCGAGGGCGAGCGGCTTTCGGGCGGCGGCAAGTCGTCGGGCCTGATGAGCTTCCTGAAGATCGGCGACCGCGCGGCGGGCGCGATCAAGTCGGGCGGCACGACGCGCCGGGCGGCCAAGATGGTCGTGGTCAATGCCGACCATCCCGATATCGAGAACTACATCAACTGGAAGGTGCGCGAGGAGCAGAAGGTCGCGGCGCTGGTCACCGGCTCCAAGATCAATGCGCAACACCTCAAGGCGGTCCTGAAGGCCTGCGTCAATTGTGAGGGCTCGGGCGATGATTGCTTCGACCCAGCCAAGAACCCGGCGCTGAAGCGCGAGATCCGGGCTGCCAAGAAGGCGATGGTGCCGCAGAACTATATCCTGCGCGTCATCCAGTTCGCCAAGCAGGGCTACACCGACATCGACTTCCCGATCTACGACACCGATTGGGACTCGGAAGCCTATCTGACGGTCTCGGGCCAGAATTCGAACAATTCCGTCTCGATCTCGGACGAGTTCCTGCGCGCCGTCGAGACCGATGGCGACTGGAAGCTGATCCGCCGCACCGACGGCAAGGTCGCCAAGACGCTCAAGGCGCGCGAACTTTGGGAACAGATTGGCTATGCCGCCTGGGCCTCCGCGGATCCGGGACTGCATTTCAACACCACGATGAACGAGTGGCACACCAGCCCGGCCTCGGGGCGCATCAACGCGTCCAATCCGTGCTCGGAATATATGTTCCTCGACGATACGGCCTGCAACCTGGCGTCGCTGAATCTTCTTCAGTTTCGCGCGCCGGATGGCTCCTTCGACGTCGATCATTATGAGCATGCCTGCCGGCTCTGGACCGTCGTGCTCGAAATCTCGGTGCTGATGGCGCAGTTCCCGTCGAAGGAGATCGCCGAACGCTCGTTCGAGTTCCGCACGCTCGGCCTCGGCTACGCCAATATTGGCGGCCTCTTGATGACCAACGGCATCCCTTATGACTCGGCTGAAGGCCGCGCCATCTGCGGCGCGCTGACCGCGATCATGACCGGCATCGCCTATGCGACCTCGGCCGAGATGGCCAAGGAACTCGGGCCGTTCCCGGGCTTCGCCAAGAACCGCGAGCCCATGCTCAAGGTCATCCGCAATCACCGCCGCGCCGCTCATGCCGAGACGCAGGGCTATGAAGGCCTCTCCGTCTTCCCGGTTCCGCTTGACCATGGCTCGCTCAAGGATGCTCGCCTGGGTGCGCATGCCAAGGCGGCCTGGGACAAGGCGCTGGCGCTTGGCGAGGCCCATGGCTATCGCAATGCGCAGGCGACCGTCGTCGCGCCGACCGGCACGATCGGCCTCGTCATGGATTGCGACACGACCGGCATCGAGCCAGATTTCGCGCTGGTCAAGTTCAAGAAGCTGGCCGGTGGCGGCTATTTCAAGATCATCAACCGCGCCGTGCCCGAGGCACTCAGGACGCTTGGCTATGCCGAGCACCAGATCGCCGAGATCGAGGCCTATGCCGTTGGCCATGGCTCGCTGAAGCAGGCGCCCGGCGTCAACCACACGAGCCTCAAGGCCAAGGGGTTCACCGACGCGGTGCTCGAGAAGCTGGAAGGCACCCTCGCCTCGGCCTTCGATATCAAGTTCGTCTTCAACAAATGGGCGCTCGGTGAGGAATTCCTCACCTCGATCGGCTTCACCGAAGCGCAGCTGAACGACCCGGCCTTCGAGATCTTAGCCGCGCTCGGCTTCTCGAAGAAGGAGATCGAGGCGGCGAACATCCATGTCTGCGGCGCGATGACGCTCGAAGGAGCGCCGTTCCTGAAACTGGAGCACTATGCGGTGTTCGACTGCGCCAATCCGTGCGGCAAGCTCGGCAAGCGCTATCTCTCGGTCGAGAGCCACATCCGCATGATGGCGGCGGCGCAGCCCTTCATTTCGGGCGCCATCTCCAAGACCATCAACATGCCCAACGACGCCACGGTGGAAGAGGCGAAGAACGCCTATATGCTGTCGTGGAAGCTGGCGCTGAAGGCCAACGCGCTCTATCGCGACGGCTCGAAGCTGTCGCAGCCGCTGAATTCGCAGATCCTCGCCGATGACGAGGACGACGCGGAGGAAGCCGCTGAGGCGCTGATGGCGAAGCCCGCCGCGGCGCGCGCCGAGCAGATCGCGGAGCGGATCGTCGAGCGGATCATCGAGCGCGAGGTGCGCAAGCGCGAGAAGATGCCGGATCGCCGTACGGGTTACACCCAGAAGGCCAATGTTGGTGGCCACAAGGTCTACCTCCATACCGGCGAATATCGCGACGGCCGCATCGGCGAGATCTTCATCGATATGCACAAGGAGGGCGCCGCCTTCCGCGCGATGATGAACAATTTCGCCATCGCCATCTCGCTTGGCCTGCAATACGGCGTCCCGCTGGAAGAATATGTCGAGGCCTTCGTGTTCACGCGCTTCGAGCCGGCCGGCATGGTCACCGGCAATGAGGCGATCAAGAACGCGACGTCGATCCTCGATTATGTGTTCCGTGAACTCGCCGTGTCCTATCTCGGACGCAACGATCTGGCCCACGTCATCCCGGACGATAACCACGCGACGTCGATCGGCGGCGGCGACGTCCCGACCAGCAAGCCGGCACAGGTCAGCCACGGCCTCGTCCGCGGCAAGACCGAGCGCTTCAAGCTCGTCGACAGCGCCGGTGAATCGAAGGGCGCCGCGGCTACCCCTGCGACCACGTCCTCGACGGTAACGGCGTTGCGCACGACCAGCCAGGTCGGCAGCACCGCAACGGCGTTCAAGCGCGATCTCGATATCGGGGCAGCGCCTGAGATGATTGTCGGCACGGTCGAACCCGTTGCGCCTTCCATCGCCCCCAAGATGAAAGCCGCCGAACAGGCCGCCATCGCCCGGATGAAGGGCTATGAGGGCGAAAGCTGCACCGAATGCGCGAACTTCACGATGGTGCGGAACGGCACCTGTCTGAAGTGCGATACGTGCGGGAATACGAGCGGGTGTAGTTGACATCGACGAGACAATCTCTGAGCGTACCAACGGATAGTTGGGACGCTCAGAGATGGCCCTTGTCGAAGAAAATATCGTAGTGAAATTCGATGGTCAGCTAGCATCAAGCCATCGACTGCCTGCCTACGAAGCAGCACAAAGCTTGTATGGCATCACGCGGTCCATACTCATTCTCACGAACTACCTGCATGAAGGTCGAGTGCGGAGGCGAGACTTCGATGCTCCGCCATTCCGTTTCGAACTGATAGCGCAGCAACCCGGCAGCTTCGACGCGATACTGCAAATAATAACCGACCCGCAAAATTTAACTGCAGTCGGCGGAGCAATAACTACTGGAATTGCAGCAAATTTCATCGGGGACTTTATAAAAAGCCTGCTGAATCGCGGCGTCGGTGGAAAAGCGTCAAGTCAAATTGAGGAAATGGAATCCAGAGAGGTTCTTTCTCCGGGCGATCTCAGTGCGCTGGTGGACGCTATCGAGCCGTCCCTGAAGGCGGCGCATACGGTAGTCAATCGAGGGGCCGGAAGTATTATTATAATAAATGGTGATGGCAATAGCGTAAAATTCGACAGCGCGACCAAGCGGTACTTGCAGACGACAATTGCGGACAATGATCTCAAGACTAAGTTATTTAGTATAGCGAGCTTCAACGCAAATTCTCGTCAGGGACGAATGTTTGACTTCGAAGTTGGTAAGACGCTCCCCTTCGAGATTGCGAAAGACGCCGATCGAGACACCTACCAGAATATCATAGACAGCATATCCTCTTATACCTTTCGACGGCTTGGCGATAACCTGAGGTCGTCCATAGCCGTTCAATATAGGACCCTGAATTCGATCGAAGGAGATATCAAGAAAGTCATCATCCTTCGGGCTCGCCCGCATATGGGTGACCTTTAATGCGACATCCAAGGGGCCATGGCTTCACTGCACGGGCGAGTTACTCCACGCGGAACGCTTCGTACCCTCCAACTTCCTGCACCAGGGTGAACCGAGAGGTTGCGCGGGGCGGCCGGCAGCGGGGCACGCAAACAACGCGTCGGCCCGCATCCCCTCCTTGCCACCCCGGCCATATGCCCCTATCTTACCGGCATATAGCCGGAGCGCATTCATGACCATCCAGCATGCCATCGAGATCGTCGGCGGTAGTGTCGCCCTTGGGCATTCCGTTCGGAGCGGTAGGGAGCTCGTGGCCGCGATGCGGGACGGACTGCCTGTCGGCGCCGTCGAGCATGTTATCGCCAGCGGGCGGCTGAGCCTCGCCGAACTCGACCAGGTCGTCCTTCCCCGCAAGACGCTCTCCCATCGCCGGAAGATCGGCACGCTGACGCCGGACCAGTCCGACCGGCTGATGCGGACCGCACGGGTGATCGCGGCGGCGGAGGAGACCTTCGGCTCGCAGGAGAAGGCGGCGACATGGCTGCGCCGCCCGACGACGGCACTTGGCGGCGACACGCCGCTTTCGCTGCTCGACACATCCGAAGGCGCGCTCATCGTCGAAGATCTGCTCGCTCGCATCGATCACGGCCTCGCGGCCTGAGGATCGTTTCTTGGCGATCGTCTGGCGCATCTGCCGCACGCCCTATGCCGATCTGACCGGCGAGGGAGCCCGCCGCCTTGGCGGACGCTGGAATTCGCCGGGCGTCCCGATGGTCTACGCGGCGGAAGCGGCAGCGCTGGCCGTTCTCGAAGTGCGCGTTCATCTCGACCTGACGCCAGACCTCTTGCCAGACGATTTTGAACTGATCGGCATCGATGTCGGCGACGCGGCGACGGAAACGGTATCGGCCTTGCCGGAAGATCCGCAGGCCGTCGGCGATCGTTGGGCTCGGAACGAGGCAACGGCCGTTCTTCGCGTACCCTCTGCGATCGTGCCGGAAAGCGCCAATTGGCTCCTCAATCCGCGTCATCCAAGCGCCTCGTCCTTCCGCATCGCCCATCGGCGGCACTTTCAGTTCGATACGAGGCTCTGGCGACCCTTTGCCCCAACGCGCTGAAGCTGCCCAGCACCACCCTCCCCGCCGACTGCCGCCGCCAGGTTTCTCCGAAGAGGTCGCGCGGGGCGGCCGGGTGCCGGTGCGCGGGCGGCGCGCCGACGGTGAATTCGATAGGTTAGCCCGATCCGCCCGTGACCGGGCAGCCGGCGCCCCGCGCCGGTGAGTTTTACAGCCGGTGCCGATGGACCGTGGGTGTTTCGTTGCTGGGTCACCCGGCGGCAATTCCCACGCATGAGCCCTCCCTCGCGGAAGAGGCCTCAGCGCCCGCCGCTGGCCCGCGTACACGGAGCCCGGCGCATCGGATTCCCGGCCGCCGTGACGATCAGGCTCGTTACGCCCGCCCCTCACAGCCCGCCGAACCCCACCCGCAAACGGAACGACCGGTTCGCCCTCTTCGGTGGGCAGGGGTGACGACGAGTATACTTCCGGTTGTGGCGGGCGGGGATAGATTTATTTGATTGTGCTGCGAAGCCAGGGCGTTACGCCCCCTGAGCCACGGTCACAGCCTTAACCCGCCCCTGGAGCACGGGTCGAAAACGCGTCTATGGCGTTTTCGGGGCGGGGGCACCGACGGATAGGCCAGTCTCAGGCCCCGATAGCCATCCTCGCACCTTTCCGACGTCCGAAGCTACCCCCGCCCCGAAAGGGCTTTTCACTTTCGACCCGCCCTCAAGGGGCGGTTGAGGCGCCGTGCCCGCCGGTGCAGAGGTCTCAACCTCCAAGATGGCGTCCCATGAATCAAAAAGCCCGGCACGAGCCGGGCTTCGGTAGCTGCGAGCGCGGAGCTCTTACTTCGGGAACTTGCCGAAGACGCCTTCATACGGCTTGTAGGCTTCCTTGGCGAACTCGGTCCACATCGAGGTGAGCTTCGTCATCTCTCCGACATAGCCCTCATAGGCCGATTTGGCGTATTCGCTCTGCACTTCAACGGCCTTCTCGATGCTCTTGGCTGCCATGAGCTTTTCGAGCGCGGCGGTGCCGGATTCGAAGCTCTTCTTCGAGTAGTCGGCCGCCTCGACCGCGATCGCCTGGACGCCCTTGCCGAAGGAATCGAAGCTCTTCATCGTGAGGTCGATATTGTCTTTCGAGGCCTTCTGAACGCTATCGAAACCGTTGATCATGTACCAACCTCCACAACAGCGCCGGCCCAATCGCCTGTCCGCCCACGCATTCTATTTAGGCGCCGCAACATAAAAGTCAAGCAAAATTGCTGCGCTGCACCATGGCCCAAATTGCCGCCGCCGCGCTTTGCCGTGACGAAGCGCCCCAAATCGGGAATGATGAAATTTGTCGACCTTTACCGATTCGTAACGGCGTTTCCTTAGCCTTTGTTGGTGATCGGCGGACGGTGACGCGTCAGCGTCGCGAGAGTCCAGAAAGCCGAGCGGAAGCCAGGACGTCCTGCCGCCCCTCCCCGGCCAAGCAGGGTTTTCGTCGCGGCGTCGGCTCTGCCCAAAAAATGCTCCGGTCATGGTATTGTTTTGATGCGGGCACCTTGGCCGGATGCAGCCGGCCAAGCGAGGCGTGGAGATATTGTTCGACATGTTGAAGGCTTTGAGCCCGATAGGTCGCCTTTTTGTGCGGTCGTCCCGAGGTGCTTGCGCGGCACTGGTTGTCGCCGGCGCGATCTCGGCAGGCGCGGCGACAGCCGCGCAGGCGGCGCCGCAATCGGCGATCGTCGTCGATGCCAAGACCGGCAAGGTTCTCTACTCCAGCGACCCGGACGGGTTGCGCCACCCCGCCTCGCTGACGAAGATGATGACCCTGTTCATGCTCTTCGGGGCGCTGGACAGCGGCAAGCTGACCCTCGATTCCCAGTTGCGCGTTTCCGTCTTCGCCTCGCGCCAGTCGCCGACGAAGCTCGGCTTGAAGCCGGGCTCCACGGTCTCGGTTCGCGATGCGATGCTCGGCCTGATCACGCGCTCGGCCAATGATGCGGCCGTCGTCATCGCTGAGAACCTCGCTGGCTCCGAAGCCGCCTTCGCCAACCGCATGACGGTGACCGCACGCGCCATCGGCATGAGCCGCACGACGTTCCGCAATGCCTCGGGCCTTCCCAACCCGAACCAGTGGACGACGGCGCGCGACATGGCGACGCTCGGACGGGCGCTCCAGGCGCGCTACCCGACCTATTATCGCTATTTCTCGACCAAGGCCTTCGTCTATCGCGGCCAGACCATCGGCAACCATAACAAGTTGCTCGGCCGCGTCGAAGGCGTCGACGGCATCAAGACGGGCTACACCCGCGCCTCGGGCTTTAACCTCGTCTCCTCGGTCAAGCGCGACAATCGCTATATCGTCGCCTCCGTCATGGGCGGCGCGTCCGGCGCCTCGCGTGACCGCCAGATGATGGGCCTGATCGCCAAATACATGCCCGTCGCCTATGCCGGACCGGCGAAGGGCGACTCGCTGATCGCCAAGCTCATGCAGAAGAAGAGCGCGCCGGAGCCGGAAATCGCGGCGGCGCCCGCCCCCGCCCCTGCCCCCGCCCCGGCGGCGGTCGAGGCCCCCGACGTCATCGAAACGGCGTCGCTCGCTCCGGCTCCACGTACTCGTCCCGTGCCTCAGGCTCGCGCCGTGCAAACGCAGAACGCCATTCCCAGCGACGACATGGCCGAGATCTCCGAGCCCGCGCCGGAAGCACTGGCACTCGCCTCTGCCGCGCCGGCCGCCAGCGACGGCCCGCGCATGGTGTTCCAGCAGGGTCCGAGCGGCAAGCAGGTGGCCCAGCCCGTCACCATGACCGCCTCGGTCGCCGGCATCGATAACGCCGCGCAGAACGATGCGACCGAAGAGGGTGAAGAGGGCAAGACCATCGCCCAAGGCGATACCGAGGATCCGGCCCCGGCTTCCGCCGCGCGGGTCAGCGCTCCGGGCTGGAAGGTCCAGATCGCCGCCGCGCCGACCGAGGATGGAGCCCGCTCCCTGCTCGACAAGGCGCGGTCGAAGGGCGGCAAGATGCTCGCTTCCGCCAGCCCGGCCGTCGAGTCGGTAGCCAAGGGCGGCGATACGTTCTACCGCGCCCGCTTTACCGGCTTTGCTAGCAAGGACAAGGCACGCGCAGCTTGCGACTACCTGAAGAAGCGCGACGTCAGCTGTTTGGCGATCGCCGACTAGAAGGCGTTCTTCGTATCAATCGACCGACCATCTCCCTTTTTGTATTGCGTATGGGAGCTACCGATGTCTGCCGAGGAGTCTTTCCTTAGCCTCGTTGATCTGGGCGGCCAGGAACGTCGATCCCCCCTGATCGGGATGGACGCGCATCATAAGCCGCCGATAGGCCGCCTGGATCTCGGCCTCGGCAGCGCCGGGCGCAAGGCCAAGGATCTGGTAGGCCTGCTCATCTGTCATGGCGCCCGAGCCAGGCGCGCGGCGCGCCCCGCCTGCCGCATCACGCTGGAAGTGTTCTCGCCAGCCGGGTATCCGGCGATCGAGATGAGCTTCGAGGATGGCGCGATCGCGCGGCCTTGAGGCGAGGCCCAGATAGAGCTGGACGAGTTCGTCGCGGCTCAGGCTGTCGAGGCTCCGGCCGGCAAAACGTCCGGCCTTGACGGCGCCATCGGCGATGACCGGGCCCGGCTCCAGGATCGCCGGACGCCACAGATAAAGCCCGAAGGCGATCAACGGGACGCCGGCGACCATCTTTCCGGTCAACGTCAAGACCGCGCCGATCGCCAGCAGCGTGCCTGCGGCGGCACGCTTGAGGAGGCGCCGGCCTGCATCCGGTCCCTTCGGGCGGGCAAAGAGATAGACGAGGATCACGGCGAGGGCGAAGGCGCCGAGAAGCGGAAGGAAGAGGCCCATGCGGTCTCCAATGCCGCCGCTGAGCCGGCGTCCGACCTCTAATGGGGTCTGGCGAAGCTGGCCGCAATAGGCCAAAAGGGTCTCCCTGCCCCTGCCGCCACGAGACCTGACCATGACGACCTTGCCGGCCATCCTGCGCACCGTCGGGGAATTGCGCGCCGCCACCGCCTCCTGGCACCTCCAGGGCCTCACGGTCGGCATGATCCCGACCATGGGCGCGCTGCATGCGGGGCATCTGGCGCTCGTCGAGGAAGCGCGGCGCCGCACTGACCGCATCGTCGTCACGATCTTCGTCAATCCGGCCCAGTTCGCGCCCAGCGAGGATTTCGGCGCCTATCCGCGCACCGAGAGTTCCGACGTCGATAAGCTCGCGGGGCTCGGTGTCGAGGCGGTGTTCGCGCCGAACGCGGCCGAGATGTATCCGGCGGGCTACGCCACCACGATCTCGCTCGCCGGACCGGCTCTCGGGCTCGAAACGGAGTTCCGGCCGCATTTCTTCGCCGGTGTCGCCACCGTGGTCGCCAAGCTGCTGATCGCCGGCTTTCCCGACATCGCGATGTTCGGCGAGAAGGACTACCAGCAGCTGCTCGTTGTTCGCCGGATGGTCGCCGACCTGCGCCTGCCGACGGAGATCGTCGGCCTGCCGACGATCCGAGAGGTCGACGGCTTGGCCCTCTCCTCGCGCAACGCCTATCTGTCGGCAGAGGAACGGCGTAACGCCGTGACGCTGTCGGCAACGATGCGAAGCGTGGCGGACGAGATCCGGGCCGGCGCTCCCGCCACCGAGGCGACGATGCGCGGCCTTGAGATGTTGCGCGCCGCCGGTTTCAAGCCGGACTATCTGGCCCTTCGCAATGCCGAAACGCTGGCCGAACCGCAGATCGTCGCAAGCGAACCGCTGCGCCTGCTGGCCGCCGCCTGGCTCGGCACGACGCGTCTGATCGACAATATCGCCGTCTGAAGCGTCAGAGCAGCCCAAGTTCGGCGAGTTCGGCCTTGAGTGCCGCCGGCAATTCGTCACCACTGCTACCGCCGATCGCGGCGAGGTCGCGCGGCGCGTCCTTGGCTTCGAGATAGCGCCAGCCCTGAAATGGCCGCTTCGGCTGCCATTCGGTCAGCACGACCTCCGGTTCGAACACGATCTGGCAGCGCTCTATGCCGTCCTCGCCGGTCACGGGGCGAAGATCGCGAATGCGCTGCCGGCACTGGACCTGGCCCTTGACGACCCAATAGAGCGAGCCGCCATCGAGGATTTCGGCTGCGCGCTTCGGCATCATCCGCGTCGTGTGCGTGTCTTCCGCGTCGAGGCCGAGCTGGCGCTGGCGCGCCAGGAACTCGGCGATCCAGTCGACGATTTCGTCGACCGTCTCGACCCCGACGCAAAGCTTGATCATGTGCAGCGACATGGGCCGACCATTCGCCTTGCGAACAGCGCCGTCAAAGCCGCGACGCGATTTTTCCACAGGGACGATTGTGGAGCAGGGACCACCTGCCCTATCACAGCCTTATGAGCAACGAAATCACGCCCTCGATCGCCCTGACCGCAAGCCGAATCGCAATGGTCGGCATCATCGCAGCCCTCCTGCTGACGATCGGCGGCATGGTGCTGCACTCGCCGGTTCTGGGTGGGCTGGCGCTGGTCGTCGTGATGATCGCCGTGATCGGGCGCATGCCGCTCGCCCGACTTTTCGCCCGGCGATGAGCGCGCGCCGGCGTCCGAGGCGCGGTTGGCAGCCAGGATACCGGCCATGATCGACATGTCGACGCTCGATATCGTCGCCGTTCTCTTTTTCCTCGCGGCCTGGATCGGCTATGCGACGCTGATCGGACGGCTCGCCGGCACCGGCCGTTCGCTGTCCTCGGCAATGGACGTGCAGCGGAAGCGCTGGATGCAGGTGATGGCGCGCCGCGACCTGCGCATGATCGACACAGCGATCATGAGCGGGCTGCAGAACGGCACCGCCTTCTTTGCCTCGACCTCGCTGCTCGCGATCGGCTCGGCGTTCGCGCTCCTGAACGCCACGGACCGGATTTTCGGCGTCCTCAACGATCTGTCGATGCAATCGTCCGTACCGCGCGGGCTGTTCGAACTGAAGGCGATCGGCCTTATCCTGATCTTCGGCTATGCGTTCTTCCAGTTCGGCTGGTCCTACCGCCTCTTCAACTATGCCTCGATCCTCGTCGGCGCGACGCCGAGCGCCGTCCATGCCGGCGAGGAGGAGGCCGTCGCCGCGGCCGACCGGGCGGCGCAATTCATCATCATCGCCGGTCGTCACTTCAACCACGGCCTGCGCGCCTTCTTCTTCGCGATCGGCTATCTCGGCTGGTTCATCAATGGCTGGGTCTTCATGCTGGCAACCGCAACCATCTTCTCGGTTCAGGCCTATCGCCAGTTCCTGTCGCCAGCGGCGAGAGCGGTGATCAAGGCGGCGCGAGAGGTCAAATCATGATCGCCGATGATGCGGCCATCGAGACGGCGATCACGGAAAGGCTTGCGACGCTGCCGGAAAAAAAGAGCCTCGACCCGACCGAAATCGCACGGCAGATCGCCGGCAATGACGAGAAGGTCTGGCGCCTCCTGATGATTCCGATCCGCCGCGTCGCCGTGCGGCTGGCGAAAGACGGCCGGGCCGCGATCCTGCGGAAGGGCAAGATTGTCGATCCGGGAGATTTCAAAGGCGTCTACAGGATCGGGCCGAAACAGGATTGAGGCGCAATAAGCCGTTCCGATCGATAGTCAGGCCATCTTCGCTCTCATTCTGATTCAAGCAACGCCTTCAACGTCTTGAGATCCTTGGCGACCCATGCCGCGTCGCGCTCGAAATCCTCGTTCGACATGCCCGGGCGCTGGAACAGCGTGAAGACAACCTCGCTGCCGGTATCGTTCGGCATGGCGCGCAGCGGGTTCAAGATCGGCTCGGCTTCACTGATGAACACGGTGTGGTCGGCAATGCCATAGGGGTTCGGCGGCGAAAAGCGGACGCGCGCGCTGCCCGTCGGCGTCTCCAGACGATAGTCGAGACCGCCGGCAGGCTCGAAGGATCCGCCAAGCCCTTCCGCCCATTTCGGAAAATTCTCCGGCACGGCAAGGAAGTCGCTGACCGCCTCAAAAGGCCGTTCAATGCCGATGCCGATATGCCGTGACCGCCAGATCATGGTTCCGTCCCTCTCGCTGAAGAACCAGAACAAATCCGGAACAACGTCCGTTCGTCAAGCCCAGAGGTCCATTCTGGCCGGCCTCCGATAGCCTTTCTGTTGAGACACTTGCTACGCGACGGCCATGGTCGGGATCGCATCGACTTCTTTGCCGATCCGCTCCCTCGCCTGCCAGAGGTCGTAATTCCTCTGCATATTGAGCCAAAGCTCGGGACCGTTGCCGCAAAACTTGCCCAGCCGCAGGGCCATCTCCGGCGAAATGCCGGCCTCGGCGGCGAGGACGCGGTGAAGCTGCTGGCGCGATACCCGCAGCGTATCGGCCATCTGGGTAATCGACATATTGTTGAGCGCCGGCAGCACGGTATCGCGCAGCAAGACGCCGGGGTGGGTGGGAGCCCGATGGGGGCGGCGAGCGAGGCTTTCCGCGCTCATTGTCAAATGTCTCCGGTTTCCTGATCGGCCACGATTGGCCTGAGTAGAGGGTCCTCCCTGCTCCATGAGGAACAATGGAGGGATTCAATCAATGGTACTGTTCGAAGTCGACATCGAAAGCATTTCCATCGATGAACCCGAAGGTCACGCACCAAGGCCCATTCACATGGACAGTGTAGCGTCCCGCTGATCTCGGACTCAGCATATGAAAATTGAAACCAGGGATGTTCACATCCTCCGGTTTGGTTGCCGCATCCAACGCGTCGAGCCTTACGATGATCCTCTCATGAAATTTCGACGAAATCTTCGCCGTCTTTCCTTCGAGGAACAGCTCTTCAAGCCCCTTATTCTTGAAAGAAACAATCAAAATAACGAATTCCTTCTTATGCTCCCATTTCTCGTGCGACAGGCGATCGACCTCGCAGCGTCGCCTCAAAATGTCACTTGTAACGTGACACGATACAGATATAGACGCTCCTCGCCGGTCGTTCAAGAGCTTGCAGTCTGGCGACGATGCGATCCCTGCTCTGACGTGCTCGAGTGACGGAACGCGCCTCTTCACGGCCCCGGAAACAGCGCGTCCGTCCGTCCGGCGATCCGATAGGCCACAAGGCCGATCCATTCCTTGGCGGCGAGGTCGACCATGGCGAGACCTGAGGATGGTCGCGACATCGGCGACCACAGGTCGGCTGGTCCCGACGTGCGGTAGTCGGTCGGCCAGGCGGTCACGTCCCAGCCGACGGCGCGGAAGCAGCCGATGGAGCGCGGCATGTGCCAGGCGGACGTGACGAGCAGCCAGGTCTCGCCCGGCTTCGGCTGCACGAGTTCCTTCGTGAAACGAGCGTTCTCGGCGGTATCGCGGCTGCGGCCCTCGATGATCAGGCGATCCGCCGGTAGGCCCATGGCGAGGAGGAAGGCCCGGGCCGGATCGGATTCCGTCGATCCATCGGGAATGACATCGGCAGAGCCGCCGGTAAAGACGATCTTCGCCTCGGGATAGAGCCGCGCGAGACGAACGGCCTCGGTCATGCGCTCGGCGGCGTCGGCAAGCGCATAGTCGCCGCGCGACTCGCTGATCCGCGTATCGATCGCGCCGCCGAGCACGACGATGCCGGCAACGGGACCTTTCGGATCCGTGCGCGGAAAGCGGTCTTCGAGCGGCAGCATCATCGCCGGGCCGAGCGGCAGGAAGCCGGCGATCAGCAGTCCGGCGGTGGAGACAAGCACGAGTGATCCGCCCGAGCGCACACAGCCCAACCCGATCGCCACGAGGCCAACGAAGAGCAGCACCAGCAGCAGGGCCGAGGGCTGCGCGAAATACCAGCCAAGCTTGGCGAGATAGAAGAACATCGATCGTCTCCCGCCGCCCGGGCTCATTCGTCCCAGTCGGGTGCGATCGAGGGGAAGTTGCAGATGCGCGTTCCGGCCGAACTCAGGCTGTCGATCGACGCCATATCCTCATCGGAAATCTCAAAGCCGAAAATGTCGAGATTCTGACGGATGCGGGCGGGATGCGAACTCTTCGGGATGGAGACGCAGCCCTTCTGGAACTGCCAGCGCAGAACCGTCTGCGCCGGGCTGCGGCCGAGGCGGCCGGCAATGTCCTGGATGACCGGCTCGTCCAGCACGTCCGCCTGTCCGAGCGGGCAATAGGCGACGAAGGCGGTTCCATGGGCGGCGGTGGCGGCGCGCAGCCGGGCCTGGTCGAGATAGGGATGATGCTCGCACTGATTGACGACGATCGGCGCATCCGTAGCGCTCCAGGCCTCGTCCAGCAGGGCGATCGTATAATTCGAGACGCCGATATGGCGCGTCAGGCCACGTGCCTTGACCGCGTTCAGCGATCGGATCGTCTCGCTGGCCGAAAGCGTGCGGCTCGGCCAATGGATCAGGAGCAGGTCGACCTGATCGACGCCGAGGCGCTCGAGGCTGCCTTCCGCGGCACGCAGCATGTCGTCGGACGCGAGCTGCTCCGGCGGAATCTTGGTGGTGAGAAACAGCTTGTCGCGATCGAGGCCGGCACGGCGGATGCCTTCGCCGACCTCTCTCTCATTGCCGTAGCCGATGGCAGTGTCGATGTGGCGATAGCCGATGCCGATCGCCGCCTCGACGGCGTCGGTGCAAGCCTCCCCTGTCAGCATCCAGGTGCCGAGGCCTATGGCAGGAATGGCCGCACCGTGCGCCCGGATGAACGTAGGCATGAAGGAAGCTCCGCAATAGGCTGGACGGAAAATGTCAGACCCGGCGCTCCATCCGTCAAGATGGGGCGCCGGGTCTGATGAAACAAAGCCGGAGCCGATCAGGCCGAGACGAATTCCCGCACGACCGCGATGACGCGCGCGACTTCCTCGTCGGTCAAGTCCGGGTTCATCGGCAGGCTCAGCACGGTGTCGGCGAGGCGCTCGGAGACCGGCAGCGGCCGCTTCGGCACCTCGGCGAAGGCCGGATGCTGATGCAGGGCGAGGCGGTAGAACAGCGCATTGCCGATGCCGTTCGCGTCGAGCTCGGCCTTCAGGCGGTCGCGCTCATCGGAACGGATCGTGTAGAGCGCATGGGCGCTCTTGTAGCCGGCGGGGCGCTTCTGCAAGCCCACCACGCCGGCAAGAGCTGCGTCATAGAGCGCGGCGATCTCGTCGCGGCGCACCAGTTCGTCGTCGAAGATGGTCATCTTGGCGAGCAGGATCGCTGCCTGCACCGTGTCGAGGCGCCCCGTGATGCCGTTGCGCACGGCGACGTCGCCCGTGCCCTGGCGCCCATGTGAGCGCAGCGTGCGAACGGCGTCGGCGATCGCGTCGTCGTCGGTCAGGATCGCGCCGCCGTCGCCATAGCAGCCGAGCGGCTTGGTCGGATAGAAGCTGGTCGCCGAGATCGGGGCCATGCCGCCAACACGGCGATTGCCCGCCGTGCCGCCGAAGCTCTGCGCCGCGTCGGAGAAGACAATCATCTCGTGGCGAAGCGCGATCTTGCCGATCGCCTCGTAATCGGCCGGGAGGCCATAGAGATCCACCGGCATGACGACGCGCGGGGTTAGTTCGCCGGCCGCGATCACCTCGGCCACGGCCCGTTCCAGATCGGCGGGATCCATGTTGAAGGTGTCAGGATCGACATCGACGAAGATCGGCGTTGCCTGAACGGAGCAGACGGCGCCGGCTGTCGCCGCGAAGGTGAAGGCCGGCACGAAAACGGCGTCGCCGGGACCGATGCCGAGCGCCATCAGGCCGATCATCAGCGCGTCGCGGCCGCTGGAGACGCCGATCGCGTGCGGCACGCCGGCATAGGCGGCCAGCTTCTGCTCGAGCTGCTCGACTTCCGGCCCGAGGATGAACTGGCCGTGGTTGAGCACGGCATCCATACGGGCGCGGACATCGTCATGGATCCGCCGCTGCTGGCGCTGCAGGTCGAAAAAGGCCACGCGGCCCGGCGCAACGCTGACGGCCGGACGAGACTGGGACACCATCAGAAGGAACCTCCGATTGCGAGAGCGGCAGGGGCGGGAGCGGTCGCGGCGATGCTGCGAAGGATCGCCTCGGCGACCATCAGGGCATCAAGCCCCGCCTTCCCGTCGACGAGCGGACGAGATGTCGTCGCGACAGCGTCGAGGAACGAATCAATTTCAAGCGCGAGATTGTCGCTTGGCGGCACGGAAAAAGCCTCGCGCGAATCAAGGCCGGCGGTGCGGCTGAACGACGACACGGTGCGCTCGGCCATGTCCGCCGTCCAGTAACGGTCCGGCTCGACGAGGCGAATGGCGCGCTCGGTGCGTTCCGCGACGCGGCTGGCCGAAAGATGGGCGGTCGTGCCGTTGGCGAAGCGAAGCTGCGCGTGGGCGAAATCATTGGTCGGCGACAGTACCGGCGAGCCGACGGCGTCGACCGATTCGACCGGCGAAGCCACCAGCGACAGGACGAGATCGATATCGTGGATCATCAAATCGAGCACGACGTCGACATCGACCGCCCTGCCCCGCCACGGTCCGATCCGGACGCATTCGATATGGCGCGGCTGGACGACGCGCTGCTTCAGCAGGCCGAAAACCGGCGAAAAGCGCTCGATATGGCCGATCTGCAGCACCGCGCCGCTGGCTTTCGCGCGGGCAATGAGATCGCGCGCCGCCTCGGGAGAATGAGCGATCGGCTTTTCGATCAGCACATGCACGCCCGCATCGAGGAAATCGCCAGCGACACCATGGTGCAGCGAGGTCGGCACCGTGATGGACACGGCATCGACGCGGCCGATCAGGTCGCGGTGGTCGGAAAAGGCCTGGGCGCCATGGGTAGCAGCCGCGGCGTCGGCGCGGGCGCTATCCGCATCCACGACGCCGACGAGACGCGACTTCGCATTGGCGGCATGGTGCCGGGCATGGAAGGAGCCGAAATAGCCGAGGCCGACGACGCCCGTCCTGATGCCTCCGGTCGATAGATCCAATTCGCCCTTCCAATCGCCCCTGCCGGCGCGTGCGCCGCAAAATATCCGCTCTCCGTCTAACGCTTTTGGCGGAGAAGTCGATTGTGGAGCATCAAAACACGGTCACATTTTGTCCGGCCGGGAAACATGGCGCGAAGCTAGGCAGCGCTCAGGCGAAGCCAAACCAGAGGGCGGCGAAGCCCAGAAACGAGAAGAAGCCGACCAGATCCGTGACCGTCGTGACGAAGGCTCCAGAGGCGATCGCCGGGTCCGCTTTCAACTTGTGCAGCGTTAGCGGGATCAGGATGCCCCCCAGCGCCGCGGCGACGAGGTTGATCATCATGGCGGCGGCGATAACAAAGCCAAGATCGGGCACGCCGAAGCGGAAGACGGCGAATCCGCCGACGATGGCCGCGAAAAGAAGGCCGTTGAGGAGGCCGACCACCAGTTCACGGCCGATGACACGCAGCGCGTTGTGCGGACCGAGCGCGCGAGTCGCGAGCGCGCGCACGGCGACGGTCATGGTCTGGGTGCCGGCATTGCCGCCCTGGCTCGCGACGATCGGCATCAGCACGGCCAGCGCCACCATTCGCTGCAACTCGTCCTGGAACAGGCCGATGACGCTGGAAGCCAGCAGCGCTGTCCCGAGATTGATCAGCAGCCAGGGAAAGCGGCTCTTCGCAATGTACCAGACGCGGTCGGAGACCTCTTCGTCGCCCACGCCGCCGAGACGTTTGATATCCTTGTCGGCCGCCTCTTCCAGCACGTCGACGATATCGTCGATGGTCATCAGGCCGACCAGCCGTCCAGCCTCGTCGACCACGGCGGCGGAGATCAGATTGTAGCGCTGGAACATGCGCGCGACGTCGTCGAGCTCGTCGGTCGCCTGGACGACATGCGGGTTCTCGTCGACGAGATCGGCGATCTTGCGGTTGCGGCGGGTGCGCAGCAGCCGATCGAGCGCGACGCGGCCGAGCAGGCGGAACGAGGGATCGACGACAAAGAGCTCATGAAAGGCCTCGGGCAGATCCTCGGCCTCGCGCATGTAGTCGATCGTCTGCCCGACGGTCCAGAACGAGGCGACGGCAATGAACTCCGTCTGCATACGCCGGCCGGCGCTCTCTTCAGGATAATCGAGACTGCGCGTCAGGGCGACGCGCTCGACCGAGGGGAGCTGCGCCAGGATCTCGTCGCGCTCGGCTTGGTCGAGGTCCTCGAGGATGTAGACCGCGTCGTCCGAATCGAGATCGCGCACGCCCTCGGCGACCGTCTCCGGCGGCAGATCCTCGAGAATCTCGACGCGGGTATTCTCGTCCAGTTCGGTCAGCGCCGTGAAATCGAAGGCGTCGCCCAGAAGCTGGATGAGCTCGGGGCGCTGCTCCGACGTCAGTTGCTCCAGAATGTCGCCGAGATCGGCCTCGTGCAGATCCTCGGTCAGCTCTCGGGCGCGCGCAGCGTCGCGGGCCTCGATCGCCTCGACCAACGCATCGAGGAAGCTGGCGGACAGATTGTCGTCGGCGTCGCGGAGCGCGATCGGCGGCGCTTCGGTGCGGAGTTCGGGCTCTATCGTCGTCGGATCCGACATGAGACCTCCGCGGCGAGGGCCGGGCGAATGGCGGGAAAAGCGGCTGGCCGAGCTTTAGACGTCGCGGCTCGGCGCCGTAAAGCGAAAACGGGCCGGAGACGATGCTGTTCCGCGGCTTCTGTGCCCGCATGGCGATGGCGCCACATCGATAACTGTACGCCAGAAACGAGAACGGCGGCCCGAGGGCCGCCGTCGTCGTAAGTTCACCGGGATTGGTGCGGTCGAGAAGACTCGAACTTCCACGCCTTGCGGCACAGCGACCTCAACGCTGCGCGTCTACCAATTCCGCCACGACCGCTTGTTCCGATCCGGCGAACCGGCGCGGATGTAGCAAATGGATTCCCCGGTGGCAAGCGCAAGCTGTGGATGAGTTCGGCCCGGCGCCTATTCCTCATCCTCCTCCGGGACGACGTCGCGCAGATAACGGCGCGTCCGGCTGAATTCGTCCAGCGTGATCGCCGGGTTGCCGATCATCGTTTCGCCGTCGGGAACCGACTTGGTGACCACGGCACCGGCCGAGATGTTGCAGCCCTCGCCGATGATCAGTGGCTTGTCGGCCTTGCCGTTGACGACCACGGAACCTGCGCCGAGGAAGACGCCTTCCTTCACGACGACATTGCCCGAGATCGTCACACTGGGCGCCAGCGAGCAATAATCGCCGATGGTGACGTCATGGCCGATCGAGCACATCGGGCTAACAAGAACATGCGCACCGATTCGCGAGTTCTGGCCGATGAAGACGGGGAGCGCGATGCCCGATCCCTCGCCGACCTTCACCTTCCGGAATGCCACTTCCGGTCGGTCATAGAACGGGATGAAGAAGCCGCCCGCATCGACGACCTTCTGCACAAGGCGCTTGCGCGGTGTGGGCGCGGCGATGCTGACGATGCAGGGAATTTCGCGCGCATAGCGCGCCTGCCAATCCTCAAAGGAAATGAGCGGCAGCCCGTCAACACTGGCGCCTTCCTCGGCGCCATCCTTCATATAGGCGATGACTTCACAGACGCGGTGCGGAGCAAAACCATTCTCCAGCATGTCACGGCAAGCAAGCGCATGGCCCGACGCGCCATAGACCACTACTCGCGGAAAGGACGACACCGGCTCTCCTCCATGATCCGTTCCGCCAAAGAAGGTCGTGGCGGACCTGATATTGCGCACCGAGATGCGGCGTCGGTTTTACCGAAAGCCGAATCCCCACGCGAGACGCTGCTCGTCAACCCGGATCCTCGGATGAGAAATGCTGCCCCTTTTGCAGGCATGGCTAAGAACCTCGCGATGCTTGCAAGAGGGTATTAGCATGCCAATATTCGTTCGCGAAATAGCTCATTCCCTGCCTAAGGTGCCTTGAACGAAATCCTTGGCGGGAACCAGCAAATACGGCCGTATCGCCGGTACGGTGTATGGGCAGGCTGATTATCGGACGACCGAAATGGACACCACGATGCTTTCCCGGGCAGCCCTCGACCACACCATGTTGCTACCGAGTGGCAACGTTGCCGTGGAGTGGATGGTGGCCGATCATCCAGTAGACTATCCGAATGCCGTTGCCGAGATGGAAGAGCGAGTCGCGGCCATAGCCGCTGGCAACGCCCCGGAACGCATCTGGCTTGTCGAGCATCCGCCGCTCTACACCGCCGGCACCAGCGCGAAGGAAGAGGACCTGCTGGAGCCCGCCCGCTTCCCCGTGTTCGCGACCGGGCGCGGCGGCCAGTACACCTATCATGGG
This sequence comes from Kaistia algarum, assembly GCF_026343945.1. Lineage (NCBI taxonomy): Bacteria > Pseudomonadati > Pseudomonadota > Alphaproteobacteria > Hyphomicrobiales > Kaistiaceae > Kaistia > Kaistia algarum. Next base: position 837,880 of record NZ_JAPKNJ010000002.1, read on the forward strand.
CCCGGGCAGCGGGTGGCCTATGTCATGCTCGACCTCGGCAAGCGCGGCCGCGACGTGCGCCATTTCGTGGCGACGCTGGAAGCCTGGGTGATCGAAACGCTCGGCGCGTTCAATCTGCGCGGCGAAAGGCGGGAGGATCGCGTCGGAGTCTGGCTACGCCGGCCCGACAAGGGCCCAGAGGCAGAAGACAAGGTCGCGGCGATTGGCATTCGCGTGCGCCGCTGGGTCAGCTTTCACGGCATCGCCATCAATATCGATCCCGACCTGACCCATTTCGACGGCATCGTGCCCTGCGGCGTGCGCGGCCATGGCGTCACCAGCCTCGTCGACATGGGGCAGATCATCTCCATGCCGGAATTTGATTCGGTGCTGCGCGCCAGATTTGAGCAGCATTTCGGCCCCACGATCTCTGCCTGACGGGCCTCTAGTGGCTCGGAGCGACGAGGAAAGGTCCGTCGATGGGTTCGACTTCGGCGATGCGTTCGACTTTAGCGACGCGGGCGAGCCGCGGGCCGGACAGGAAGGCGGCGAGCACGGCTTCCACGGCCTCGGCATCGCCGGACAGTACCGCCTCGACGCTCCCATCGCGCCGGTTGCGCACCCAGCCTGAAAGGCCGCGACCGACGGCCTCTCGTTCGACGAAGGCACGATAGCCGACGCCCTGCACCGCACCCGTGACACGGACATGCAAGCCGATTCGCGCTGTCATGGAATGATCGCCAGCTGACGCAGGATCTCGGTGCGGAGGTCTTCGACGCTCGCCACCATCGCATCGGGCGGCGAAGCCGCGAATTCCTCGGCGCTGCCATAGCCCCAGGCGACGCCGATCACCCGCATGCCATTGGCCCTGGCGCCATCGATATCGTGGCGTCGATCGCCAACCATTACGGAACGCCCCGCCTCGATGCCCTCTTCAGCCAGGAGATGGGCGATGAGGTCCGCCTTGCCGACGCGGCTGCCATCGAGTTCGGAACCATAGATTCGCTCGAAGTAAGAGGCGAATCCGAAATGGTCGGCGATCGCCTCGCAGAACACGCGCGGCTTGGAACTCGCAATGAAAAGGCGAAGACCGTCGGCCCGCAATTGTCCCAGAAGCTCCGGAATGCCGTCGAAGACCCGGTTCTCATAGATGCCGACCGGGGCATAACGCTCGCGGTAAAGACGCAATGCCTCCTTCGCCATGACCGCATCGCCGTCCAGCATCGCGGCGAAGGCAGCCTCCAGCGGCGGGCCAACGGCCGCGCGCAAGGTCGCCTCATCGACCGCCGGCCGGCCGAGCTTTTCCAGGGCATGCAGGATCGAAGCACTGATTCCCGGATAGGGGTCCGTCAGCGTACCATCCAGGTCGAGCAGCACCGTCTGCGCCATCGGCAACACTCCCGCCGTTTCGAATATGGGTTCACCGGAAGGGCTTGCGCGTCGACGATCGCCGCGTCAAGCTTCCGTCCCGCGTCATCAAATCGACACGGACCTCGGCCACGAGGATAGGAAGCAAAATATTATTTTGATCGACTCGTTGGCCCGTTCGAACCATAAGCGACCGATGAACAACAATTCGCAGCGGCACTCCATCTCCCTCTTCGGAGGGTCGTCGCGATGATCGAGCAAGCCGGACTCTTCGCCGCCTGGGCAGGGATTGCCTTCTGCGTCGTCACCGCTGTGGTCCAGTTCGCCAGCATCGGCCTCGTTATCCTGCGGGGCCGTATCGCTGTCGGAAGGCTTTACGTGAAGCCGGCCGAGACGCCACCTGTATCGATCCTGCGTCCGGTCTGCGGCCTCGAAAACTCGATCGAGCGAACGCTGCGCTCCGGTTTCGATCTTGATTATCCCGAATATGAGCTGATCTTCTGCGTCGCGAGCGACAAGGATCCGATTATTCCGGTCGTGAACAAGCTCATCGCCGAGCGTCCGGACGTTCCGGCGCGCCTGCTGATCGGCGACGATCGCATCAGCATCAATCCGAAGCTCAATAATCTCGTGAAGGGCTGGAAGGCCGCACGGCATGACTGGATCGTCATGGCCGACAGCAATGTCCTGATGCCGCACGATTATCTGACGCGCATGCTGAGCCGCTGGTCCTCGACCACCGGCCTCGTCTGTTCCCCTCCCCTCGGTAGCGAGCCGAACGGCACGGCGGCCGAGGTCGAGTGTGCCTTCCTCAATACCTTCCAGGCCCGCTGGCAGCTCGCCGCCGATGCGGTCGGCAACGGCTTCGCGCAGGGGAAGTCGATGTTGTGGCGGCGCGAATATCTCGACGACAATGGCGGCATTGATGCGCTGGCCGCCGAACCCGCCGAGGACGCCGCCTCGACCAAGGTGATCCGCGGAGCCGGACGCGATGTCCGCCTCGTCGAGTTGCCATTCCCTCAGCCGCTCGGCCATCGCACTGTGCGCGCCGTCTGGTCGCGTCAGCTCCGCTGGGCTCGGTTGCGCCGCGTGACCTTCCCGGTTTTCTTCTCGATGGAGCTGATCGTCGGCGGGTTCTTCCCGATCCTCGTCGCCTTCATCCTCGGGTTCACCGACGTCATTCCGCTCTGGTCGGCCGCGCTGCTGGCCGTCGCTTGGTATGTGGCGGAAGGGCTGATGGCGATCAGCCTCGGCTGGCATTGCACGCCGAAGCAGGCGCTGGCCTGGATCCTGCGAGATCTCGCCTTACCGGTACTTTGGGTCGCCGCCGTCTCAGGCAGTGGTTTCGAATGGCGCGGCAATCTGATGAACGTCAAGACGGATAGCTTGGTCGAGGCCGATTGAGGCGCTCTGCTTCGCCACTCAGGCGAAGCGCATGATCACAGCGTCGACCGCGAGGCTGTCGCCGGGCTTGGCTTCGATCTTCGCCACTGTCAGGTCACGCTCGGCTCTGAGGACGTTCTCCATCTTCATTGCCTCGACGATCGCCAGCGTCTCGCCGGCCTTCACCCGCTGATCCTCCGCCACCGCGATCGAAACGACAAGACCGGGCATCGGGCAGAGCAACACCTTCGACGTATCGGCGACACGCTTCTCCGGCATCCAGCGATCGAGTTCGGCGACGCGCTGGCTCATCGCGCGGGCGATGACATCAATACCGCGATGGAGCAGCCTGTCGGCCATTCCGCTGCGCCGGACCTGAACGGCGAAGGCTTCGCCGCCAAAGGCGCCGGACCAGACTGGTTCGCCCGGACTCCAGATCGACCGCACCTCGACGGGCGCCTCGCCTTCCGCGAAACCGATCCGGATCGCCAGCGGCGCGAGGCTGTCGACATCGACCTGAAGCGGCAATTCCTCAGATCCCAGCTTCACCACCCAGTTGCGGCGCCACCCCTTCGGATGCGGTCCGAGCCGGTCCGGGAGACGATCCAGCCGGTCCTTGCGCACGATTTCCATGGCGAGGGCGACCGCGGCGAGCCGGCGCTTTTCCTCGGCTGTCGGCACAGCCCCCTTGAAGCCTTCCGGAAATTCCTCGGCGATAAAGGCGGTCGACAACCGCCCCTCGGCCCAGCGCGGATGCGCCATCAGGGCGGAAAGAAACGGGATGTTGTGCTGGATGCCGTCTATGACGAAGGCGTCGAGGGCATCGTTCATCGCTGCGGTCGCCGCCTCGCGCGTCGGCGCGTGGGTGCAGAGCTTGGCGATCATCGGATCGTAGAAGATGGAAATCTCCGAACCCTCGACCACGCCGGTATCGTTGCGCAGCGTCACGCCGCTCTCCTTGCGCTCGGCTGGCGGGCGATAGCGCGTCAGGCGGCCGATCGAGGGCAGGAATTCACGATAGGGATCCTCAGCATAGACGCGGGCCTCGATCGCCCAGCCATCGAGGCGAACCTCTTCCTGCGTGAAGGCTAGCTTCTCGCCCGCGGCGACGCGGATCATCTGCTCGACGAGGTCGAGGCCGGTGATCAGTTCCGTCACCGGATGCTCGACCTGAAGGCGCGTGTTCATCTCGAGGAAGAAGAAGCTCTTGTCCTGCCCGGCAACGAACTCGACCGTTCCGGCGGAATCATAGCCGACTGCCTTGGCCAGCGCGACGGCCTGCTCGCCCATGGCGCGTCGCGTCGCCGCATCCAGAAGCGGCGACGGCGCCTCTTCGATCACCTTCTGGTTGCGGCGCTGGATCGAGCATTCGCGCTCGCCGAGATAGACGGCGTTGCCATGCTTGTCGCCCAGCAGCTGGATCTCGACATGGCGCGGCTCGACGATGAATTTCTCAATGAAGACCCGGTCATCGCCGAAGGAGGAGCGGGCCTCCGATCGTGACATGCGGAAGCCCTCGCGTGCGCCGGCCTCGTCATAGGCAACGCGCATCCCCTTGCCGCCGCCGCCGGCCGACGCCTTGATCATGACGGGGAAACCGACCGAACGGGCGATCGCGACCGCCTCGTCCTCGCTTTCGATGACGCCAAGATGGCCCGGCACCGTCGAGACGCCCGCCGCGGCCGCGGCCTTCTTCGATTCGATCTTGTCGCCCATCGCCGCGATCGCCGCCGCATTGGGACCGATGAACACGATGCCGGCAGCGGCGAGCGCTTCGGCAAAGGCCGTACGCTCGGAGAGGAAGCCATAGCCCGGATGGATCGCCTGCGCGCCCGTCTCCTTCGCGGCGGCAACGATCTTTTCGATCACCAGATAGGACTGCACGGCCGGCGAGGCGCCGATATGCACCGCCTCATCCGCCATCTCGACATGGAGCGCATCCCGATCAGCGTCCGAAAACACGGCAACCGTCGCTATCCCCATCCGCCTTGCCGTCTTGATGATGCGGCACGCAATCTCGCCGCGATTGGCGATGAGGATCTTCTCGAACATGGACGTCCCCGATCGATTTTCCGTTTCTTGAATCAAGGTCTACGTCGGCACGCGCAGACCCGCAACGGAGCGGTTGGCGGGCTGCGGCGTTTCGGCTCGTCCCTTGCCCTGGAGGCGCAACCGATCCAAGTTCGTCTTGTCGCTTCCTCGGGCGGATTCGACCGCATGCGCTTCTTTCAATGGACGACCCCGATCGACCGCCTCGCGACGGCGCTTGTTGCCATGGTGGCGGCGAGCCTCACCGCGGTATGGCTGGCCTATGTCGGGCCCGTGGTCCACGAGCCCGGCTTCTTCAAGAAGCCCGACCGCAGCGGCTATGCCAATCTGAACGGCATTAAGATGTGGTACGCGATCTTCAACCCGCATGGCGGATCGCCGGTCATCCTGCTGCATGGCGGGCTCGGATCGTCGCGCGACTGGCGCAACCAGATCCCCGCGCTCGTCGCCAAGCACATGGTGATCCTCGCCGACAGCCGCGGCCAGGGCCGCAGTACCCGTTCCTCGGCACCGATCGGCTACGACATCATGTCTTCGGACGTTCTGGCGCTCATGGATCATCTGAAGATCCAGAAGGCGGCCATCGTCGGCTGGAGCGATGGCGGCATCATCGGCCTCGATATCGCCATCCATCATCCCGAGCGCATCAGCAAGCTCTTCGCTTATGGCGCCAACTATGACGTCGACGGGCTGACGCCGTCCCCCCTCCCCGACATGCTGGCACCATTGCAGGCCAGCGCTGTCGAGATGATGGATGAGCACGCCGAGACGGTACGCGAGGTCAACGAGATGTGGGAGACCGAGCCGAACTTCACCCCGGCGCAGCTCCGCTCGATCCGCATCCCGACCGTGATCGCCGATGGCGAGCGCGAGGAGGCGATCAAGCCGCAGCATACGCGCGAGATGGCGAAGCTCATTCCCGGCGCGAAACTCGTTATCCTGCCGAAGGTCGGCCATGCCGGGCTGATGCAGGACCCTGTCGCCTTCAACAAGGCGATGGTCGATTTCCTCGACGGGCCGGATGCCGATATTCCGCCGAAGCCGGCGCCGAGACCGAACGATGTCAGCGGCACGCCTTCTCCCGCTCGACCTTCGTGATCGCCTGGACGTTGGCGCGCTCATAGCTGTTGAGGCGAATAGCCGCCTGATTGCTGGTCGTGCAGCCATCATTCGAGAAGTTCGCCTGGCCGCGAGCGGTGCGGAAGCAATAGCCGTTCTCGTAGTAGATCGTGTTGCGCGCGGTCCAGAGCGTGTCGCAGGACAGCGTGCGCAGGTTGGCAAGCGACATCTTCTGGCTGTCGGTGCAGCCGATCGCCTCGAAGCAGGCCGCGCGCGCCTCGCCAAAGCCCGCGAGCAGGACGGCAACGGCAAAGAAGGGCAGATAGGGCTTCATCGACATGGCTGGGTCTCCTCATGAGCGGGGGCGTCCTGGCGGCGCTCCGACCGGCTCGGCACGAACACTAGCCCCAACGCTCCGATCGGCTATGATCCCGGTCACTCGCCCTCCACGCCCCCTCCTCGCACAGGAAGTTCCATGAAGATCCTGCTTGTCGGCGCCTCCGGCGTCCTCGGCACTGCCGTTGCCGCCGAACTCGGCGCTCGCCATGACATCATCCGTGCCGGCCGCACCGGCGACGTCCAGATCGATATCCGCGACCCCGCCTCGATCCGCGCCGCCTTCGAACAGGTCGGCACCTGTGATGCCGTGATCAGCGCCGCCGGCAAGGTCAAGTTCGCGCCGCTCCCCGAGATGACCGCGGAGGACTATGCGATCGGCATCGCCGACAAGCTGATGGGCCAGGTCAATCTCGTGCTGATCGGCAAGGACTTCGTGACCGATGGCGGCTCGTTCACGCTGACCACCGGCGTGCTGGCGCATGACCCAATCCGCAAGGGTTCCTCCGCCTCCATGGTGAACGGCGCCGTCGATTCCTTCGTCAAGGCGGCGGCGATCGAGCTGCCGCGCGGACTGCGCATCAATTCGGTCAGCCCCGGCGTGCTGCTCGAATCCATGGGCGGCTATGCCCCGTTCTTCCGTGGCCACGAGCCGGTGCCGGCCGCCCGCGCGGCGCTCGCCTTCTCGAAGAGCGTCGAAGGCGCATTGACCGGTCAGGTGTTCTCGGTGCTCTAAGCGCCGTCAATCCCCCCGACCGAATCGGACGACGCCTTGGCCAATCTCGACATCGACCATCTCGCGCGCGCGGCCGGCGGCCGCACGCTGATCATGGGCATCTTGAACGTCACGCCGGACAGCTTCTCCGACGGCGGCGACCATGCGGAGGCCAACGCCGCCGTGGCGCGCGGACGTGCCATGCTGGCCGAGGGCGCCGACATCATCGACATCGGCGGCGAATCGACCCGGCCGGGTGCGGCCGAGGTCGACGCGGCGACGGAGACCGCCCGTGTGCTCGACGTCATCGCCAAGCTCGGCGCCGAGCCGGGCGCGCTGGTCTCGATCGATACTTACAAGGCGGCCGTCGCCGACGCGGCTCTTATCGCCGGCGCGCGGATCGTCAATGACGTCTGGGGCCTGCAGCGCGAGCCAGAGATCGCGCGCGTCGCGGCGGCCCATGACGCTGCGGTCATCGCCGGCCACTGGGAGAAGGATGCGCGCTACGGCACCGCGTCCATCCTCGACGCGCTGAAGCGCTTCTTCGATCGCTCGATCACCATGGCCCGCGCCGCTGGCATTCCCGATCACCGCATCCTGCTCGATCCAGGCATCGGCTTCGGCAAGGACGTGGACGAGAACCTCCTCATCCTCGACCGGCTCGACACGCTCGTCGCGCTCGGCTTCCCGATCGTGATCGGCACGTCGCGCAAACGCTTCATCGGCACGCTCACCGGCCGCGAGCCGAAGGACCGCATCTTCGGCACCATCGCAACCAACGTCATCGCCGCCGAGCGCGGGGCGGCCATCGTCCGCGTCCATGACGTCGCCGCGCATCGCGAAGCGCTCGCGCTCACCGATGCGATCCTTGCGTCCCGCGCCCTCCCCTGACCGCAAGAAACCCCATGACCGACCGAATTCTCATCAGCGATCTGCGCTTCTTCGCCCATCACGGCCTCCATCCGGAGGAAGAAGCGCTCGGCCAGCGCTTCATCGTGTCGCTGGTGCTGGAGCTCGACCTTTCAAAGGCCGGAACGAGCGACGCGATGGAGGATTCCGTCCATTATGGCGAGGTGGTCGCGACGACCGAGGCAATCGTGACGCAGCGCCGCTTCAAGCTGATCGAAGCGCTCGCCGACGCCATCGCTGGCACGATCCTCGAGCGATTCCCGCTCGTCGAACGGATCACCGTCCGCGTCGAGAAGCCGGGCGCGCCGATCCCGATCGCAACCGGCCTCGTCGCCGTCGAGATCGAGCGGGGCCGCGCGTGAGCGAAGCCTTTCTCGGGCTCGGCGGCAATCTCGGCGACCGAGCGGCGACGCTCGCCGCCGCCACCGACGATCTTCGCACCGCCGAAGGCGTCCGCGTCACGCATGTCTCCTCGCTCTACGAGACGCCGCCCTGGGGGCCCGTGCCGCAGGGTCCCTATCTCAATGCCTGCGTCGCCATCGAGACGACGCTTTCGGCCCGCGCCCTGCTCGACCTATGCCTCGCCATCGAGAAGCGCCATGGCAGGGAGCGGCTGGTGCGCTGGGGGCCGCGCACGCTCGACATCGACCTGCTGCTCTATGGGCGCGAGACGATCGACGAGCCGGGCCTGATCGTGCCGCATCCGCGCATGGCGGAGCGCGCCTTCGTCCTGGTGCCGCTGGCGGAGATCGCGCCCGGTCTCATGATCGGCGGCACCACCATCGAGACGCTGCTCGATCGCCTCCCCGACACGGAGCGGCAGGACGTGCGCCGCTGGGCCGACGACACGGCCGGCTGAACGCCCCCTCCCCGGTTGCTCCTTCGAGGAAGATTGGTCCCCGCTGGGCCAGCGCATTGGAACGGTTCACCTTGCAAGCCGCGATGGCGGTCGTAGGCTGTCCCTCGGGGCCGGATCGGCCGGACCGATGGGGATGAGGTGACACGATGAGCATGCATATCCTGACCCGAAGCTGGCGCGCGGGCCTCGCCGCGCTGGCCATCGGCATCGTCGCGAGCGTCGCGGCGGCTACCGCGCCGGCCTTCGGCGAAGAAGTGTGGAAGACCCTGCCCGATCCCAAGCCGCTGCCGAAGCCGGACCAAACCGGGACGCTCGACGTTGACGGCGCCAAGATCTGGTACGCGACTTTCGGCGAAGGCAAGGGTTCGCCCGTGCTGCTCCTGCATGGCGGCCTCGGCAATTCCGATTATTGGGGCAACCAGGTGCCGGCGCTCACCGACAAGCACGAGGTGATCGTCATCGACACGCGCGGCCATGGCCGCTCAACCAAGGGCGACAAGCCGTTCAGCTACGACCTGTTCGCGTCCGACGCGCTCGCCGTGCTCGATCATCTGAAGATCGACAAGGTGGCGCTGGTCGGCTGGAGCGACGGCGGCATCACCGGCCTCGACATCGCCATCAACCACCCCGAGCGGCTCTCGAAGCTCTGGGCCTTCGGCGCCAACTACAACGTCTCCGGCGTCAAGCCGAACGTCGACAAGGACCCGGTCTTCGGCGCCTATATCGAGAAGGCCGGCAAGGACTACGAAAAGATCTCGCCGACGCCCAAGGACTACGATGCCTTCGTCAACGCGCTGGTGGCGCTCTGGTACAGCCAGCCCGACTACAAGCCCGACCAGCTTGCCAAGATCACGACGCCGACCGTCATCGCCGACGGCCAATATGACGAAGGCATCAAGCCGGAACACACGGAAGAGCTCGCCAAGCTGGTCCCCGGCGCCAAACTGCTGATCCTGCCGAACCTCAGCCACTTCGCGCACTGGCAGGACCCGGCGACGTATAACAAGGAGCTGGTGGCGTTTATCGACGGGCCATAGATCCCCACCCCGACCAGCACCTCGAAGACAGCGAATATAGCCCGCGCCCGAACCTCCCAACCTGTCATTGCCGGGCTTGACCCGGCAATCCAGACTTGTTCTTGACATTCGACGGAAACCGGCGCGGGCGCCAGAAGAAAGACTGGATTGCCGGGTCAAGCCCGGCAATGACACCATTCCTCACGACGACGCACGTGTCCGACCGTCGGCAGCGGTCACAACTCGTGCTATGCTTATTTGAGAAATTCGCGCGGATCGAACTTCAATGGCGGAATTGCTGGTCACGGGTATCGATGATGCCCTCTGGAAACGGTTTCTGGCCTTCGCTGAAAGGCAAGGCAAGTCGGCGGAAGAGCTGTTGCACGAGCTGATTGTCGACTATGCGGTCGATTGGGATTCGCCACCCGATGTCCCCCACCAAGGCAACCGGTCACACGGTACGAAGGCCCGGCGGAGAGGACAAATTTAATGAAGAAGTCGCGAGACCCCGCGCGACAGCCTGCACAGTTGTCTCCTGTCCAAATGCAAGCCGCGCTCCCAAGACTCGAGAAGCGTCTTAGTGAATTGAAAGCGGTGAATATAGGGCAACTCGATGAAGAAACTGGCGCTCATATTCTTGATAGCTTATGTATGAAGTTCAACACTAGTCTTCGTGACATATTTGGCGATAATACGATAGAATTCTTTGAAAATTCTGTGGATACGTTTCAGCCCACCTTCGGCGGCTACTATCCAGGGATGGACACTTCCCTTCTTGGAAATTTGGACAAAGTCCGCAAAAGGATCGGCAGTGCAATCACAACACTGCAAACGCTCATTGAACTTTTCACTGAGACCTTGAGCGGTGCTAGTGACGGAGTTATGCAAGCGGGCGTCTTGCGGGCTTATGAAGGCCTCGAACTGCATCCGGAAATTGCTCGAGCGGCGTCGAGACTGTATAAAGATGGCCACTACGCCAACGCAGTCGAAGCAGCGGTCAAAGCGCTCAACGGTCTGGTCCGACTGAGAAGCCAGTTGGAGCAGGACGGCACCTCACTCATGGAGCGTGCGTTCAGTCTTTCCAACCCGGTGCTGAAATTCAACGCTCTCGTGGACCAATCGGACAAAGACGAGCAAAAAGGCTTCATGCAACTGTTCTCTGGGGCGGTCTCGGGGCTTCGCAATCCGCGAGCCCATGGCTTCATTCAAGACGAACCAGAGCGGGCGCTTGAATTTATTGCGTTCGTCAGCCTTCTCGCCAAATTGCTGGACGAAGCAACAACTTAACTATCAGCGATAGCGACCTGACGGCACCGAGGCTACGGACCTAGCCGTCACCGAGCTTTCAGATAGCTACTCCCACAATTGAATATTATCGTGCTTCTTCTGGAGGTTCGCACACCCTTGTCGGCCCGCCATCCGAACCGAGGCTTCCCTATGCCTGATCCCATGATGCCTACCATCACTGCCTTCGAACGATCGCCTGATGGCGGGCGGGGGTTGGCGCGGGATACGCGGGTTCGCTGGGCGTTCGAGGAAGTTGGCCAGCCCTATGCGGTTCGTCTGGTTTCCTTCGCCGCGATGAAGGAGCCGGCGCATCGCGCGCTACATCCTTTCGGGCAGATTCCAACCTATGAGGAAGGCGATCTCGTCCTGTTCGAGTCCGGGGCGATCGTGTTTCATATCGCGGAGCGCCATGCCGGGCTGCTGCCGGACGGCGCGGATGCGCGGGCGCGCGCGATCACCTGGATGTTCGCGGCGCTAAGCACGGTCGAGCCGCCGATCCTGGAACTCGTCACCGCCAAGATTTCGGAAAGAAACGAGGCCTGGACGGCACAGCGCCTGCCCTTGGTCGAGGATCGCATCCGCAGCCGCCTGCACGAACTCGCGGCCCGGCTCGGCAAGGCCGGCTGGCTCGACGGCGCGTTCAGTGCTGGCGATCTCCTGATGGTGTCGGTGCTGCTGCGGCTCCGGCGGTCCGGACTGCTGGACGAATTTCCAAGCATTGCCGCCTATGTCGCACGCGGCGAAGCCCGCCCCGCCTATCAGCGCGCCTTCGCCGCGCAATTGTCGGTCGCGAAGGGTCAGCCACCAGCCGGTAGGTAGATACGCCGGCTCATCCGCTCACAACGGAATATTGTCGTGCTTCTTCCAGGGGTTCTCCAGCTCCTTGTTGCGGAGCAGCCTTAGCGCCCTCGCGATGCGCTTCCTCGTCGAGTGGGGCATGATCACTTCGTCGATATAGCCGCGTTCGGCGGCGACGAAGGGGGAGAGGAAGCGGTCTTCGTATTCCTTGGTGCGGGCGGCGAGCTGGTCCTTGTCGCCGTTGGAGGCGCGGAAGATGATTTCGACCGCGCCCTTGGCGCCCATCACGGCGATCTGGGCCGAGGGCCAGGCATAGTTGACGTCGCCGCGCAAATGCTTCGAGGCCATGACGTCATAGGCGCCGCCATAGGCCTTGCGGGTGATGATGGTGACCTTCGGCACGGTCGCCTCGCCATAGGCGAAGAGCAGCTTGGCGCCGTGCTTGATGAGGCCGCCATATTCCTGCGCCGTGCCGGGAAGAAAGCCCGGAACATCGACGAAGGTGACGATCGGGATGCCGAACGCGTCGCAGAAGCGCACGAAGCGCGCCGCCTTGCGCGAGGCGTCGCTGTCGAGCACGCCGGCCAGCACCATGGGCTGGTTGGCGACGATGCCGATCGTACGGCCCTCGATGCGGCCGAAGCCGGTGACGATGTTCCTGGCGAACGCTGCCTGGATTTCGAAGAAATCGCCCTCGTCGACGGTCTTTCCGATCAGCTCCTTGATGTCGTAGGGCTTGTTGGGATTATCCGGAATGAGCGTATCGAGCGACATTTCCAGCCGATCCGCCGGGTCGCTCGTCTCGATCGCCGGGATCTCGGCGCGATTGTTCATGGGCAGGAAATCGACGAGCCGGCGCATCTCGGTCAGCGTCTCGATGTCATTGTCATAGGCGCCGTCGGCGATCGAGGAGCGCGCGGTATGGACGCTGGCGCCGCCGAGTTCCTCGGCCGTCACCGTCTCGTTGGTGACGGTCTTCACGACATCGGGGCCGGTGACGAACATGTAGCTCGAATGGCGGACCATGAAGATGAAGTCGGTCATGGCCGGCGAATAGACGTCGCCACCGGCGCAGGGGCCCATGATCACGGAGATCTGCGGGATGACGCCCGAGGCGAGCACGTTCCTCTGGAACACTTCGCCATAGCCGCCAAGCGCCGCGACGCCTTCCTGGATGCGGGCGCCGCCGGCATCGAACAGGCCGATGATCGGGGCGCGGTTCTTCAGCGCCATGTCCTGGATCTTCGTGATCTTCTCGGCATGCGCCTCGGAGAGCGAGCCACCGAACACCGTGAAATCCTTGGCGAAGACGAAGACGGTCCGGCCATTGACCGTGCCCCATCCCGTGACCACCCCGTCGCCCGCGATCTTGGACTTCTCCATGCCGAAATCGGTGGCGCGGTGCTCGACGAACATGCCGAACTCCTCGAAGGAACCCTCGTCAAGCAGGACCTCCAGGCGCTCGCGGGCGGTCAGCTTCGATTTCGCGTGCTGGGCCGCGATGCGCTTCTCGCCGCCGCCGAGGCGCGCTTCGGCCCGCCGCTCTTCGAGCTCCGCCAGAATGTGCTTCAAGGACGCTTCCTCCGCAGAACCTGAAATCGAGGCCCCGAGATTTAGCAGGCGGACCGCCGCCATAGAAGCGCCAAGCTTGCGGGCGCGAATTCGCGCCGGGGCCGAGCCACGACGGGCTCGGAGGTCCCCACGCTCTATGGTAGCAAGGCTCGCTCGCCGGGGGGCGATGCCACGAGAGGTATCGACATGAAATTCTCGCATTGGATCGGCGGCGCGCTGCTTGCGTCCGCCATCGCCGGGTACGGGTCGGCCGCGCTGGCCGAAGACGCCGCGCCTCCACCGGCCGACGCCGCGCCGGCCGCAGCCGCCGACGACGCGGCGGCAGCGCCCGCTCCAGCCAAGCCGGCGAAGAAGAAGGTGAAGATGGGCGCCGCCGACGGCATCTGGGCCGGCAGCTTCATGCAGGTCGGCCATTCCGGCGGCTACAAGATGGCGATCAAGTTCGCCGGCAAGACGATCGAGACGGATTATCCCGACCAGTCCTGCGGAGGCAAGCTGACCAAGGTCGGCACCAAGGGCGACACCAGCTTCTATGTCGAGACCATCACCCGTGGCGGGGTCGACGCTGCGACGGGCAAGGGCTGCATCGACGGCAATGTGACGCTGATCAAGGCAGGCGACGGCTATATCTGGGGCTGGGTCGGCCAGCATGACGGCAAGCCGATCGTCGCCTATGGCACGCTCGCCAAGCAGGCGGCGCCCGAGCAGTAGCCGCTCAAGACCGCAGGATCAGCGCCGCTGCCTGCATCTCCCGCCAGCGCGCTTCGCGGCGCGCGGCGGCTTCCTTATCGTCGCCCCAGAGTTCGAGTTCGAAATCCTCGTCGACATGGGCGGCGGCCCAAACTTCCTCGGCCGTCAGGCGGCCGTGGAGCAGCGCCAGCGTCAGGATGGCGGAGCCGGTCAGCGAATTGACAGTGCTCAGCGCGGCGAGCGCCAGCGGGTCGGGATCTCCCAGCGCGGCATCGACAGCTGCCAGTGTTTCCGGGAATTGCTCGACATGGACGATCCCTTCGGCGAGCAGGAAGCGCGCGCCGAAGCGCTCATGCATCCATTCGATCAGCGGCGTCCAGATCTCGTCCTGGCGCTCGACCAGCCGCACCGGTCCGGGCGCGCGGTAGCAAAGCAAATCGCTGCCGGCATAGCTGACGATCTCGGCTCGCACCGGCTCCTGATTGGCCGCAACACCGTCGATCGCCGAATTCACCAGTCGCGTCAGCGGCATGGTCGCCGGATCGATGAATTCGCCCTGAGCCGCCCATTCGGCCGCCACTTCCGCGGCGATCGGCTCGCGATTGACCTTCAGCAGGTTCTTGCCGGGCGTGCGAACCATCTTACCGTCGAGGCGCACGACAAGAGCATCACCCTCGGCGGCGTAGTCGGCGCGCTCATAGAACCGCTTCGGCAGCACCCGGCGATCCGAGGGCGTGCGGATGGGATCGCGCGGCGCATCGCCGGCGCTATCGTCGAAGAGCCCGCTCATTCTTCGTCCGGCGCGCCGGTCTCGCCCAGGTCGGAATCAAAGCCGAGCAGGTTCCAGCTCTGCAGCATGTGTGGCGAAAGCGGCGCGGTCACATCGAGCGTTCCCTTGCCCGAAGGATGGGGGATGATGATCCGCCGCGCATGAAGATGCAGCTTGTTCTGCATGCCGCCGGGGAAATCCCAGTTGGAATCGGCCTCGAAATACTTCGAATCGCCGAGGATCGGATGGCCGATATGGGCCGCGTGAGCGCGAAGCTGGTGCGTGCGGCCGGTCACGGGGCGCATGGTCAGCCAGGAAAAATTAGGGCCGGCATTGTCGACAACCGAATATAGCGAGACAGCATGGCTCGCATCGTCCTCGCCATGACGGGCGATCTTCATCTTCTCGCTGCTTTCCTCGCGTGCCAGCCAGGTCGAGACGCGGCCTTGCGGCGGACGCGGGACACCCTTCACCAGAGCCCAGTAGACTTTCTTGGTCGTGCGGGCGCGAAAGCTTGCGGCGAGCCGTGACGCGGCAAGGCGCGTGCGGGCCACGACGAGCACGCCGCTCGTCTCGCGATCGAGCCGGTGCACCAGCCGCGGCTTCTGGCCCTTGGGATCGCGAAGCGCCTCCAGCATGGCGTCGACATGGGTGGAGAGGCCAGAGCCGCCCTGGACGGCCAGGCCCCACGGCTTGTTGAAGACGTAGACGTGATCGTCCTCATAGAGCAGCATCGCCATGAGCGCATCGGCATCGCTGCCGCGCGCCCCGGCCGGCCTTGCCACATGCGGCGAGCCGCCGGCCTCATCGACACCGAGCGGCGGGATGCGGACCAATTGCCCCGGCGACACGCGGTCGCTGGTCTTGGCGCGGCCGCCATCGACGCGCACCTGGCCCGAGCGGACGAGCTTCTGCAAATGTCCGAAGGAAAGACCCGGATAATGCTGCTTGAACCAGCGATCGAGGCGCATATCCGCCTCGTCGGGTCCTACTGTCTTGGTGACGACGCTCGCCATCCCGCTCCGTCCTGATGCCAAACGCGGCTCATATCATCCGGCGAGGCTTCTGACGAGAAAAAGTCCGGCAAAGACGGCAATCAGCGAAACGAGGACCGATCCGCCGACATAAAGCGCCATCAGAACGAACTCATCCCGCTCCCAGAGATAGGCCGCATCGAGCGAGAAGGCGGAGAAGGTCGTGAACCCGCCGAGGACGCCCGTCGTCAGGAAAAGCCGCCATGCCGGCATGCCAAAAAAGCCGATCTTCGCGATGAAGGCGGCGGCAACGGCGCCCATGACGAACGAGCCGACGACATTGATCGCGAAGGTGCCGAACGGAAAGGCCTCGCCGAGCAGCCGGATCGCGGCAAGGCTGACGCCGTAGCGGATGACGCCGCCGATCCCGGCGCCGATGAAGACGATAGCAGCAAATAGCATGGAGCCTCCTTGCCGGCCGCGGCCGATGAACAAGGTCCGGTCAGTGATTGGATCGCAGCCGGACACCGGACGGATTCCTGCCGCGCGCCCTGTCCGGGCAGCGTCGCAGGAGCCATCAGCCGGTACCGGCGGTTCAGTTCTCGATTTGAAAACTCGGGAGACCCCATTCCCGAACCGACAACTAGGCGGGCGGCGGGGAAATTGCAAACACGCACGCTGCCGGCTGCCGGGTGACCACCGTCACATGTCGCCTGCGCCGTTCTTGCTCTCGCCATGAACTCACGACAGAATGCCGCCCCGATGCTTCGGCGCTGCCGACGCCCAATCGTTCCTCGGAGGACATGATGAGAGTTTCGCTTTCCGGCGCCCGCGGCCTTATGCTCATATCGACGCTTCTGCTGTCGACGACGGCCTTCGCTGCCCCTGATGCCACCAAGATCGCCAATAGCGTCGTCGCCTCCCTCCAGGCGAAGGGCGGCACCAAGGCCAGCTTCGACTCGGCTGCGGCGAATGGCGATGACGTGGTCATCACCAATCTGAAGATCAGCAACGAAGGTTCCGAGGCGACGGTTCCCTCGGTCGTCATCGCAAGCCCGGTTGAGCGCACGCCTGGCGGATTCACCGCGAAGAGCATCGCTTTCGACGCGGGCAAGGTGGTTGACGGCGACCAGACGATTTCCTGGAAGACCGGCATTTCGAACGACGCCATCGTTCCCGACCCGAGCGAAATGCATTCCACTGCCAAGATCACCCCGTTCTCCCATTTCGAGATCGCGGGGATCAGCGTCGTCAACAAGTCAGCGCCCGACCCGGTAACGGTCGATTCGGTCACGTTTGATCTCGGCAACGTCATTGACGGCGCTCCGAACGACGGCAAGCTCGCCATCTCCGGCATCAATGTTCCGGGCAGCGTCCTGAAATCGGCCGGCCAGGGCGCCAGCACGCTCACCGATCTCGGTTATGACAGCCTGCTGCTGAATATCGGGGTCGATGGCGGCTATGACAGCGCCAAGAACGCGCTGACGATCAACGGCATCACGGTCGACGGCAAGGACATTGGCAAGCTCGCCATCGGCGGCACCTTCGGCGGCCTGCCGCGCGAGAAGCTGCAGAACGCCGACCAGCTCAAGGAACTCGCCCCGACCGCGACGCTCGAAGTGGCGTCGATCCGTTATGACGATGCCGGCCTTACCAACCGTCTGCTCGACATGCAGGCCAAGCAGCTCGGCGCCAAGCGCGAGGATCTCGTCGCGATGGTTCCCGGCTTCCTGCCGCTCGCCTTCAGCCAGGTCAACATCACCGACGAGGCCTTCAAGACCCAGGTTTCCGATGCGGTCTCGGCCTTCCTGAAGGACCCGAAGTCGCTCAGCATCAAGTTTGCCCCGACGGCTCCGGTGCTGCTGATGGATGTGAGCAAGGCCGCAATGGTGAACCCGAACGGGGTCATCTCGCTGCTCGGCGTCGGCGTCTCCGCCAACAACTAAGACAATCACGGGACGGCCGCCGGTAAACCGGCCGTCCCGGCTTGACTGTCCCCTGCGACCTCAGGTTACCCTTGCCGAGGTCGCTCTACCGCCGATGCTGCCGGCCCGACCCAGCGCCTTCCGTCATCGATGCCGAGGAATGTAGAGACATGATCCCCTCCCTCCGGCGCCGTTGCGCCGCCGCCCTTGTTGGAAGCGTGGTGTTTGTTTCGGCTATTCCCGCCTTCGCGGAAGAGCCGGTGGAAACCGCGATCCGTAGCCTCGTATCGACCATCGATGCCTCGCCCAACTGGGTCGCCGGCTTCGGCGAACTCAGCTATGACGCCGCGACGCAGACGGCGACGGTGCGCAACCTCAGCATTCGCACGGAGAATGTGACGATCGTTCCTGGCGGCAAGCTAGAGGTCACCTTCGACCGGATCGACCTCAAGGGGTTCAGCCAGCAGCCGGACGGCGCGTTTTCGTTCAGCGAATTGCGCGTGCAGGATGCCCGTGCGCTCGCATCGGGGGCGCCGCCAGCCAAGGCTCCGGCTACCGATACCGGCACCGACGTCGTCGACACCCCGATTCGTCTGGATGTCCGGTTCGGATCGATTTCGTACAAGGACGCGTCCGTGCCCAGTTTCGCCGGTATCGTCATCGACCCGGCGACGCCTGTCGCTTCCTGGATCCGGGTGATGGCCACGGCGATGAAGGCTTCCGTCGGCCCGATGGAGGCTCGCAATATCGTCTATGACACGGAGATGCAGGGCGAAAAGACGCATTCGACGATCGAGTCCTATCAGTCCGACGGCTTCAAGAATGGCCTGGTGGAGAAGATGACCGTCGGTCCGATGGCGCAGGAAACACCTTCGCCGGACGGTCTCGTGAAGATGCGCATCGAATCCATGGAAGTGCGCGGTTATGATCTCGACGCCCTCCTTTCGGTCATCGATCCCGATCGCTACGTCGGTGGCGTTGGTGACGGGAAATGGCGCATCGCGATCGCCCTCGAGTCGCTCCGCAATTGGAGCATCACCATCCCGGGCGGCGAAGTGCGGATTGGCGCTTATGAGGTCGAGAACGTTAAGGTGCGCCAGCCGCCGCGGTCCTTCCCGGCAGCGCTGGTCCTGGACGAGCTCATCGCCAACCCCAATATGGAGGAGGAGAAGGTCCAGAAGCTCATCCTGGACAATCTGCCGAGCCTCTTCAACGCGTTCGGCTTCGGCGCGCTGCGCTTGACCGACCTCGATGTCGTAGCGCCGGAGATCGACCGGTTCCATCTCGGTGATTTCCATATCAACGATCTGTCCAGCGAGGGGCTCGGAGAGATCGGCATCGGCGATCTCGACGTCTCGGTGCAGGACAAGGGGTCATTCGGAGCCGAACGGCTTGCGATCGGCGGCTTCCGTTTCCCGTCGATGGACAAGATCATCGCCGCGATCCAGGCCGACGAGGCCGGAAGCGAAGTCGATCCGCTGCCGCTCATCCCGACGCTCGGCTATGGCGAGGCCATCAATCTCGACCTCGTCCAGGCAGGCAAGAAGCTCGGCGCGGTCGACCGCGCCCGTTTCGATCTCACCGATTATATCGGCCCGGTGCCGACCAAGCTTGCGCTCGATCTGCGCGGCCTTGATCTCGACCTCTCGCTGGTCGACGATCCGAAGGCGCGCAAGATGCTGGAAGGGCTCGGCTATGACCGCCTGCAGGCCGACTATGGCTTCAAGGTGAACTGGCGCGAGGCTGACCAGAGCCTCAATCTCGAGGACTTCAAGCTCGCCATCAAGGATGTCGGCTCGATCACCGCCGACGTGGCCCTCACCGGACTGACGCGCGCCACCATCGAGAATCCGATGGCCGCCGAAACCGCCCTGACCAGCCTGCTGTTCTCGCGTGGCAAGGTCGTGGTGAAGGATAGTTCGGTCGTCGACCGGGCCATCGCGATGGAAGCCAAGAAGAAGAACCAGACGCCGGAAAAATTTCGCGATGATATAGCCGGCGCTGTTCCCCTGTCGCTGATGCTGGTTCTGAAGAACCCGACCTTCCAGCAGAAGCTCGCTCCGGCGCTGCAGGCCTTCATCCGCACTCCCGGAACGATGACGCTGACGGCCGCCCCGGCGACGCCGGTTCCCGTCCTGGCGATATTGGCCGCCGCGGAGAACGATCCGCGCAGCCTGCCGAACCTGATCTCGCTCGACGTCAAGTCGGAGAAGCCATAGTCCCCGGCTTCGTAAGCCGCCGACCCAAGACGCTAAACGGAAAAGGCCCGCATCGTTCCAACGAACGCTGCGGGCCTTTTTTCAATCTACCGTTCCTGAATTCAGGCCGCCGCGCGCGCCTCGTGGACCATGCGCGCCGCCTCGTCCGCCCGGATGCCGGCGGCGGCAAGCGACTTTTCGGCCGCTTCCGGACCGAAGGCGACGCCCTCGACGCCGACCACTTCGACGTCGGTCATGCCCATGAAGCCGAGGATGAAGCGCAGATAGGGCTGCTGGTAGTCGTGGATTTTCATCGGCCCTTCGGAATAGATGCCGCCCTTCGCTTCGACCAGAATGACATGCTTGCCCTTCACCAGGCCCTCCGGACCCTTCTCGCCATAGTGGAACGTCTTGCCCGACCGCGCGATGTAGTCGAGCCAGGTCTTCAGCGTCGAGGGTATGGTGAAGTTGATCATCGCCGCGGCAATGACGATCACGTCAGCGGCGAATACCTCGTCGACCAGCTTGTCGGAGAGCGCCACCAGATCGCGTTGTTCTTCCGAATGCGCGTCCGGCGAACTGAAGAACGCACCGAGCAGGGTCTCGCCCAGATGCGGCAGCGGCTCGCGATTGAGGTCCCGACGCACAACCATCGAACCCGGCGCCGCCGCCTGGAGCCTCTCGACCACCTGTTCCGCGACACGGCTCGAATGCGACGCCGCGCCGCGCGGGCTCGACGTCACGAAAAGTATGTTGGTCATGGCTCAATCCTTCACTATCTTTAGACTAACGGCCACCAAAGCCGGTACCGTTTGGTAACATGATCAGATGTTACCTCTTAGTAACAAGGAATCAAGGGCGTGGGCCTCGCCGCTGGTGAACAGTCCGTTCAGCTTTCCGATCTCTGTGCTGGTCTTCGGCCGCGCGAGCGGATCCTGGTCGCGGCGCGCGAGCTATTTTATCGGCACGGCATCCAAGGCGTCGGTGTGGAGACGATCGCGGAACAGGCCGGTACCAACAAGATGACGCTCTACCGTCATTTCGAATCGAAGGACCTGCTCGTCGCCGAATATCTGCGCGGGCTCGTCGGCGAGGCAGAACGGAGCTGGACGGAGATCGAGGCGGCGCATCCGGGCGATCCGCTGGCGCAAATCAACGCTTGGCTGGTCGAGATCGACGAGCACCATACGCGGCGGGCCGACGGCGGCTGCGCCCTCGTCAATGCCGCGATCCAGATTAGCGACCCGAACCATCCGGGCCGCAAGGTGATCGAGCAGGGCAAGCGCCGACATCGCGAACGGCTGATCGAGCTTTGCCGTGCCTCCGGGCTGACGGAACCCGCGATGCTCGCCGACCAGTTGTTCCTTTTGGTTGAGGGGTCGCGCGTTTCCTATCGCAGCGTCGGAGCCGATGGCCCGACGACGGACCTGAAATCGTTGGCAGCCGGGATCATCGCCGCCCACCGTCCCGCCACTACAGCCTAGGCTGGCGCCAGCCGTCCCTGGTCCAGACGATAGATCCGGTCCACCGCATCCATTGGCAGCGCGGCATGCGTGGCGAGTATCAGCGTGCGCCCTTCGGCTGCGCCGACGATATCGCCCAGCAGTTCCGCCTCGGTCTCGGGATCGAGGCCGGCGGTTGGCTCGTCCAGCAGCAATATGCGGGCTGGCGACAGCAGCGTGCGCGCGAGGCAGAGCCGCCGCGCCTGACCGGCCGACAGCGTTTCCCCCGCCTCGCCGAGCCAGCTATCGAGGCCCTGCGGCAGGCGGCGGACGAAATCGGCCAGCCGGGCACGCGCGAGCGCGGCAAAGAGCGCCGCATCATCGGCATCGGGCGAGCCGATCCGCAGATTGTCGCGGATCGTGCCGATGAAGACCGGGGTCTCCTGCGTCAGCAATGCGATATGCGCATGGAGATCGGCCGTCGCGACGTCGCGTATGTCGATCCCGCCAAGGCGGATCGCGCCTTCCGCCGGGTCGGAGAGGCGGATCAGCAGCGACAACAGCGTCGACTTGCCGGAACCGCTTTCGCCCAGGATCGCGATCCTTTCGCCTGGCGCCACGGTGAGCGACAGATCCCGGAGGACGGTTCGCTCGCCCTGCGCGAAGCCGATATGCTCGACCGAGAGTACGCCTTCGGCCGGCAGCGGCGCCGGCTTTTTCGGTTCGACGACGGCCGGCGCGGCATCGAGGAGCCCGCGCACACGCTTCGATGCCGCCAATGCGCCGCCGAGACGACCCGCACCGCGCAGAACCGCGCCGCTCGCCTCGAAGCTGGCGAGGACCGCCAGCAGCTCGCCTACCAGCAGGGGGCCGCTGATCCGCCCTGCCGTGAAGGCACCAAGCCCGAACCAGAGCACGCCGACCAGCGTGGCACCGGCGCCAAACTGCATCGCCGCCGGCCCGAGCGCCGTCCAGCGTGCCTGTGCCAGTCGCGCCGCGCGGAGCGATCTTGCCGCTTTGGCGAAATCACCATCGATCGCTGGCTGAATGCCGAGCGCGACGATGTCGGCCTGCCCATCGACGCCGTCCAGCGCCAGCATGCGCAGATCCGCCGATCGCGCCACCACGGCAGTCCCCGGCGCGCCGCCGAGACGCGAGAGGATGAGTGGAACCAGCAGCGTGGTAACGGCGAAGCCGCCGACACCGATCCACACCGCCTCGGGCAGGAAGAAGCCCAGAACCACCGCAAGGCTAGTAAGGGCGACGAGCGCGGCGCCGATCGGCAGCAGGGCCTGCAGGAACACCATGTCGAGCGCTTCGATATCGGCGGTGAGCCGCGCCACGAAATCGCCGGTGCGCATCGCGGCGCCGCGAATTGGGACGATCGGGATGAGGCGCGAGAAGACCAGGACGCGCAGGTCGGAGAGGATGGAGAGCGTCGCCGCGTGTCCCGTCACGCGCTCGCCATAGCGCGAAACGATGCGGATGAAAGCGAAGCCGCGCACCAGCGACGACGGGATGAACAGGTTGAACGAAACGGCCCCGGCCAGCGCCGTTGCGGTCAGGAACCAGCCGGAGACGCCGAGCAGCGCCATGCCGGCCATCAGCGTGATGACGGCCAGCAGCCAGGCCAGAGCCAGCGCGCCGAGGCGCCGCTTCACGACGGCGGAAAGGACGCTCATGGCGCCTCTCCCCATCCAGCGCGCGGTCCGTCCGCTCCATGCGGGCGATGCGGGACGGGCAGAAGACGGCCGCCGGCGATGCGATAGATGCGGTCCATGCGCCGCGCGAGCGCCGCCGAATGGGTTGCGATCACGAGGGTGCGGCCCGCCGCGAAATCGAGAATGGAGTCGGCGACGCGCGCTTCGGTGATGGCATCGAGATGCGCCGTCGGCTCGTCGAGCAGCACGAGGCCCGGGTCGCGCAGGAAGATGCGAGCGAGAGCAACGCGCTGCGCCTCCCCGCCGGAAATACCCCTGCCCCGCTCGCCGACGACGGTGTCGAACCCGTCCGGCAGACGCCCGGCAAAATCGGTGACGAAGGCCAGGGCCGCGGATCTTCGAAGTTCCGCCTCGCTCGCACCGGGTCGTGAGAGACGGATGTTGGAAGCGATCGTGCCGTGGAACAGCCGCGGCCGCTGGCCGAGCAGCGCCACGTTCTGCCGAAACGCCGCTTCGTCCATTTCGCCGATCGGCACGCCATCGATGCGGATATCGCCCTCGAAGGCCCGAATACGCCCGATCGCCTCGATCAGCGTCGATTTGCCGATGCCGCTGGCGCCGAGCAGCGCGACGCGCTCGCCGGGAAGGATGTCGAGATCGATCCGGTCCAGCACAACACCGCGCCCCGGATTGACGACCGTCAGACCACGGATGGCCAGCGACGCCGGTCGAGGGCGCGGGAGCTGACCCGTCGCGATTGCCGGAGCCGGAGCCGGTGCATCCGCGTCCGGCAAGGCCTCGAACGCCGCCTCGATGCCGGCGACAGCCGCCCGGGCCGCAGCGCGATCGTGATAATGGGCTGCCAATGTGCGGAGCGGCAGATAGACTTCCGGCGCCATCAGGAGGCAGAAGAGTCCGGCGCCGAGGCCGAGCGGCGCACTGCGCAGATCGATGGCGCCCAGATAGGTGACACCGACATAGACGGCGACGCCGGCGACGCCGAGCGCCGCGAAGAATTCGAGCACGGCCGAGGAAAGGAAGGCGATCTTCAGAACGGCAAGGGTCCGGGTGGCGAGTTCATCGCTGGCACTCCGCACCCGCTGTACTTCGTCCTCGGCCCGGCCGAAGAGCTTGAGCACTACGATGCCGCGCAGACGGTCGGCGAACAGGCCGGAAAGTCGCGCCATCGCCGTCATGTGCTGGCGGCTCGCCGATTCGGCGCCCCAGCCGACCAGTGCCATGAAGACGGGGATCATCGGCGCCGTCACCAGGAAGATAAGGCCCACCACCCAGTCGACCGGCAATATACCGATGGCGAAGGCGAGCGGCAGCACGGTGGCGGCCACCATCGCCGGCAGGAAGCGCGCGAAATAGCCGTCCAGCGCCTCGACCTGATCGACGATGGCACTTACCAGTTCCCCGGAACTGCGCGTGCGCATCCAGCCGGGTTGCCGCGCCAGCAGCGCCGCGAACAGCCGCTGCCGCACCACGAGCTTGATATCCTCGGCAGCGCGGCTTGCCGCCCGTTCGCCGAACCAGGCGAGCAGCGTCCTTCCCGCGATCACCAGCAGCAACGCACCGATCGTCATGGCACTGGCGGAGGGCAACCGGCCCCCGATGATGGCCGCCTCGAGGATGCCGGCAAGCAGCAGCGCCTGCACGACGATCAGGCCGCCAACCAGGATCGGCACCGCGATGGTCGCGATCAGCCAGAAGCCGGCGCTCTTCCGCTGACGCGACAGCCAGCCTTTCGCCTCTGACGAAAGCGTGCCGCTGGATCGGGCGGGATCATATTCGACGACGCTCATGCGGATGAATTCGCCTTCTCAATGCTAGGGCGCAGCGGAGCGGCAACCCACCGGAGCCGGCTGCCGGGCGCGGCGCGAAGATGCGGCGCGGGCATGCGGAATGGATTGACAGAAATCAATCGCCGGGCGTCACCTTGATTTCCATCTCCCCACGCTGCCGAGGCATGATGCCTATCGATTCTTCCCCGACGATACCCGCTCATCCGGATCTCTCCGATCGGGGCAGGCTGCTTCTCATTGCCGCCGGCGCCACGCTGTTTCTGCTGTTCGGCCTCGTCGTCGACGGACCGGTAGCGGCGTTCCGCGGGCTCGGGGCCATTCTGATGGTCCGCGATACGCTGGTGACCGACTATATGGGCGTTGGCGGTATTGGCGGTGCCTTTCTGAACGCCGGATTGCTGACGCTGATTGCCGCAGCCATCTATCGCCTGTCGGGCGCTAAGATCGGCGGAGCGTCGATCGCCTGCCTGATGCTCGTTCTCGGCTTCTCGCTGTTCGGCAAGAATCTGCTGAATGTCTGGTTCATCATCCTTGGCGTCTTTCTCTATTCGCGCTTCAAGCGCGAACCTTTCTCCGCCCACATCAACACCGCCTTTTTCGGCGCCGCGCTCGCTCCGATCTTCACCGAGATCCTGTTCTCCACGACGCTGACGCTGCCGGTTGCCATCCCGCTTGCCATCGCGACGACGCTTCTCATCGGCTTCATTCTCGTTCCGGCGGCCGCCCAGTTGTTCAAGGCTCATATGGGCTTCAGCCTCTACAATATGGGCTTCACGGCCGGCATCGTCGGAACCTTGGTCGTCGCGATCTACAAATCCTACGGCTTCGTGCCCGACCCCGTGTTCATCTGGAGCCGGGGAAACAACCTCCTGCTCGGCGTCGCGCTCTACGTCTTCTTCCTGGCTGTGGCTGGAGTGGCGTTCCGCCTCGACACCACGTCGCTCCGGCGCCTGCCGGACCTCCTGCGCCTCTCCGGGCAATCGCCGACGGATTTCACCGGCGAGGTAGGCATCGGCCCGGCCCTCCTGAATATGGCGATCACCGGCTCGATCGGGACGACCTATGTCCTCCTCGTCGGCGGCGATCTGAACGGACCGACGATCGGCGCCATACTGACGATTGTCGGCTTCTCCGCCTATGGCAAGCACGCGCGCAACATCCTGCCGATCATGGCGGGCGTCGTCCTGGGGTCTCTGTTCAAGCCGTGGAACGTCGCCGATCCGTCGATCGTGCTGGCCGCTCTGTTCGGGACGACGCTCGCACCGATCGCCGGGCGCTTCGGCTGGCATTGGGGCCTCGTCGCCGGTTTCGTCCATTCATCGGCGGCGCTCAGCGTCGGCTTCCTGCATGGCGGTCTCAACCTCTACAACAATGGTTTCGCAGCCGGCATCGTCGCCGCTGTGATCGCTCCCGTCGCTCTCGCCATGAGCCGCCGCGAGGCGGGCAAGGAAGAGCCGGAGAAATAGCCCTCTCAGGCCTTCTTCTGGTCGAAGCGCTGGTCCGGGAGCAGGAACAGCCAGGATGTGAGGACGAAGGGCGCCGTCAGGCTCGGGATCGCCAAGGGCGCCAGTGCGGCGTTGGTAGCGGCCTGGGCAACAACGGTGAACAGCGTGCCGACAAGTGCATAGACAATGACGCGCGGGCTCGGCTTGTTGAATACGGTGCCAAGCGCGATCGCGGTCAGGATCGGGCTGAAGCCGAACAGGCCGCCGGTAATCAGATCGCTCTCCGCGCCAAAAAGATGAGCGAACAGGACGGCCACGACAGCGCCGCCGAGCGCGAACAGCGCCGCCGGCACCGAGTTCACGGCGAGGCCGACCAGCAGCAGCAGCGCCGTCACGATGCTGCCCTTCAGAAACACCTGCGAGATGCTCTTGAACACGCCGCCGAGGAACGCGACGAGATTGAGCGGGTCGCTCTCGACGATGGGCGAGACGATGATAGCGGTTGGTGCCGCGGCCACACCGGCGAAGCCATGGCTCGCCAACAGCATGAGCCATGTCACCAGCACGAAGGGAAAGGTCAGGGCGACAATGCCGAACGGTTTGCCGGCCCTCGCCGTCGCCAGCATCGCCACGACCGAGACGACGGCCCCGAGCGCGATATAGAGCCAGAGCAGCGGAGTGGCCGGCAGAAAAGTCGGCAAAGCGAGGCCGACCAGCACGCCGTTGTAGCCATAGAGGCCGGCCTTCAGCGGCGCTTCCTCGACACGAAGCCAGATCGCGGTCGCCGTGGCGATGATGATCGCGACCAGACCGCCGATCCAGACCTGCGGCATTCCGGCGAGCCACGAGCCCCATCCGATGGCCAGCAGAAAGATCGCACCGGTCAGCGGGTTGTCCTGGAACATGACCTGGCCGACACCGCGTAGGCAGATGTCGACGAAACGAAGCGGACCTGACGCGGCGGCGGCACGTTCCCAGGCCTTCAGCGCGTTCTCCATCCCTGCCTCTCCCCCGGCTTCAGCCTGGAGGCAAGGATGAAGGGCGGCTTCGATGAACGCAACTCTCTTAAGGATACGCACGCCAAGCGCGCCACGCTGCGCCAATCCACCGCATGCGTTGCTTCGCGCCATTGATTTCGGTCAACTCTGACGGCCTTATGAGGTGCATAGGTCAGGTGCGATGCGACTCGAAGGTGAATTATGATTGATCTCGACGTGGTAGCGCTGGCGCGACTGCAATTTGCCGCGACGGCTTTATATCATTTCCTATTCGTTCCCCTGACGCTCGGCCTGTCGTTTCTTCTTGCGATCATGGAGAGCGTCTATGTCATGACCGGCCGAGAAATCTGGCGGCGCATGACAATCTTCTGGGGAACGCTCTTCGGTATCAACTTCGCCATGGGCGTCGCCACCGGCGTCGTCATGGAGTTCCAGTTCGGAATGGACTGGGCCTATTACAGCCACTATGTCGGCGACATCTTCGGCGCGCCGCTGGCCATCGAAGGGCTGATGGCCTTCTTTCTGGAAGCGACCTTTGTCGGCCTGTTCTTCTTCGGGTGGGACCGGCTGTCGAAAGTGGGTCACCTGACCGTCACCTGGCTCGTCGCCTTCGGTGCCAATTTCTCGGCGCTCTGGATCCTGATTGCCAATGGCTGGATGCAGAATCCGGTCGGCGCGAAGTTCAATCCTGACACGATGCGCATGGAGATCGCCAATTTCAGCGATATCCTGTTCAACACGGTGGCGCAGGCCAAGTTCGTGCACACGGTAAGCGCCGGCTACGTCACCGGCTCCGTCTTCGTGATGGGCGTCAGCGCCTGGTATCTGCTGAAGGGCAGACATATCGAGATCGCCAAGCGATCCATGGCCGTGGCCGCCAGCTTCGGCCTCGCCGCCTCGCTCTCGGCCGTCGTGCTCGGCGATGAGAGCGGCTATCTCGCGACCGAGAACCAGAAGATGAAGGTGGCCGGCATGGAGTCCATGTGGCACACCGAGCCGGCTCCGGCAGCGATCAACGTCATCGCCATTCCCGACATGGCGAAGCAGGACAATTCCTTCGCCATCCAGATCCCCTACCTGCTGGGCATCATCGCGACGCGCTCGCTGGACACGCAGTTGCCCGGCATTGTCGACCTCGTCAACACAAGCAAGGATAAGATTCGCAGCGGCATCCTTGCCTATGCCGCCCTGCAGAAGGTACGGGCCGACAAGACCGACACAGCGTCCCGGGCAACGCTCGACCAGCATTGGAAGGACCTCGGCTACGGCCTGCTCTTGAAGAAGATCCGTCCCGACGTCGAAAACGCGACCGAGGCCGAGATCACGCAGGCGGCCAATGAGACCATCCCGAACGTGCCCGTGCTGTTCTGGGGCTTCCGTGTCATGGTCGCGTTCGGCTTCTACTTCATCGGCTTCTTCGCCGTGGCCTTCTGGGTGGCCTCGCGTCACCAGCTTGGCAAATGGCGCTGGATGCTCTGGGGCGCCGTCTTCACACTGCCGCTGCCGTGGATCACGGTAGAAATGGGGTGGATCGTCGCCGAACTCGGACGCCAGCCCTGGATCATTGAGGGCGTGCTGCCGACCTTCTATGCCGCGTCGAGCCTCACCGTGGCCGACATCGCGATCAGCCTTACCATCTTCGTGCTGCTCTATTCGGCCTTGCTGGTGGTCGAGCTCTATCTGCTGCGCCACACGATCCAGAAGGGCCCGGCCGAGCGCGATCCGCTTGATGATCCGTCGGGAGCCAGGGTGCTGCCGATTGCCGCCGCCGCCGAGCCCGAGCTCTAAGGGGACAACCAGGATGAGCATCCCTCTCGATTATGAAATCCTCCGCCTGATCTGGTGGCTGCTGCTTGGCGTATTGCTGATCGGCTTCGCGGTGATGGACGGCTTCGACCTCGGCGTTGGCGCCCTTCTGCCCTTCGTCGCCCGCAACGACGACGAGCGGCGCGTCGTCATCAACGCCGTCGGCCCGGTGTGGGAAGGCAACCAGGTCTGGCTGATCCTCGGCGGCGGCGCGATCTTCGCCGCCTGGCCGGCGCTCTATGCCGCCTCCTTCTCCGGCTTCTACCTCGCCATGATGGTGATCCTCTTCGCGCTCATCATCCGGCCGGTCGGCTTCAAGTTCCGCTCCAAGCTCGCGGATCCGCGCTGGCGCGCACTCTGGGATTGGGGCCTCTTCGTCGGCGGCTTCGTGCCGGCGCTGATCTTCGGCGTCGCCGTCGGCAATGTGCTGCAGGGCGTGCCGTTCACGCTGGACGACATATTGCGGCCGTCCTATCACGGCTCGTTCTTCGGCCTGCTTCTGCCCTTCGCACTGCTTAGCGGCCTGATCAGCGTCGCGATGCTCGTCGCCCATGGCGCCGCAATGCTGACGCTCAAGACCAGCGGCCCGATTTTCGAGCGTGCGCGTTCCTATGGCCGCCTCGCCTCGCTCCTGACGATCGTGCTTTTCGCGCTCGCCGGCCTCTGGGTCGCCACAAGCCTGCCCGGATATGTGGTCACCAGCGTGCAGGACGCGCTCGGCCCGTCCAATCCGATCGGCAAGACGGTCGTCACGCAACCAGGCGGCTGGATGCTGAACTATGGCAAGTACAGCTGGATGATCGCCGCGCCGGTGCTCGGCTTTCTCGGCAGCCTGATCGCGATCGCAGGCTTCTCGGCCCGCTCGGCCTGGACTGCCTTCCTCGGCACGGCGATCTCGATCGTCGGCATCATCTCGACGGCGGGCCTGTCGCTGTTCCCATTCCTGCTGCCGTCATCGCTCGATCCCGGCAAGAGCCTCACCGTCTGGGACGCTTCGTCCTCGCACCTGACGCTGTGGATCATGCTGATCGTCACCTGCATCTTCCTGCCGATCGTCCTCGCCTATACGGCCTTCGTCTATCGGGTGATGCGCGGCAAGGTCACGACCGAAGGTCTCGGCCGTAATCCCAACGCCTACTGAACGGAGAAAAGAACGATGTGGTACTTCTCCTGGATTCTCGGCATCGGCCTCGCCTGCGCCTTCGCGATCCTCAATGCTATGTGGTATGAGCTGCGCGACGATCAGGTGAAGCTGAATTCGGCAAACCGCCGCAACTGAGCCGCTACGCGACCTCGCTGGAGCCACGCAGCACCTTCACGGGCACTGCGTGGCTCCATTCGTTTCGGACCGCTTATTTCGAGAGGGGGTTGAGGCCTCAGTCGAAGAAGCCGAGCCGCCGCAGCAGATAGAGCACGCCAATCGACGCTGATCCGGCGATGAAGATCGCGATCAGCGTTCCATGTCCGCCCTTTTCGAGCCAGAGATCGCTCGTATTCATGCCGAAAATGCCCGTGACCAGCGTCGCGGGCATCAGCATGGCGGTCAGGATCGACAGCACATAGAGATGGCGGTTCGTCGTATTGGCGAGCTTCGCCGCGATCTCATCCTGTAGGAACCGCGCCCGATCCTGCACTTCCAGCACTTCCTGATCCAGTTCCTCGATCCGCCGGAAAAGCCGCTCTGCTGCCGCGCGCGAGCCTTCATGGGAAGGCTTGTCGGCATTGTCTTCGGCGAAGTGCTTCAGGATGCCGCGAAATGCCGTCAATTGCCGGCGAAGGCGAACGGCCGTGCGCCGGAGCGGAGCGAGGCGCTTCGATTCATCATGCAGGCGGTCATCGAGGACGCGATCCTCGATCGAATCTTCCTCGTTCCGCAGTTCGCGCAGCCTCTCCGCGATCGCGCGCAGCACCTGGGAGATCATCAACTCGAACAGCCCTACCGGACCATCGGTAACGGCATGGCCGCCATCGAGGCGATGTCGCATCAACGCGGCGGAGCGGACGGGATGCCGCCGGCCTGTGACGAGGAAGCCGTCGCCGAGGACGAAGCGCATCGGCGCCGCGCGCAGGCTGTCATCGTCGGGATCCTCGATCGTATCGACGAAGACGCCCCACAGCATGGCGGGATCGCAATCGAGCAACGGATGTTCGTCGGTTGCGAGCAAGGTCTGACGCGCCGCCAGCGGCAGCCTCGCGAGCTTCTCGACCCAGTCCCGCGCCAGACGATCGACGAGATCGAGATGCAGCCACAGGAAGCCGTCGTTGGGATCGAACAGATCAAACGGCGTGTCGATCGGCAGGGACCGCGCCCGCCCGCTGGCGTCGAACTGGTATAGCCAGATCACGCCGGAAACCGGGCGGCTTGGGACGCTCAAGGTCGCAACGTCCTGCACATTCATGGGCACAGCCGTCTCTGGATCCGCTCGACGAGAATGCGGCAACATAGCAGGTGCGAAATGCGTCTAAGAGCCAAAAGGTGGCGATGCCGCGATCTGCCGCGCCGCAGCATGGCCGCGCCCCTCCCGGGCGAGCCTCGCGACTATGTCGGCGGCGATTTCGGCAGGCGGCTTGCCGTCGGTTCCCATCAGAGCGACGAGGTGGTCAAAGCCATCCAACTGCTCCTGGCGTTCTGGGCCATCCACGAGCAGCGGCGCCATAGCCTCGGCAAGGCTCTCGGGTCGGCAATCATACTGCAGGAACTCCGGTATGACCGGCGCATCCAGCATGATGTTGACGAGCAGCGCCGACTTGACGGTCAGGACGCGCTTGGCGAGTTCCGCCTCCCAGGGCGCCACGCGATACGCACCGACATGAGGCACGCCGGCGAGCGCCAATTCGAGCGTCACCGTCCCGGAAGCGGCGAGCGCTGCCCGCGCCGAGCGGAAGGCTGCGAGCTTGTCGTCGTGGCCGGAAACGACGCGCGGCGTGATTGGCCAGTCGCGCGTCACCTCCGTGACCATGGACAGCAGGCGCCGTGTCGTCGGCAGGACGAGCTCGAAGTCATGGCCAGCCATCGCCAGCCGGCCGAAGGTATCTCCGAACACCGAGGCAAGCCGACGTACTTCCTGCCCGCGGCTGCCAGGCAGCGCCAGCACGACCGGCCGGCCCGACCGGCGGCGCTCGCTCTCACCAGGGCCGGGCCGCAATCGATCCAACTCGCTCAGGAGTGGGTGGCCGACATAGGTCGTCGGCGGGCCGCCGAGGCGCTGCATCACCGCGGGCTCGAACGGGAACAGCGCCAACACGTGATCGATCGACGGCGTCATCGCGCGTGCCCTGCCCGGCCGCCAGGCCCAGACCGTCGGCGCGACATATTTCACGATCGGAATCTCGGGTCTGAGGCGGCGGACGCGACGCGCGACGCGATGGGTGAAATCGGGCGAATCCACCAGGAGCAGCACATCCGGCGGATTGGCGACAATCGCGGCAACCGTCTCCCTTAGCCGACGAAGGATGAGCGGCAGTTTCGCGACGACGGCGCCGAAGCCCATCGCCGTGATGTCCTCCATGGGAAAGAGGGAATGCAGGCCCTCGGCCAGCATCCTGTCGCCGCCCACCCCGCGAAACGTCGCCCCGCCATGGTGCTCCCGCAACGCGCGCATGACCGGCGCGCCGAGCGCATCGCCCGACTCTTCTCCAGCGACGACGAAGACGTCGAGGCCCGGATGCGGGAGACGGCTCATGGATCGAGGCCGAACAGGAAGAGGCCGCGCGCATCGGCCTCGCGAATCATGTCTTCAACATCGACGGCGAGGACTCCGCCGGCCTCAACCGCGATTCCCGCAAGTCCGGCCTTGGCCGCCATTTCGACGGTTCGCTTTCCGATCGACGGCAGGTCGACGCGCCGATCCTGACCCGGCTTCGGCGCCTTGACCAGCACGCCCGACCGCCCCGGCAGCTTGACGCGGCCACGCTCGCGCAACAGCGCGCAGCGCTCCAGCATCCAGTCCGTCCCCTCCGCCGCCTCGACGGCCTGGACATGACGCTGCGCCACCACGACGCCCTGCCCTACATCGAAGGGTCCGAGGGTGCGAACCAGTTCAAGCCCGATGCGCGCATCTTCGAGATCCGCCGGCCGAGGCGGCACACTGCCGAACACGCCGGCGGGGACCAGCAGATCGGGCGCCACGTCGTGCGCCCCCAGAAGTGCGAAACCCTGCTCCTCGACGAATTCCGCAAGACGCGAGAGCAGATGATCATCGCCGCCTCGCATGGCCGCGAGAATTCTCGGCAGGAGGCGGATCGTCATCCAGTCGAGCCGGATCTGCCACCAATGCGGGCGCAGCACATTGCCGACGATGACGATATCGCGGCAGCCGCGGCGGCGTAGCGCCGAGGTCAGTTCCTTCGCGGCGCCAAGATGGATCCACTCATGCTGATAGCGTTCGACGGCTACCGGATCGGCGAAGCCGCGGATTGCGAACAGCACGACCGGCCGGCCGTCTCGAAGCGCCGAATCGGCGATCGCCATGGGAAAAGAACCGCCGCCACAGACCAGCGCCAGAGGCGCCGCGTCCTTGGCGGCCATGGCCTCACTCCTCGACGACATCGGCTCCGCTGACGGCGTGCGGCATGGTGATGCGTCGCTTGCCGCGCTCGCGGATGAAGGAGACGATATGCATGACGTTCTCATCGTCCCCATAGCGCTCGGCGACGCGCTCGACCCGCTCGGCAAAGCGCCCCTCCGTGAAGAAGAGGTCGCGATAGGCCGCGCGCAACGCATGAATAGCGGGACGGGAAAATCCACGGCGCTTCATGCCGATGATGTTGAGACCGCCAAGGCCTTCAAGCCCCTCGCGCAGCGCCCCGAAGGGGATGACGTCATGCCAGACCGGGC
The DNA here is from genome assembly GCF_026343945.1 of Kaistia algarum. Lineage (NCBI taxonomy): Bacteria > Pseudomonadati > Pseudomonadota > Alphaproteobacteria > Hyphomicrobiales > Kaistiaceae > Kaistia > Kaistia algarum. The sequence continues at coordinate 871,763 of NZ_JAPKNJ010000002.1, forward strand.
ATAGACCGCCGACGATCGCATTGTCGCCGATGCGTACGAACTGGTGCAGCGCGCAGAGGCCGCCCATGAACACATTGTTACCGATGGTCACATGGCCGCCCATCGTCGCGCAATTGGCGAGGATGACATCGTTGCCGAGGGTGCAGTCATGCGCGACATGCACGCCGGTCATCAGGAAGCAGCGATCGCCGATCCGCGTCTCGCGGCGTTCGCCGACGAGGCCGAAATTGATCGTCACATTCTCGCGGATGACGCAGTTCTTGCCGATGACGATGGAGCCCGGCTCGCCCTTGTGATGAACCGATTGCGGCGTGCCGCCGATCGAGGCAAACGGGCTGACCGTCGTGCCGTCGCCAATGGTGACGTTCGATGCCACCGAGGCGTGGTTCTTCAGCACGACGCCGTCGCCAAGCACAACATCGGGACCGACATAGGAAAAGGCACCGATGCTCACATCGGCGCCGAGGCGCGCGCCATCTTCAACGACAGCGCTGGGATGAATCTTGGACATGGAACTCCGTTACTGCCCCACCAGCATGGCGCTGATTTCTGCCTCGGCGACCTTCACGCCGCCGACTTTCGCCTCGCTCTGGAAGCGCCAGAGATTGCCCCGGTTCTTGAGCTTGCGCACGTGATATTCGAGCACGTCGCCCGGCTCCACCGGCTTGCGGAACTTGCAATTGTCGATCGTCAGGAAATAGACGAGCTGCGGCTTCCCCGGCCGCGCCGCCAGGCAGATCGCGCCCGCCGTCTGCGCCATGCCCTCGATGATGAGGACGCCCGGCATAACCGGCTTGGACGGAAAATGCCCCTGGAAATGCGGCTCGTTGAAGGTGACGTTCTTGATGCCGATCGCGCTCTCGTCGCCGTCGATCTCGATGATCCGGTCGACCAGCAGAAACGGATAGCGGTGCGGCAGGAGTTCGAGCAGCCGCAATATGTCGGCGGTTGCCAGGCTCTTCGGGGCCTCGTCCATGAACTCAGCTCTCCTCCTCGTCGCGGGATCCCGACTTCAACTCGCGCAGAGCCAGCCGGCGCAGCGCGAGCTGCTCGCGATACCATTCCTTGATAGGTCTTGCAGGCGTGCCGCCATATCGTCCACCGGGCGGGACATCGTCCTTGACGCTCGACGTCGCCGCGACCTGCCCGCCATTGCCGACGCTCGCATGGCCGATCACGCCGGCCTGTCCGCCGATGACGACAAAGTCGCCCAGCGTGGCGCTGCCGGAAATGCCAACCTGCGAGACGATCACGCAGTGGCGGCCAATGACGACGTTGTGGGCAATCTGGACCTGGTTGTCGATCTTGGTGCCCTCGCCGATGACCGTATCGCGATTGGCGCCGCGGTCGACCGTCGTATTGGCGCCGATCTCGACATCGTCCTGGATGACGACACGGCCGATCTGCGGGACCTTGGCGTGGCCGCGCGCGCTCATGAGGTAGCCGAAGCCATCCTGGCCGATGCGCACGCCCGGATGAAGAATGACGCGGTTGCCCAGAAGCGCGTGGGTAACGGTCGCATTCGAACCGATATGGCAATCGCGGCCGATGCGCACGCCAGGTCCTATGACAGCCCCCGGAGCAACGATCGTCCCACGCCCAATCTCCGCCCCCGCGCCGACCACGGCGCCCGCCTCGATCGTGACATCCGCCTCGATCCTGGCCGAGGGGTGAATATGAGCGGCTGGCGACAGACCCGGCGCGAGGATCGCTGCCGGCCGGAGCGCCGATGGATAGAGCTGCCTCAGCACAGCGACATAGGCGTCATGAGGCTTGGCGGTCTCAAGCGCGGCGACCCCGGCCGGAACCGCGGCGATATGCCGGGAAGAGGCAAAGCAGGCCCCAGCGCGCGTCGTCGCCAGCAGCGGCAGGTAGCGAGGACCGTCGACGAAAGTCAGGTCGCCGGAGCCGGCCTCGTCGAGCGGCGCCACACCCGTGATTCGCAGCTCCGCATTCAACTCGCCAACGAGCCGGGCACCCGTCAGCGTCACGATTTCATCGAGGCTCAGCGAGCCATCCGGCGCAAAGAAGACAGGATCGGCCATCAACGCAGTCCAAGAACCATGGAACGCTATCCAACATGCAAAAGGCCGCCGGAAGTCCCGGCGGCCCCTGTCCCTTCTATAGGGAAGATCAGAACTGCGTACCAGCGCTGAAGCGGAAGACCTGCGTCTGGTCGTAGGTCGCCTTGGTGAGCGCCTGGCCGAAATCGCCACGCAGGATACCGAACGGCGAGTTCCAGATGATGGAGGCACCAACCGAGGAACGGATCATCGAGCTGTCCTCGATGTTCAGGCCCTCAAGGCCTTCATAGCCATACAACGTACCCGCATCGGCGAAGACCGCACCGCGCAGACCGAACTCTTCCGGCATAAGTGGCAGCGGGAACTGCAGTTCGGCCGTCACATTATAGTAGGTCGTGCCGCCGATGGCGTAGTTGCTGACATTGCCGAGGTAGCGCGCACCATAACCGTAGGACGCGAAGCCACGGATTGTCTCGCCGCCACGATAGAAGTTATCGAGCACCTGAACGTCCTGGCCGCCGAGGCCCATGATGTTACCGGCACCAGCCTTGATCAACCCGACCATATCGGAGTCCGGCATGATCTCCTTGTAGTAGCGCGCATCGATGGTCGACCGAATGAATTGGCCGTCACCGCCAAGGCCCGCGAAGTCCTGCGCCAGCTGGACGAACGTGCCGTTACGCGGGTTCTGGAAGTTGTCGATCGTCGTGTAGGTCAAGACATAGCCGACGGACGAGTTGATCCACGAGCCCTTCGGATACAGCTGGGCGAAGGCGCCCCAATCGGCCAAGTACTCCGAACCCCACGACGTCACGTCGCGCTGCGCCAACTTGTAGTTGAACTGAACATTCCACTCGTCGGTGATCGGCAGGCCGAGACGCAGCGTGCCGCCCCAGGTGTTCATGTTGTACGGACGGTAATCCGTCTGTTCCGCCTGATTGTAGAGCGCGTCGAAGCCGAACGACATGCGGCGGCCGAGGAAGAAGGGCTCGGTCCACGACACGTTGAATGTACGGTCGGAGGCGCCGCCGCCCACCGAGACCTTCAGATACTGGCCGCGGCCGAGGAAGTTCTTCTCGGTCAGAGCCACGGTGGCGATGAAGCCGCCGCCCTGGTCAGTCGTGTAGCCGCCGCCCACCGAGAACGAACCAGTCGACTGGTCCTCGACATTGACGACAACGATAACGCGGTCAGGCGAGCTGCCGGGCTGCGTGGCGATGTTGACCGTCTTGAAGTAGCCGAGATTCTTCAGCCGACGCTCGGCCTGGTCGATCAGCGCCTTGTTGTAGGCATCGCCTTCCGAGATGTTGAATTCACGACGGATGACATAGTCACGGGTACGGGTGTTGCCGCGAATGTCCAACCGCTCGACATAGAGCCTCGGACCCTCATCGACGAGATAGGTCACGTTGATCGTGTGGTTGGCATAGTCACGGTCGCCGCGGGGACGAACCTGGGCGAAGGAGTGGCCCTGGCTCAGCAGCGCGAGGCTCACCTTCTCCGTCGACTTCTGCACCAGATCGGCGTTGAAGACCTTGCCCGACTTCGTCTGCACATAAGGCATCAGACTGGCCGGCACGACGCTGGCGATCGACGAGTCCACCTGCACGCTACCGAATGTGTAGCGAGGGCCTTCTTCGATCGTGATCGTGATGTTGTAGCGGTTCTTCACTTCGTCGAACGCGACATCGGTGTTGACGATGCGGAAGTCGGCGAAACCGTTGCGCATATACATGCGGCGGATGAGCTCCTCATCGGCCTGCAGCTTAGCCTCGTCGAACTGGTCGCGCTTCGACAGCCAGCTGGTGAAGTCGGTCCGCTTGATCGTCATCACATTGCGCAGGCGGCCGGACGAGAAGGCCTTGTTGCCGACGAAGTTGATGCTCGAAATTCCGGTACGCGTGCCTTCGGTGATCTTGAAGACGACATCGGTACGGCCCGTGTCGCGCGGGATCGTCTGCACCTCGACCGTCGCCTCGGCACGTCCGTTGCGCTTGTAGGCTTCCTTCAGGCGCTCGACATCGCTCTGGAGCTTGGCATCACTCAGGATTCCGCGCGGCTTCGTCTCGATGACGGCCGACAGCATGTCGTCCTTGAGCTTCTTGTTGCCTTCAAAACGAACGCTGCCGACCACATTGTTCTCGGCGACCGTCACGACGAGGGAATTGCCCCGCTTCGCGATCTTGACGTCCGAAAACAGGCCCGTCGCATAGAGAGCCTTGATCGACTCGTTGATGTCGTTCGGAGTGAAATTCTGGCCGGGCTTGATCAGCACGTAGTTCTTGACGGTCTCAGCGTCGATTCGCTGGCCGCCCTGCACCACAATCGAACTGACGACCTCGGCCTGCGCCGGGCCCGCGCTCAGCACGGAGATCTGGCTAAACAACAGGAATGCCGCTGCCGCAACCACGGCCGAACGGACGACCCCCCGAGTGAAAGTCCTGAAGAAATTCATTGGGTTCAGACGCCCTTCTCGATTCCGACTTCCAAGCCCTTCTTCCCCGAGGCGGACTCGCCTCCGAAAGGCCGACTGACTAATTGCTTTGTGGCAGGCTTTCCGGAGACCCGCAAGCCGAGCTCCAGTCTGCCACGGCTTAATTTAACCGTCCGTTGCCATCGCGCCACGCATCCCATCGCATAGCCGCATGAAACGCTAGTGAACGCTCATAGCGATGACAAGTGGATGATATCGTTCCAAGTCGTGAAGATCATCAGCATCACGACAGCGGCAAGCCCTATGCGGAAACCAATGTCCTGGGCCCGCGCACTGAGGGGACGGCCGCGCAGAGCTTCGACCAGATAGAACATCAGATGCCCGCCATCGAGCATGGGAATCGGGAAGAGATTGAGCAGGCCGATGCTGACCGAGAGTATGGCCGCGAGATTGACGAGCGCGACGAATCCCAGCGTCGCGACCTGCCCCGAAGCGCGCGCGACGCCGATCATTCCGCTCAGCTGGTCGGTCGATTCGCGGCCCGTGAACAGGCGCCCGATATAGGTGAAGGTCCGGTCGACGACCGACCACGTCTCCTCGGCGCCCAGGACGATCGCCTGCGGAACCGAGAATCGCTCGACCTTGACGTTGCCGCCCGAGGCGTCGTGGCCGATGCCGAGCTGGCCCATCTTATAGATGTTGCCGAATCGGTCCTTGACCTCCTTGCGCTCGGGCGTCGCGACGAGGTTCACCTGGCCATCGCCGCGCTGGACGACGAGCTGGAGCGTCTCGTCGGAATTCATCGAGACGATTCGCTGCAGATCGTTGAAGCTGTCGATCGGCGAGCCGTCGATGGAGAGCACGAGGTCGCCCGGCTTAAAGCCAGCCCGTTCGGCGGCGCTGCCCGGAACGATCTGGTCGACCCGGGCCGACGTTACCTCACGGCCGTAGAGCGCGAAGATCCCGGCGAATATCGCAATCGCCAGAATGAAATTCGCCGCGGGGCCGGCAGCGACGATCGCCGCGCGCTGCCAGACGGACTTGCCGGCGAACGACGTCCGGCGCTCCTCCTCCGACATAGCCTCGATTGCCGCGCGGTCGGGCGTGCTGGCGGCATCCTCATCGCCGGAAAAACGGACATAGCCGCCGAGCGGCAAGGCCGACAGCTTCCAGCGCGTGCCGTGGCGATCGTCGAAGCCGAAGAGCTCCGGTCCAAAGCCGATCGAAAACGCCTTGACCTTGACGCCGCACCAGCGCGCGACGAGGAAATGGCCCAGCTCGTGCACGAAGACCACCAGGGTCAGGACGAAGAGGAAGGGAACGATATAACCGAGGGTTCCGGATCCGAATTGTCCGATCTGCCCGAAGACTTCCATGAACGATTGACCTCTTCCTGCCTTCCCGCCCGAAGGGGGATCTAACCCACCCGAATGCGGAGCCTGTGCCCGATCGCCTCGCGCGCGATGCGGCGGCCCTCGGCATCCATCACCAGGGCCGCGTCGATCGACGCGATGGCCGATCCGCCGAGCGAGCCCGCTGCCGCGTCCAGCGACTCTGCCACGATCGATGCAATATCGAGAAAGGCGATCTCGCCCCCGAGAAACGAATCGACGGCGACCTCATTGGCCGCATTCAATATATTGGTAGCCCAGCTTCCACTTTCCAAAGCGTAACGGGCAAGCGACAGCGCAGGAAAGCGCTGCAAATCCGGCTTTTCAAAGGTGAGGCTGCCGACTGCGGCCAGATCGAGGCGGGGCGTGGCCACCGCGCCGCGCGAGGGCCAGCCGAGGCAATGCGCAATTGGGATGCGCATGTCGGCCGCGCCGAGCTGAGCCAGGATGGAGCCGTCGCAATAGGTGATGAAGCCATGCACCACCGATTGCGGATGGACGAGCACGTCGAGCCGCGCCGATTCGACGGCGAACAGATGATGCGCCTCTATCACCTCGAGGCCCTTGTTCATCATCGTCGCCGAATCGATGGTGATCTTCGGTCCCATCGACCAGCGCGGATGCTTCAGCGCATCCGCGATCGTGGCGCGGCGCATCGCTTCTTCGGGCCAGGAGCGGAACGGGCCGCCGGAGGCTGTCAGCGTGATGGTCTCGACCGCCTGGGCGTTCTCCGCCTCCAGCGCCTGGAAAATCGCATTGTGTTCCGAATCGACCGGGAGGATGCGGATGCCCGCCGCCTCGGCCCGCGCCATGAACAATTCGCCCGCACAGACGAGACATTCCTTGTTGGCGAGCGCCACGTCGATCCCCGCCTCGACGGCCGCGAGTGCCGGCGCCAGACCGGCGGCGCCGACGACGGCGGCGACCACCAGATCGACCGGACGAGATGCCGCCTCGATCATCGCTGCCGACCCGGCCGCCGCCTCGATGCCACTGCCGGCGAGCGCTTCGCGCAGCGCATCAAGCCTTGACGGGTCGTCGATCACCGCCAGCCGCGCGCCAAGGCGTCGCGCCACGGCAGCCAGTTCTTCGACGCGGCTCCGGGCGGTAACGACATCGACCTCGAACTCGCCCCGGCGCTGCAGGATGACATCCGCGACGCTGGTTCCGACGGAGCCGGTTGCGCCGAAGATCGACACGGTGCGGACCGCCGACTGCCGGCGCCTTGAATCGACGGGGGCCGGGCTTTTCACCAAAACAGAATTCCCATGCCGATCGCGTCCGATCCCTGATGCATCCAGCCGACGAGCAGCGCGAGGCCGCTGGCGGTAACGAGGCCATCGACGCGGTCCATCATGCCGCCATGGCCGGGAATGATGGCGCTCGAATCCTTGCGGCCAAAGCGGCGCTTCAGCGCCGATTCGCCGAGATCTCCCGCCTGGGAGGCGAGCGAGAGCAGGACCAGCAGGACGACGAGGCCGCCGCTCCACGGCACGCCGAGCCAAAGCGCCACGGCCAGGGCCAGGAGCACGCCGCCGGTCAGCCCGCCGATGGCTCCAGACCAGGTCTTCTTCGGCGAGACGCGCGTCCATAGCTTCGGCCCACCAATCGACCGGCCGGCGAAATAGGCGAAGGAATCGCTGGCCCAGACGACCACGAGCAGCACGATCACCGCGTCGAGGCCCGAGACGGCGTCGCTGCGGATGGCTGCGAGCGCCACGCCGAACAGACCGGCGTAGAGCGCGCCGGCCGCCAGCCAGGTCGACCGCGCCATGAGACCGGCGGCGAGTACGGATAGACCGACGAGGCCGAGCCCGGCCGCCGGTGTCCAGAGGCCCGCCACCAGCGCCGCGGCGGCGATCGCGACCAATGTCAGAAGGACGGCCGGATCTTCCGGCAGCAGACGCTCGGAGCGGCCGATCACCAGCGCCCACTCCGCGAACACGATGGCGGCGACGAGCGCCGCCAGGCCATAGGCCGGAAGGCCGCCCCACCAGGCGCCGAACAGAGCGACCGGGATCAGCACGAGGGACGAGCCGAGGCGCAGCGGCAAATCGCTGCGGTTCAGCTTTTGCGGGCTTTCCGGCGCCGGATCGGCGGCCTTCAAGCCCCCCTCCGGGCGGCGAGGCCGCCGAATCGTCGCGCCCGCTGTGCATATTGTTCGAGCGCCTCGACGAAGGCGGCGCGGTCGAAATCCGGCCAGTAGAGCGGCATGAACAGCAATTCCGAATAGGCCGCCTGCCAGAGCAGGAAGTTCGACAGCCGCATTTCGCCGCTGGTGCGGATGACGAGGTCGGGATCCGGCATGAAGGCCGTATCGAGCCGCGACGCGAGGGCCGCCTCGTCGATCGCCTCCGCCTTGATCCGGCCGGCAGCGACATCCTGGGCTAGCGACCGGACGGCGCGGGCGATCTCCTCGCGGGCGCCGTAGTTGAAGGCGATGACGAGGCAAAGGCCGGTATTGGCGGCGGTCAGCGTCTCGGCCTGATCGAGCAGCGAGCGGATATCGGCGGCGAGAGCTATACGGTTTCCGATGACGCGAACGCGAACATTGTTGCGATGGAGATCGGCGAGGTCGCGCTGGATAAACAGACGCAGCAGACCGAACAGGAACTGAACCTCCAGCGGCGGGCGAGCCCAGTTTTCCGACGAGAAGGAGAACAGCGTCAAATAGCCGACGCCGAATTCGCGCGAGGCCTCTACTGCGGCCCGCACCGCCTCCATGCCGCGCCGATGGCCCTCGGTGCGCGACAGTCCCCTGCCCTGCGCCCAGCGGCCATTGCCGTCCATGATGATGGCGACATGACGCGGAATCTTCGGCGCCGCGACGGCGCTATCGGCCGGCGCCGCCATGATCCCTGCGCCCAATTCGTCGGCTTTGGAGCTCACGGGCCCTGTCCTGTCGCCAATGCCTGCCTAGACCTGGAGAATCTCCGCCTCTTTTGCGGCAAGAATCGTTTCGATCTCGGCAATCGACTCGTCGGTCAGCTTCTGGATCCGGTCGGTCAGGCGGCGCGACTCGTCCTCGCCGAGGCCGTCGGCTTCGCTCTTCTTCAGCATGTCCATGCCGTCGCGGCGCACATGGCGAATGGCAACGCGCGCGCCCTCGGCATATTTATGCGCGACCTTGACGAATTCCTTGCGGCGCTCCGTGTTGAGCTCAGGGATCGGGATGCGGAACACGGCACCCTCGACGATCGGATTGAGCCCAAGGCTCGATTCCCGGATCGCCTTCTCGACCGCCTGCGCCGTTCCCCGGTCCCAGACCTGGACCGTGATCATTCTCGGCTCGGGCACGTTGACGGTGGCGAGCTGGTTCAGCGGCATGGTCGAGCCATAGACGTTGACCGTGATCGGGTCGAGCATGCTCGAAGAGGCGCGACCGGTGCGCAACCCGGCGAGTTCGCCCTTGAACGCGGTGATGGCGCCGTTCATGCGGCGGCTCAGATCGTCCAGATTCATGACTTCCTCTTCTTCTTGCGCCCGCGGGCGGACGAGCGTCGGCAGCTATTCGTCGGCGATGACCGTAGCGCGGCCCCTGCCGCACAACACGTCGACAAACGCGCCCGGCTCCTTGATCGAGAACACGATTAGCGGAATATGATTGTCACGGGCAAGCGCCACGGCGGCGGCATCCATGACCTGCAAGCCCCGGCCCAGTACCTCGGCATGCGATATGCGATCGAATCGCACCGCATTGGGGTCTTTCTTCGGGTCGGCAGAATAGACGCCGTCGACATTGGTACCCTTCAAAATGGCGTCGCAGCCCATTTCGGCAGCGCGCAGCGCCGCACCCGAATCCGTCGTGAAGAAAGGGTTGCCCGTGCCGCCTGCGAACAGGACAACACGGCCGCGCTTCAGCGCCCGTTCGGCGCGCTGCTGCGAGAAGGTCTCGCAGATGGTCGGCATGGGCACTGCCGAGAAGATGCGCGACGAGATCCCCTGTCGCTCCAGCCCCTCATGCAGGCCGATCGCGTTCATGACCGTCGCGAGCATGCCCATATGGTCGCCGGCGACGCGGTTGCCGCCCGCATTCGCGATCGACATGCCGCGGAAGATGTTGCCGCCGCCGACAACCAGCCCGACTTCGACGCCGAGAGCCACCGCCTCGCCGATCTCACCGGCGATGCGGCCCACCATGGCCTCGTCGATGCCGAAAGGCTGCGATCCGAGCAGCGCTTCGCCCGAGACCTTGAGCAGCACACGTCGATAGAGGGCCGGCGCCGCCATGGGGTTCTCCTGCGATTGAAACTGGGCGCATCCCGATACACGAAGGGCGCCGGAATGTCATCCCGGCGCCCTTGCGAAAGGTGTTAAAGCGTTCGTTCAGAAGCTTATTTCTTGCCCGCAGCGGCAGCAACCTCGGCCGCGAAATCGGTCTCTTCCTTCTCGACGCCGTCGCCGAGACGGAAGATCGCGAAGCCCGTCAGCTGTATCGGCGCACCGACATCGGCTTCCGCCGCCTTGACCGCCTTCTCGACCGTCAGGTCGGGATTGATGACGAAAGCCTGCGAGAGCAGGACGACTTCCTCATAGAACTTGCGGACGCGGCCCTCGACCATCTTCTCGATGATCGCTTCGGGCTTGCCCGATTCGCGCGCCTGGTCGGCATAGACGGCGCGCTCGCGCGCCACCACGGCCGGGTCGAGTTCCTCGGTCTTCAGCGCCAGCGGATTGGTCGCGGCGATGTGCATGGCGATCTGCCGGCCGAGCGCCAGCAGCTTGTCCTTGTCGCCCGTCGATTCGAGGCCGACGAGCACGCCGATCTTGCCGAGGCCGGGAGCGGTCGCCGAATGGACATAGGTCGCGACCACGCCGTTCGAGACGGCGAGGCTCGCCGTGCGGCGCAAATTCATGTTCTCGCCGATCGTCGCCACCGCCTCGGTGATCGTATCGGCGACGGACTTGCCGGACGCGGGATGCGTCGCCGCCGCTACGGATTCGAGCGTCCCGTCGGTGCCCAGCGCCGCCTTGGCGACGTTCAGGACGAGCTGCTGGAACTCGGCATTGCGCGCCACGAAATCGGTCTCGGAATTGAGTTCGACGACGACGGCCTTGCCGTCGACGGAGGCAACGCCGATCAGGCCTTCGGCTGCAACGCGGCCGGCCTTCTTGGCGGCCTTGGCGAGGCCCTTGGTGCGCAGCCAGTCGATGGCGGCCTCGATATCGCCCGCCGTCTCCGACAGGGCCGCCTTGCAATCCATCATGCCCGCGCCGGTCTTTTCGCGCAGGTCCTTCACCATCGAAGCGGAAATGGTCATCGTCTGCCTCGTTTCTCTCTCTTTAACAAACAGCCGGGCGTCAGGCGCCCGGCTGCGTGATGTACGATCGGGAAGCGCCGCCCCGGGCGGCGCAGCCTCTGCCTATCAGGCGGCTGTCGCCTGGTCGGCCGGAACTTCTTCAGCCGGGATCTCCTCGGCGGGAAGGACGTCCTCATAGACGTCTTCCTGCGCGCCGAGATCGATGCCCGCATGGCCGGACGCACGCGAGATGCCGTCGAGCGCGGCGCGGGCGATCAGATCGCCATACAGCGTCAGTGCACGGCCGGCGTCGTCATTGCCGGGGATCGGATAGTTGATGCCGTCCGGATCCGAATTCGAATCGATGATCGCGGCGACCGGGATGTGGAGGCGGCGCGCCTCCTGGATGGCGAGCGCCTCCTTGTTGGTGTCGATCACGAAGAGAAGGTCGGGAATGCCGCCCATGTCCTTGATACCGCCGAGGGCGTTCTCGAGCTTGTCGCGCTCGCGCGACAGCGTCAGACGCTCCTTCTTCGTCAGGCCCTGCACGTCCGAGGACAGCAGTTCGTCGAGGTGACGCAGGCGCTGGATCGAATGCGAGATCGTCTTCCAGTTGGTCAGCATGCCGCCGAGCCAGCGGGAATTCACATAATACTGCGCGCAACGCTTCGCCGCATCCGCGACCGGATCGGAAGCCTGGCGCTTGGTGCCGACGAACAGCACGCGGCCGCCGCCAGCGACCGTGTCGCTCACGGCCTGCAGGGCGCGATGCAGCAGCGGAACCGTCTGCGCGAGGTCGATGATGTGGATGTTGTTGCGCACGCCATAGAGATACGGCGCCATCTTCGGATTCCAGCGGTGCTTCTGGTGACCGAAATGAACGCCGGCTTCGAGAAGCTGGCGCATGGAGAAATCAGGAACTGCCATTCTTTATCGTCCTTTACCGGTTAGCCTCCGCGGGGAAAGCCGGATGGAAATCCGGCACCGGTGGGTTTCGACGAACGCAAAGCGCCGCCGGAGCCCGAGCCCCACGTGTGGAATGCGCGCCTTATAGTCGGGCGGGGGCGAAAGGGCAAGCTTGACGTTCCAGGCGCCGCTCCTCATCGTGGCTTCGAGGCGGAGGGCTTCCGAATTCGGCCGAACCGCCTGCCCGCCGGGGAAGGGCAATTTCAATGTCGCAGCGTTGCGGGACGATGGCTGCATGAGTTCGTTGCCGCCTGCACCGGCCGAGATCCGCTCGACGGATCCAAGGATCGACACGCTGACGTCGCTGCGGTTCTTCGCGGCGATCGCGATCGTCATCCACCATCTGCGCGATTTCGGCTTCACGACGCCGTTCCTGAGCCGCCTGCCACTCGACAATGGCGTCTCCTTCTTCTTCGTCCTGTCGGGCTTCGTGATGTTCTTCGTCTATGGCAGCCTGCAGGGCGCCGCCGATCGCAAATCCTATCTGGCCGCCCGCGTGGCCCGGATCTATCCGCTGCACTGGCTGACCTTTGCCCTGCTGTTCCTGTTGCTGGACGGAAATCCCGGAAGCTATGGAGCCGAGCAGAAGAGCCCGTTTGTCGGCGGCTTGAATTTGCTGCTGTTGCAGGCTTGGGTACCGGCACAAAGCTACTTCTGGTCGTTCAATGGCGTCAGTTGGACGATCTCTGCCGAGATGTTCTTCTACGTCGCCTTCCTGCTCCTCGTCATACGGTTTGAGCGCAGCTGGCACTACAAGCTCATCCTGAGTGCCCTACCGGTCGTCGCCCTCTGCATGCTGGGCGATGCCATGGGACTGGATCCGCGCGAGGTCGCCAACGACCAGATCAGCACGGCGGGACTGCTTTACATCAACCCGCTGGCCCGATTGTTCGAATTTGTGCTCGGCATGTGCATCGCGCTGCTGTTCAACCGGCTTCGCTCCGGATGGCAGCCCGGCCGACGCATTGCGACCGCCATGGAAGTCGCCGTTCTGCTGCTGTTCGCCGCGAACGCATGGCTCATCCAGCCGATGGCCATCTGGGTGTTCCAGAACATCAGTCCTTCCGCTGCCGTCTGGATCATTCATGGCGGGGGCATATGCCTTTCGACGGCCCTCCTCATTCTCGTCTTCGCCTTCCAGAAAGGCTGGTTGTCCGCGATGCTGCTGAAGAAGCCGCTCGTGCTGCTCGGCGAGATTTCGTTCTCGATTTACATGATCCACCAGATCCTGCTGCGGTCCTATGCGGTGCATATCGGATGGTTTGAAGGGTTGTCGCCTATGGCGTTGGTGCCGCTGTATTTCGCCACCTTGTTAATCGTATCCGCCCTGCTCTGGCGGTTCTTCGAAGTCCCGTCCCGCAACCTCCTGCGCAAGGCCTATGCCCGCAGAGCCGGCAATCTCCGAAAACACTCAGCCGAATCGTCCGCCGCAGCACCGATCTCCCCGCCGGCCGGTGGCCGCGGGTCTTGAGACAATCGAAGAGGTCGCGCGGGGCGGCCGGGCGTCGGCGCAGGAGCGGCGCGCCGGCGTAAGATTGAATGGAGTGGGTTGCTCCGACCGCTTCTCTCCGGCGGTCCGGCGCCCCGCGCGCGGCAGGTGTTCCAGCCTCGCGAAATGGACCCTGGGCGTTGCTTTGCCTTCGGCCGCCTGGCGACGAATTCCGCGCCCGAACCCTTGTCCGATCCGAACGCCGCCGCTGTCCCGACGTCACGGGACAGGCGCATCTCGCTTCAGCCGCCGGAAGGTGAAGGCTCGTTACACCTCGCCAGCCGGCCCGCCACATCCCCGCCCGCGCCGCGGAACGACCGGTTCGCCCTCTTCGATGGGCGGAGACAACCGGACTATACTCCAGGTTGTGGTATGCGGGGACAGATTTCTTTTCGGAGGCGTCGACAAGCCGGAACCGTCCCTCCTTCTCCCTCCCCCTTTCGGGGAGGGTCGGGGTGGGGGTACCGGCTCCGGTGCCGGGAGTGGGTGGCAGACAAAGCAAGGCAATTTCCGGAGAGACCTCGCCGGTACGCCCTCCCTACCCCTCCCCGCAAGGGGGAGGGAATCCGCATTGTTTCTGAGAGCGAGACCGACGACGGGTGCCAAGGCCGCTTCCGCGGCTCCGACCCTGCGCGCCAGGACTAGACCGAGCCATCACCAGCCACGCTCGGCGGCTCTCGACAGCCATCGCGTCCCTGGCCCAGGAGCATCGGCGCGCCATGGCGGCCGCGCCGCCTCGCCGCTATGCTCCTCCGGCCTTTCGTGCGGGGAGCCTCATTTGGACACGTTTCGTTGGATCGCCGTCGTCTTCTCGATGATCCTCGGGCTCGGGGTTGCACGGCTGCTGACCTCGGGGGCGGCGGTGTTTCGCGCCCGCCGCCGCGCCGAGATCGACTGGATCCCGCTCGTCTGGGCCGGCTTCATCTTCCTGCAGCAGATCACCTTCTGGTGGAGCCTCGAGGAACTGGCGACCATGATGCCGAAATGGACATTTGGCAGCTTCCTGTTGCTGGTCGGGCTGGTGCTCGCTCTGTTCCTGGCCGCGGCGCTGATCCTGCCACCTTCCGAAATCGCCGAAGGGGAGAGCCTTCGCCGCTATTTCGAGGCTGACGGCCGCTGGAGCCTCATCGCGGTGGCCGTCTTCAATGGTCTTGCCCTCCTCATCAACCTTCTCTTCTGGGGCACGCCCGTCCTTTCGGCGGCGACGTTTCTCAACCTCGCGCTCGGCCTGCTGCCGATCCTGGTCTTTGCCGGCTCCCGGCGCGTCCAGATGCTTGGCACGGTGCTCTATGTGCCGGTCGGTCTCTATGCCGCGGCGCAATTGCTGCCGACGAGCTATTGAGGCCGCCTAGACCAGTTCGACATGCTCAATGCCACCGACCGCGCGCAGCGCGCTGGCCAGTTGCGGTGATAGCGCGTAGCGGCCCGGGAGTTGGACCTCGACTTCGCGCTGGCCGCCATCCAGCAGCAGGACGAGGCTGACATCGCCGTCGCCGCCGCGCGGCAGATGGCGGTCGAGGCTTGGCAGCGGCGCCTCGCCGCGCAGGAAGACGCGCAATTGCTTCAGCCCCGTCGCCATGGCGTCGAGCGGCTTGACCGAGACGATGCGCACGCTGATGCCCTCCGGCCGATCCTCGGCGGCAACCTGCACGACTACCGAGAGGCCGGGCTCCAGCACGTCGCGAAACTCGTTCAGCGCCTCGGAAAAGAGGATCGCCTCGAACTGTCCGGTCGGGTCGGAGAACTGGACGATGCCCATCCGGTTGCCGGTCTTGGTCTTGCGCTCCTGCCGCGCCGTCACCGTACCGGCGAGACGCCCTGCAGCGGCGCCGCGATGCACGGCCTCGGAAAAATCGGCCCAGTTCTGGACGCGCAGCCGCTTCAGCACCGGGGCATATTCATCGAGCGGATGCGCCGACAGATAGAAGCCGACCACCGCGAATTCACGCTGCAGCTTTTCCGCCGGGAGCCAGGGCTCGGCCGGCGCGAGAACGAGCTTCTCGGCTTCCCCCCCGCCCCCGCCGAACAATTCATCCTGCCCGAGCGCGGCGCCCTCGACGCGGCGGGCGCCGAGGCCCATGATCCGGTCGACGCCGGCCGTGACGCGGGCGCGGTCGGGCTCCAGATCGTCGAGCGCGCCGGCCGCGATGAGGCTTTCCAGCGTGCGCTTGTTGAGGATCTTCGGGTTGATGCGGGCGGCGAAATCCGACAAGTCACGGAACGGCCGCTCGGCCCGCGCCTCGACCAGATGCTCGACCGCCTGCGCACCCACACCCTTCACCGCGGCCAGCGAATAGAGGATGCGGCCCGCCTCGACGTCGAAGACGGCGCCCGATCGGTTTACCGACGGCAGATCGACCTTGATGCCGAGCCGCATCGCATCGCGGCGGAAATCATTGACCTTGTCGGTGTTGCCCATGTCGAGAGTCATCGACGCGGCAAGGAACTCGGTCGGATAGTTCGCCTTCAGATAGGCCGTCTGATAGGCGACCAGCGCATAGGCCGCTGCGTGGCTCTTGTTGAAGCCGTAATCGGCAAACTTCGCCAGCAGATCGAAGATCATGTCGGCGTGGTCCTGGGTCAGGCCCTCGCGAACCGCGCCCTCGACGAAGCGGGCGCGCTGCGCATCCATCTCCGCCTTAATCTTCTTGCCCATGGCGCGGCGCAGCAGATCGGCTTCGCCGAGCGAATAGCCGGAGAGAATCTGCGCGATCTGCATCACCTGTTCCTGGTAGATGATGACGCCGTGCGTCTCCTTCAGCACCATTTCCAGCTTGGGGTGAAGGTAATCCGGCTTCTCCTCGCCATGCTTGCGCGCATTATAGACCGGGATATTGTCCATCGGACCGGGGCGATAGAGCGCGACGAGGGCGATGATGTCCTCGAAACGGTCCGGCTTCATGCCGACCAGCGCCTTGCGCATGCCCTGGCTTTCCAGCTGGAACACGCCCACCGTCTCGCCGCGCTGGAGCATCTCATAGGTCGGCTTGTCGTCGAGCGGCAAAGCCGAAAGATCGAGTCCAATCCCGCGCTTGGCGACGAGTTTTACAGCGGTTTCGAGGACCGTCAGCGTCTTCAGGCCGAGGAAGTCGAACTTGACCAGGCCGGCGCTTTCGACCCATTTCATGTTGAACTGGGTGACCGGCATGTTCGAGCGCGGATCCCGGTAGAGCGGCACCAGCGCGTCGAGCCTTCGGTCGCCGATCACGATGCCGGCGGCGTGGGTCGAGGCATGGCGATAGAGGCCCTCGAGCTTCTGCGCCATGTCGAGCAGGCGCGCCACGATCGGTTCCTCATCGCGGGCGGCGCGCAGGCGCGGCTCGTCCTCGATCGCCTTGTCGAGCGAAACCGGATTGGCCGGATTCTGCGGCACCAATTTGCACAGCCGATCGACCTGGCCATAGGGCATCTGCAGCACGCGGCCGACGTCGCGCAGCACGGCACGCGCCTGGAGCGTTCCAAACGTGATGATCTGCGCGACCTGATCGCGGCCATATTTCTGCTGGACGTAGTCGATGACCTCGTCGCGCCGGTCCTGGCAGAAGTCGATGTCGAAATCCGGCATCGAGACGCGCTCGGGATTGAGGAAGCGCTCGAACAGCAAGGCGAAGCGCATCGGGTCGAGATCGGTAATGGTCAGCGACCAGGCGACCAGCGAGCCGGCGCCCGAGCCACGCCCCGGGCCGACGGGAATCCCCTGCGATTTCGCCCATTGGATGAAGTCGGCGACGATGAGGAAATAGCCCGGAAACTTCATCTTCTCGATGACCGAGAGCTCGAATTCGAGCCGGTCCCGATAATCCTTGTCCGAGAGGCCCGGCGCGAGGCCGTGGCGCTCGAGCCGACGATCCAGACCGCCGCGCGCGGCCAGCCGCAGCGCCTCGATCTCCGCGGCCTCGGCCGCCTCCGGCTCGGCATCGGCGCCAGCGAAGCGCGGCAGGATCGGCTTGCGCTTCATCGGCCGGTAGCGGCATCGCATCGCGATCTCGACCGAATTCGCCGTCGCCTCAGGCAGATCGGCAAACAGCGCGATCATCTCGGCGCGGGTCTTGAAATAATGCTCCGCCGTCAGCCGGCGGCGCTTCTCCTCGGCGATCACAGCGCCCTCGGCGATCGCGATCAGCGCGTCATGCGCCTCATAGTCGCCCCGCGCCGGGAAAAACGCTTCGTTGGTCGCGACCAGCGGCAGGCCCATGCCATAGGCGAGCGTCAGAAGTTCGCTCTCATGGCGCGCCTCGTCCGGCGTGCCGTGGCGCTGTAATTCGACATAGAGGCGGTCGCCGAACAAAGCAGCGAGGCGGGAAAGACGCTCGCCGGCAAAAGCGCCCTGCCCGGCACGGATCGCCTGGTCGACCGGCCCGTTGGCGCCGCCGGTCAGCACGATCAACCCCTCACTTGCCGCCTCCAGCGCGGCAAAGGAGATATTCGGCTTGTCGATCGCCTCGCTCTCCATGAAGGAAAGCGAAACCAGACGGACGAGGTTCCAATAGCCCGCCTCGCTGGCGGCGATCAGCACGAGATCGGCAAGTTGCCGCCCGGCAGAGGCGCCGCGCCGCCCCGGCTCGAAGCCATCGTCAAAGGCGACAGCCATCTGGCAGCCGATGATCGGCTGAATGCCGATCTCGACCATCTTTTCCGAGAATTCCAGCGCACCGAAGAGATTGCCGGTATCGGTCAGCGCCAGGGCCGGCATCTGGTCGGCAAGCGCCAGCTTGGTCAGCTTCTTGAGAGGCAGCGCCCCTTCGAGCAGCGAATAGGCCGAATGGACGCGAAGATGCACGAAGCCGACCTTCGATACGATCCCGGCCCGCTCCGCACTGCCCATGGCTCGTCTCCCGCCGCGCCCGCCCGACTCGGGGGCCGCCTAGTGCCCCATTCTCCCGCCCAGACGCTCCATAGTCCACGGCCAACGCCGTGGCCCATCGTCGCCTGTGGAGAACGGAAGACGCAGCTCAGACGAGGCGGGCGACGAGATCCGACCAGAGCGTAACGGTCGCCACAAACGAAGCGAGAACGACGAGAGCGGCGGCATCGCGAAGCAAGATCGACATCGGCTTATCCCCTGAATTCACATCGATATCCCCATATGTTCATGTTTTGTTCTTTTCGTCAACAGCCGGGATTTAGGGGTAGTGTCTCAGTTTGGAATTCTAGTAGACTCGCGCTATAGTTGCTGCGTCGTGCGAACACGACCTGCCTCGAAAGGCTGTTGCAGTGGTAGCTCAGGTGGATAGAGCGCCCGCCTGCTAAGCGAGAGGACGCGGGTTCGAGTCCCGCCTACTCTCCTAGGCGCTTTTTGTACGGCCCGCGCTCTCCTTGCTTTCGCGACCGCGCGTCGATCCGTTCGGCGATGACTTCCACCGTCCCCAGCCGATCCGCGTCGCCCCCCGTCATGGCTGGCGGCAGCTTGTGCGCCGTGACCTGATGGGTGGGGTCGTGCGAGACGACATGGAGCGACAGCGCGCCTGCGCGTAACGGCGCCGGGATCGGCCGCGTTCTACACCTCCACCCAGCCGCCCGCGTCGGCGCTTGCATAGATCGCGTCGATCACGCGCTGGTTCTTCACCGAATCCTCGAGCGTGAAGATGCGCTGGGTCTCGCCGCGCGCCGCGCGCACGAAGGCCTCGGCTTCGAGGCGGTATTGATGGGTGCCGGGGAAGCGCAGGATGCGGGCCTCGTCATGCGATCTGTTGTGCCACTCGATCCGGTGGTCGTCATAGAGGCCGGCATTGAAGGGCGAGCGGACCTCGATAAAGCCCTCGTCGCCGTGGAAGACCATGAGCTGGCGGGCCGCGAGTTGCGTTCCGATGTAGAAGGAGAGGTCGAAATCGCCGAAATCGGCGTTGACGACCGAATAGATATCCGTGCCGAAAGTCTGGTCGCGCTCGACCGTGGCGCGCAGCCGCTTCGGCTCCTTGCCCGACACGAAGCGGGTCGAGACGGTCGGGTAGACGCCGATATCGGGCAGACCGCCGCCGCCGAGCTCTGGGATGTTCCGCATGTTGGTCGGATCGGTGAGGAAGTAGGAAAAGGCGCCCTGGACGTGGCGCAGCCGCCCGATCGCGCCGGAGCCGACGAGCTCCTGCACCTTGATCCATTGCGGATGGTGCACGACCATGAAGGCCTCGCTGATCAGCACGCCGTTGCGCTCGCGCGCCTCGATCACCGCGCCGATATCCTCAGCCTTCAGCGCCAGCGGTTTCTCGACCAGCACATGCTTGCCCGCGTCGGCGGCGCGGATCGCCCATTCGACATGCTGGGAGGTCGGCAGCGGGATATAGACCCCGTCGACCGCGTCGGAAGCGAGCAGCGCGTCATAGGAACCGAACGCCAGCGGCGCGCCGGTGCGATCGGCGAGTTCGCGAGCGCGCGCCTCGTCGCGGCTGGCGATCGCCTGGAGGACGCCATTGCCCGATTGCTGGATACCCGGAATCATCTGCTCCCGGGCAATGAGAGCCGTCGACAGAACACCCCAGCGAAACATCTTTGCCTCCCGTTTCTTTCAGAAATTATCCACGATTCGACCGCTTCCGACGTTACGCAGCGCGGTTTTCCCCTTCCAGCCCTCGTGGGACCGATGCCTCCGCGGAGGCGCATCGAACAGGCCCTGCCCGATGCGGGCGGCGTCCATACGTCGCCAGGGCCCGGTGGCCATCACCGGCGAAAGCGTTGCGTCCCTACAGCCCGTGCGCCGCGTATCGTTCCCTCAGTGCCTGCTGCCTGTCGCGGACCATGCCGGGGATGAGGAAGAGGTCGATCAGCCACCAGATGAAGCCGATGATGATGAAATAGGAAAGGATCTGCAGGATCGCCGAGGTCGTGCGGCCGAGGTAGAAGCGGTGGGCCGAGACCCAGCCGAGGAAGAACCAGAACAGATAGGCGACGGCGACGTCCGGGCCCTCATTCGTGACCCGCGCCTCGATCAGCAGCTTTTCCTCGGTCGACAGCGCCATTCCTATGCCCTCAGCCCTTGGCTTGTCGGCGCTTTCTTCACGCGAGCCGGAGCCCGCTTCTCTCGAAAGCGCTTCAAAGCTCGACGACCTGGCCGCCGGCCAGCGTGATCCGCCGGTCCATGCGCTCGGCGAGGTCCATATTGTGGGTGACGATCAACGCCGCGAGGCCCGAGGCGCGGACGAGGGCCGACAGCGCGTCGAAGACGTAATGTGCCGTCGTTGGGTCGAGATTGCCGGTCGGCTCGTCGGCGAGCAGGATGCGCGGCGCATTGGCGACGGCCCTGGCGATCGCGACGCGCTGCTGCTCGCCGCCGGAAAGCTCGGACGGGCGGTGATGGCCGCGCTCGGCGAGCCGCATATAGGAGAGCAGATCCCCTGCCCTTTTGGCCGCCTCGCGCTTGGAGAGGCCGCGGATCAGTTGCGGCATCATGACGTTCTCAAGCGCCGTGAATTCGGGCAGCAAATGGTGAAACTGGTAGACGAAACCGATCTGGCTGCGGCGGATCGCCGTGCGCTCGGCATCGCCCGCCGCGCCGACCGGCTTGCCGTCGATCAGGACCTCGCCGGCATCCGGCTTTTCCAGGAGGCCGGCGACATGCAGCAGCGTCGACTTGCCGGCGCCGGAGGGCGCTACCAGCGCGACGATCTCGCCGGCATAGACGGAAAGATCGGCGCCCTGGAGGATGGCGAGTTCGCCCGCCCCTTCCTTGAAGCGGCGCTCGATCCCGGCAAGACGCAGCACCGGCGGCGGGCCGGCGGCCATGGCCTCATAGTTCTCTGCGGCGAGTTCGCTCATTCGTAACGCAGAGCCTCCACCGGATCGAGCCGTGCGGCGCGCCAGGCCGGGAAGATCGTGGCGAGATAGGAGAGGACAAGGGAAATGGCCACGATCACCACGACCTCGCCGGGGTTCACCTTGGCCGGCAATTGGGACAGGAAATAGAGTTCTGGCGAGAAGAGTTCCGTGCGCGTCAGCCAGGAGAAGAACTGACGGATCGGCTCGACATAGGCGCAGATCAGCATGCCGAGCAAGACGCCGAAGAGCGTGCCGAGCGTGCCGATGGTAGCACCAGTTATAAAGAAGACGCGCAAGATTGCGCCTCGAGTCGCGCCCATGGTGCGCAGGATGGCGATGTCGTGGCCCTTGTCCTTCACCAGCATGGTGAGGCCGGAGATGATGTTGAGTGCCGCGACGAGCACAATCATCGTCAGGATCATGAACATCATCGTTCGCTCGACCTCGAGCGCCGAGAAGAAGGTCATGCTTCGCTGGCGCCAATCGGTCAGGAAGACCTGCCGGCCGGCCGCGGTCTCGATCTCGGGCCTCAGCGCGCCGGTCATCTCGGCGTCGTCGAGGTATATCTCGATGCCGGATGCTCTGTCGTCGACGTTGAAATAAGCCTGCGCTTCCGTGAACGGCATGAACACGAAGGAGGAGTCATATTCGGACATGCCGATCTCGAAGATCGCCACGACCGGATAAGCTTTGACCCGTGGTGTGACACCCATCGGCGTGATCGCGCCACGGGGGGAGAGCAGCGTAATCTTGTCACCGATCGTGAGGCCGAGCTGAGTCGCTAGCCTCGTCCCGATGGCGACACCGCCAGCCGTATCGAACCCGTCCAAGGTCCCCTGCCGAATATTCTTCGACAGGCTTGGAATGCTCGGCAAATCATCAGCGCGGACAGCGCGCACGAGCGCTCCCGTCGACGCATTGGACCCTGATGCGAGCACCTGACCTTCGACGAAGGGGATTGCTGACTTGACACCCTTCACCATCGAAACGCGTGTTGCGACGTCGGCGAAATCAGTCAGCGGCGTGTCGATTGGGTTCAGGATAATATGGCCGTTGATGCCGAGTATCTTAACGATCAATTCGGCTCGAAAGCCGTTTAACACCGACATCACCGTGATGAGCGTTGCCACCCCGATTACAATGCCCAGAAACGAAAGGGCGGCAATAACCGACACCGCCGCCTGCCCTCGCCGCGCGCGCAGATAGCGCCCGGCGAGCATCCATTCGAAGGCCGAGAAGGGTCTGGTGCCGTTCGGCTCCGCCATGAAGTTCCTCTTCGCGGCGCGTCCTGCGCCGTCTGCCGCCGACCGGCGGTCAGCCGCCGATCAGGCGATTCACCGCCGCGTCGAGTGTAAGCGTTTCGCGCTCGCCCGTCGCGCGCCGTTTCAGCTCGACTTCGCCATTGGCGAGCCCCTTCGGGCCGACGATGAGCTGCCACGGCAGACCGATGAGATCCATCGAGGCGAACTTGGCGCCGGCGCGCTGATCGACATCATCGTATAGGACGTCAATTCCGGCATTCCCGAGGCGCTCATAAATCCCGGCGCAGGCGGCGTCGGTCGCGGCATCGCCGACTTTCAGATTGATCAGGCCGACATGGAACGGCGCGACGCTGTCCGGCCAGATGATGCCGGCCTCATCATGGCTCGCCTCGATGATCGCGGCGACGAGGCGCGAGACGCCGATGCCATAGGAGCCCATATGGACGGCATGCTCCTGCCCGTCGGGGCCGGAGACCTTGGCGCCCATCGGCTCCGAATATTTGGTGCCGAAATAGAACACCTGCCCGACCTCGATGCCGCGCGCCGCGATGCGCCGATCCTCCGGCAGCGCCTCGAAGGCGGCCTTGTCGTGCATTTCGTAGGTGGCGGCATATTTCGTCGTCCAGGCCGTCACGATCGGGGTCAGATCGCCCTCGAAATCCGTGTCGGCGCCGGGAACGGGGGTGTCGAGCGCTTCCTTGTCGAGGAACACCGCGCTCTCGCCGGTCGAGGCGAGGACGATGAATTCATGCGTGGCGTCGCCGCCGATCGGGCCCGAATCGGCGCGCATCGGGATCGCCTTCACACCGAGCCGGTCGAAGGTGCGGAGATAGGCGACGAACATGCGATTATAGGCACGCCGCGCCGCCGCCTCGTCGATGTCGAAGGAATAGGCGTCCTTCATCAGGAATTCGCGACCGCGCATGACGCCGAATCGGGGGCGCAACTCGTCGCGGAACTTCCACTGGATATGGTAGAGGTTGAGCGGCAGTTCCTTGTAGGAACGCACATAAGAACGGAAGATGTCGGTGACCATCTCCTCGTTCGTCGGGCCGTAGAGCATCTCGCGCTCCTGCCGATCCTCGATGCGCAGCATCTCCTTGCCATAGTCGTCATAGCGCCCGCTTTCGCGCCACAGCTCGGCCGATTGCAGCGTCGGCATCAGGATCTCGACGGCACCGGCGCGGTTCTGTTCCTCACGCACGATCTGTTCGATCTTCGCCAGAACTTTCTTGCCGAGCGGCAGCCATGAATAGATGCCGGCGCCCTGCTGGCGCAGCATGCCGGCGCGCAGCATCAACCGATGCGAAACGATCTCCGCCTCCTTCGGGGTCTCGCGCAGGATCGGCAGGAAATAGCGGGAAAGTCGCATCGGCAGGAAGCTCCGCAGAAAAAGCCGGACGGGAAACGCCGGGAGAGTCGATTGGGCCGCCATCAAGCCATAGACGAACGAAAAGGCAAGGGCGACGCGGCGCCAGATCGTCGGGCGCAGCCGCCTTTCTGCGGCAAGGTCAAGCGATGGCTGTTCTGCCTCACCGAAGATCGCGATCATCGGCCGCTAAGGTCAGTCATACTGACGCAAAAAAAATGTGCTGACGCTGCACAAATTGATGACAAGTGTTCCGCCTTTGGATAACGTCCGTCACCATAAGAATGGGGCTGGCGAACAAGCACGGTCCCGGCAAAAGGCATCGCGGTCTAAGTCTTGGGAGGAAGCCCCCTCTGGCGCGCCGAAAGGCTGCTGCCGCCGGTCTCATAAAAGAGTTCGATAAGCCAATCGGGCGAAAAGCCCGGCTTAGAGGGGTAGGACGCGAACTGACAAAGGGCAAAGCTCTCGGGCTTTGCCCTTTTTTATTGGCCGGCTTTCTATCTCGTCGCTTCGAGGGATGGACGTCAACGATCCTTGAAGCGGAAGGCCGGCACGCCGGCGACCGGGGCTCGGCCCTCAAAGACGCTGCCGCTCAGCGGATAGGCAGCAAGTTGCTCGGCGCTGCGGCCTTCGCGGAGGCTGGTGACGAAGAGCGATCGGCCATCCGGGCCGCCGAAGGCCGGCATGGTCGGGGCGGCGGCAGGCACCGCGAAACTGGCGACGAGCTTGCCGTCCGGCGCGTAGCGATTGAGCTTCGCCGCCGAAATCCCGGCACTCCAGTAAAAGCCGTCCATGTCGGTTGCCCCGCCATCCGGCCGTCCGCCGGCATCGTCCGGCTCGGCGATGCGGGTGCGGCCCGACATCGCTCCGGTCGCCGGATCGAAATTCCAGCGGTCGATCCAGACGCCGCGCGTATCGGACAGGAACATGGTGCGGCCATCGGCGGTCCAGGCGAGACCGTTCGAGGCCTTGATGCCTTCGACTTTCGTCTCGACCTTTCCCGAAGCGTCGATGCGGTAGAGCGCGCCGATCGGCGCCTTGTCGGGCGCCTCGTTGATCGAACCGACCCAGAAGGCGCCGTCCGGCCCGACCTTGCCGTCATTCAGCCGCGCTGTGGGCTTGTCGGCGCCAACCTCGGCGAGGAGACGGCTCTCGCCATTTTCGGGATCGAACAGCACGACGCTGTGCTTCAACGCCACCACGAACTTACCCCCCTCGGTCAGCCCGAAGGAAGCGACCAGCGAGGGGAACGACCAGGAGCGATGCGCACCGGTCGCAAGCTCGACCGCGTGGATGTCGCCCTTCAGTATGTCGCAGAAAAGCAGGCGGCCCGCCAAAGCGTCATAGACCGGGCATTCGGCGAGCTGGAAAAGCGTCGGCAGCAACGGGCGAAGGCCGAGTTCGGTCATGGTGGTCTCCGATAAAGGTCGAACTGGGCCGGACCATGCCATGGCGTACCGCGCCCGTCGACTATGGCGGTTGACCGCGACGGCCTGAGGCCGCGCCGTGCGGTCGTCGATGGATTGCGGCAACAGGGTGAGGGAAAGACCGTTTGTGCTGCATTGCGATAGCGTAATGCAGCATCGATTGGGCCGATTAGAATGCGATGCGCAATAATTGATTGCCGACTGAAAGTTTATCTCCGCTCACAGAACCGTCTTTTCCTGAGGGCCGCCCCTCAGATTCGATCCTTTGGCCCTCAAAACAATCGTTGCGAGCGTTCGTGCCGTTGCATATGCTGCTGCAACTCGGAACGGCAAAGATTTCCGAGATCATCGACTTTCGGGAGGATCGTCATGAAACATCTGATGAAGACGCTTGCGCTCGGCGCGGCCGTCTCGCTGGTGGGAACCTACGCATTCGCGCAGTCCGGCACACTCGACAAGGCTGTCGGCGGCTATTCCTTTGAAGAAGCTGCGAAGGAAGCCCCCGGCACGAAGGATTTCCATTCCAAGGATGGCAAGCTGACCTTCGCCATCATCACGCATACGGCTGGCAACGGCTTCTTCGACCCGACCTATGTCGGCGCCCAGGTGGCGGCCAATGCCTTTGGCATCAATCTGATCAAGCTCGGCTCGGAAGCACCGGTCGACGATATTCCGCGCGAGATCGAGATCCTCAACCAGGTCATCAACGATCCGACCATCGACGGCATCATCCTGACGTCGCCGCAGTCGGGCGCCTATGACGACATCGTCAAGAAGGCCTTCGCCAACGGCATTCCGGTCGCCACCACCAATTCGTTCGATCCGAACATCCTCAACCGCTCGCAGATCAGCCATACCGGCCAGCTCTCGGCGGCAGCGGCGATCGGCGGCGAGGCGCTGGCCAAATGCGTGCTCGCCAGTGGCGCCAAGGGCGGCTCGATCATCTTCCCGTCGACGACGACGCTCGGCAATGAGGAAGTCAATCGCCGCGTGACCGCCGCCTTCGAGGCAACCGTCAAGGCGCTCTCCGACGCTGGCCGCCTCAACGACTTCAAGGTCGATGCGGGCCCGGAGAATATCGGCATCGACGTCAACAAGGACGACATCGTCAACTCGGTCGTCTCGCTGATCGAATCCCGCGGCGACGTGGTCGGCGGCTTCGCGGCCAATGGCTTCGTGACCCCGGCGCTGGGCGACGCGGTCGCGCAGCTGAAGCTCAACGGCAAGATCTGCGCCTTCGGCTTCGACCTCGGTCCGAAGCAGCAGGAACAGATCCGCACCGGCGCCCTCACCGGCTCGCTCGGCCAGCAGCCGTTCCTGCAGGGCTTCTGGCCCGTCGCGCAGCTCTATCTCCAGATCGACCGCGGCGTCTCCGCCGCCAATCTCGACACGAGCGCGCAACTCGTGACGAAGGACACCGTCGATCTGGTCGGCAAGCGCTTCGAGAACTGATCCAGACTCGATTTGGCACGTCGCGTCTCTCAGTAAGGCGCGACGTGCGCCAGCATGCTGCCGTCATTCCTGGCTCGGCCCGGAATGACGGAGCTTGGCCTTCGGCAACGCCCTGAATCCAAAGACCGAGTTGATGTCCGCAACCACCCTTCCCGCCCCTATCCGCCGCAGGCTGCCGCTCAATCTGATCGGCGGCTGGGAGGTGGGGCTGCTCATCTTCATGACGCTGCTCTACATCGCGGGCGTCTTCATCAACCCGAAATTCTTCGGCCAGACCGACGCCTTCTCGGCGATCCTGCGCGATACGGCGCGCTTCGGCGTCATGGCCGCCGGCATGACCTTCGTCATCGTCAACAAGGATCTCGACCTCTCGGTAGGCTCGACCTACGGCCTCGTCGCGACGGTGTTCTCGCTCGCCTTCTCCAGCTCCTACTATGATCTCGGCATTGGGCCTTCGCTGATCGCGGCCGTCGCGGCAGGACTGGCGGTCGGCCTCGTCAATGGCTTCTTCGTCACCTATCTGCGCGTGCCGTCCTTCATCACCACGCTGACCATGCTGTTCATCGGGCGCGGCCTCGTGCTCGGATTGACCGGCGGGAAGACCATATCCTTCAGCGAAAAGGCGGCGAGCAACGGCGCCTGGTCCTTCTCGATCGGCGAGACCAACGGCCTCGGCTTCAACAATCAGATCCTGATCTTCATCGCCGTCACGATCGTCGGCATGATCGTGCTCGCCAAGACGCGCTGGGGATACGAGACCTATGCGACCGGCGGCAACGAGCTGGCCGCGACCTATGCCGGCATCCCGACCCGCCGCGTGCGCATTCGCGGCTACGTGCTCTCGGCCCTGTCGGCAACGCTCGCCGGCCTGATGGCGGTGGCGCAGGACAAGGGCATCACCTCGCAATATGGCCAGGGCGCGGAACTGATCGTCATCGCCTCGGTGATCGTCGGCGGCGCCTCGATCCTGGGTGGCCGGGGACGGCTGCTGGGCGGCGCGCTCGGCGCGGTGCTCGTTACTCTCATCGACAAGGTGCTGCGCGAAGGCATCCCGATGACGCGCATGGTCAAGGTCGGCAAGGTCGAGATGCCGGTGCAGGGCATGGCGCAATTGCCGCCCGGCGCCGTGCCGGCCTTTCTCGGACTGATCCTGCTGGTCGCCGTCCTGATCGAGCCCTGGATCATCCGCCGCAACGTCTTCCCCCGCCTCTGGGCGCGGCTCAACGGCCGCCCGCTGCCGCCGATCATCGAGGTCGGCGGGGTTGCGATCGAGGGCGCGCAGACCAAGGGCTCCTCGGCCTCCGACCGTTCGATGCGGGCGAGCGGGCCAATTGGCCGCTTCCTGGCCCGCCGCGACGCCGCCGCGATCCTGCTCGCCGTCGCGCTGTGGCTGGTCGGTCTCTATCTGCGGCCCGATTTCTGGGGCTCGATCGACAATTCCTTCAACCTGATGCTGTCCTTCACCGAGGTCGGGCTGCTGGCCATCGGCATGACTTATGTCGTCGCGAATGGCGACATCGACCTCTCGGTCGGCTCGATCCTGGCGCTGTCGGCCGCGACCTGCGCCTTCTTGATGAAGCAGCTCGGCTTCGATCCGTGGACGGCCGTGTTCATCGCGATGCTGGCCGGCGCGGCCGCTGGCCTTGTCAACGCAGCGCTCACCGTCGGCTTCGGCCTGCCCGCCTTCGTGGCGACGCTCGGCATGTTCTACATGGCGCGCGGCATCGGCGCCTGGATGACCGCCGGGCGGCAGCTTTCCTCCTTCCCGGAAGCCTTCAACCTGCTCGGCCGCAAGCTCATCGATATTCTCACTTATTTCGGCATCGACCCTGCCCCAGGCACCCTCCTCTACGACATCGCGGCGGCTCTGAGCGTGCAGACCATCTTCATGGTCGTCGTCGCCATCCTCGCCGGCATCGTGCTCGCCAAGACGCCATTCGGCCAGATGATCTATGCGACCGGAGGCAACCGCCGCGCCTCGGAATATGCCGGCATCAATACGGGGCGCGTGCGCGCGATCAGCCTCGTCTTCTCGGCGCTGTGCGCGGCATCCGCTGGCGTGATCTATGTGGCGTTCCTGCGCTCGTTCAATCCGTCGGCCGGCCAGCTCCGCGAACTCGATGCCATCGCGGCGGTGATCATCGGCGGCGGCTCGATCTTCGGCGGCTACGGCACGGTGCTGGGGGCGCTCGCCGGCGCGGCTGTGATCGCCCTGATCCGAGCGCTGCTCTCTCTCCAGCTGATCCTCTCCAACGGCCAGTCCTTCGTGATGCCGCAGCACTGGGTCAATGTGTTCATCGGCCTGATCCTGATCATCGCGGTGGTCGGCGACATCTGGCTGCGCCAGAACGACGCCCTCGCCTCCCTTCGCCAGTTTCTCCTGCCGCGCCGCAAGCCCGGAGCCAAGACCCATGCCTGAAACGACGCCCCTTCTGATCGAGATGCGCAACATCTCCAAGGCCTTCGGCCCGGTCCAGGCACTCAACAATGTCAACCTGACGCTGGGGCCCGGCGAAATCCTAGGTCTCGTCGGCGACAATTCAGCCGGCAAGTCGACGCTGATGAAGGTGATGACAGGCGCCTATCAACGCGACAGCGGCGACGTGCTGCTCGACGGCAGGCCGACGCATTTCAAGAGCCCGCATGAGAGCCGCGCCGACGGCATCGAGATGATCTACCAGGACTTCGCGCTCTGCGGGAACATGGACATCGCGCAGAACATCTTCCTCGGCCGCTGGCCGCGTCGGGGTCTCTTCGTCGACCGTCGTCGGATGTATGCCGAGGCCAATGACGTGCTGAAGCGGCTGAAGGTCGATGTGAACTCGGTGTTCCAGAAGGTCGAGAGCCTCTCGGGCGGCCGCCAGCAATCCGTCGCGATCGCGAGAGCCATCTCATTCAATCCGCGCGTCGTCGTGCTCGACGAACCGACCGCCAATCTCTCGGTCATGGCGACCGACCGCCTGCTGGAGACGATGAGCGAACTGAAGAAGCAGGGCGTCGCGCAGATCATCATCTCGCACCGCCTCACCGACATCTTCGAGGTCGGCGACCGCATCATGGTGATGAAGCGCGGCCAGGCCGTCGGCGACCGCTACATCGCCCATACGGACGAGGCCGAAGTGTTGGAAATGATCGTCTCCGGCACGCCGGAGAGCGCGCTCACGGCGGATCAGGCGCTCGCCGCCAAGGCGGCGTGACAGCGGCGCCTCAGGCGGACGCGGCGGCGGCGCGCGCCGCGAGCTTCTGTTCGCGGCGGAAGGAGTAGACGCCAGTCGCCACCACGATCGCCGTGCCGATGAGCATGTAGCGGTCCGGAATGTCGCCGAAGACGAGATAGCCGAGCGCGATCGCGAAGATGATCACCGAATAGCGGAACGGCGCGACCACGGCGACGGCGCCATGGCGCATGGCGAGGATGACGCAGCCATAACCGACCATGAGCAGGCAGGCCGCGCCCGAGAGGATCAGCCAGTCCTCGCGCGATGGATCGACCCAGGTCTCGGTCAACGACAGCCCCGCGCCCATCACCAGGACGCCGATTGCCGTCACGGCGGTGATCACGAGCGTGGGAATCCCCGGATGCATCCGCCGTGTCACCAGATCACGCATCGAGATGAAGGCCATGGAGCCGAGCGCCGCCAGCGAATAGACATCGAAACCGGACAGGCCCGGTCGCATGATGATCATGACGCCGACGAAGCCGACCCCGATCGCCGTCCAGCGCCGCCAGCCGACCGTCTCGCCGAGGAACACAGCCGCGGCGGCCGTTGTCATCAGCGGCACGATCTGGTTGACGGCCGAGATGTTGGCGAGCGGCATGTGGAACAGCGCATAGAGATAAAGCAGCGTCGCGCCGACCTCGCCGATGGTGCGCCACAGCACCATGCGGTCGAGCGCCATGCGCCAATATCGATAGGTCCCCGTCGCCAGCAGCACCACGACCATCAGGACGAGCGCGACCAGCCCGCGCATGACCAGGATCTGCCCGGTCGGCAGATGGGCACTGGCGAGCTTGATCAGCGTATCGTTCAGGATGAAGACGAAGCTCGACATCATCATCATGATGATGCCGCGCAGATTGGCGGCGAAGGGGGACATGAAAGCAGAGGCACGCACGGCGAATCGGCGCCGCGGAAGACCGGGTCAAAACAGAATGGTCAGGACAAAGGCAGATTGAACAATCGGCAGGCAGGATGCAACCGGCAGACCGAGAATTCGACCCTTCCACGGCTCCAAAACGCTGGTTGGTTTCCCCTCCCCCTTGCGGGGAGGGTCAGGGTGGAGGTCGAGGGCGTGGGACTCGGCGCAGAAAGGGCCGTGCGGACAGCGCGGCCTCTCCCCAAAATCGAAAGTGACACCGCGCGCCCCACCCCGGAAGGGGGCAGGTGAAGAACGGCCCTATCCGCCGGTCATGCTCATATGGCGGCCGAGCGCCGGGCGCTGGTGGTCGCGGTCGATGATGAAGTCATGGCCCTTGGGCTTCCTCGCGATCGCCTCGTCGATGGCGGCGGCGATGAGTTCGTTGCCTTCCGAGGCGCGCAGCGGGGCGCGCAGGTCCTTCGCGTCCTCCTGGCCGAGGCACATGAACAGCGTGCCGGTGCAGGTTACGCGGACGCGGTTGCAAGTCTCGCAGAAATTATGGGTGAGCGGCGTGATGAAGCCGAGCCGGCCGCCCGTTTCCTCCACCGTGTAATAGCGCGCCGGGCCGCCTGTGCGATGCGCGCTGCCGGTGAGCGTCCACTTCTCCTCGAGACGGCGCCGAACCAGCGACAGCGGCAGATATTGCTCCGTCCGGTCGCCCTCGATCTCGCCGAGCGGCATGGTCTCGATCAGCGTCAGCTCCATGCCGAGCCCATGGGCCCAGACCATGAGATCCTCAATCTCGTGTTCGTTCTCGCCCTTGAGCGCGACGGCATTAATCTTGACGGCAATCCCCGCGGCCTGCGCCGCCTCGATGCCGGCAAGCACCTTCGAGAGATCGCCCCAGCGCGTCAGAGCGCGGAAGCGGTCCGGATCGAGCGTGTCGAGCGAGACATTGATGCGCCTCACCCCGGCATCCGCGAGCTCCGCGCTGTAGCGCGAGAGCTGCGAGCCGTTCGTCGTCAGCGTCAATTCCTCCAGCGCACCGGAGACCAAATGGCGGGACAGCGAGCGGATCAGGCTCATAATGTTGCGGCGGACCAGCGGCTCGCCGCCTGTGAGGCGCAGCTTGCGGACGCCCTTCTCGACGAAGGCCGTGCAGAGACGGTCCAGTTCTTCCAGCGTCAGCACGTCTCGCTTCGGCAGGAAGGTCATGTCCTCGGCCATGCAATAGACGCAGCGGAAATCGCAGCGATCCGTCACGGAGACGCGCAGATAGCGGATCGACCGCCCGAAGGGATCGACCATCGGCGTCGTTGCTGGCTGGACCGCGGTGATTTCGTTCATGGCTTTTCCGGAGTCGGAAGCTGCGCGCCTTCCTTATCTAGAGGATCAGGGCGCGACTTCAAAGGCATTGGCTCCCCTGGGCTTGCCGGAGGCGCCGGATCGGCCTAGCTAGCCGGCAGCAAGGAGCCATCATGTCCGACAATGCCCCCTGGCCGACCGAGATCCGCCTGTCGCCCGATCGGCGTACGCTGACTGTCGCCTTCGATGATGGCAGCCGCCATGTGTTCGCCGCCGAGTTCCTGCGCGTCGTCAGCCCTTCGGCCGAGGTGCAGGGCCATAATGCGGCGCAGCGGCAGACCGTGCCCGGCAAGATCGATGTGGTGATCGAGAAGATCGATCCGGTCGGCAACTACGCCGTCCGGCTGCATTTCGACGACGGCCACCATACCGGCCTCTATTCCTGGATCTATCTGGCCGAGATCGGCCGCGATCACAACCGGCTCTGGCAGCGATATCTGGACGAGATCGCTGAGAAGGGGCTGAAGCGCGAGGCCCGCTAGAGGCGGCGCGGAACCCAGAAGCCTTGGCGCCGTTGATCTTGTTCCGCACCAGGGGACCTCGCCATGCCGCGCAGCAGCCGACCGCGTCAGACCGCCAGCGACAAGACCGCCAAGCCGTCCTCGTCGGGCGGTCCTCGGCCGATCTGGACCGGCACGCTGCGCCTCTCGCTCGTCTCGGTTCCCGTCATCCTCGTGCCGGCGACGCAATCCTCCTCCCATCTGGCGCTGCACCAGATCCACGGGCCAAGCGGCAAGCGAATTCGCTATGACAAGGTGGCACCGGGCGTCGGGTCGGTCGATGCGGACGATATCGAGAAGGCCGTCGAGGTCGGACGCGACCGCTATGTTGTGCTCAGCGACGCGGAGCTTGATTCCCTGAAGATCGAGGCGAAGCGGACGCTGGACCTTGTGCAGTTCGTGAAAGAGGGTGAGATCGATCCGATCTGGTTCGAGCGGCCCTATTATCTTCTGCCGGATGGCGGCGATGCCGAGGAACCTTATGGCGTGATCCGCGATGCGCTTCGCAAGAGCGGCAAGGTTGGCATCGGCCAGTTCGTCATGCGCAACCGCGACTATGTCGCCGCGCTGAAGCCCTGCGGCGACGGCATGATGCTGGAGACGCTGCGCTTCGCCGACGAGGTCAAGGATGCGAGCCGCATCTTCGAGCCGATAAAGCGATTCAAGGCTGACCCAGAACTGCTTGACCTCGCTGGCGAATTGATCTCGCGCAAGACGGCCGATTTCAACCCCGACGCCTTTCACGACCGCTATGCCGAAGCGTTGAAAGCGCTGGTCGAGGCGAAGGCCAAGCATGAGCGCTTCGTCGAGGTCGAGGACGAGGAGCTGCCGAGCGGCGGCGCCAAGGTCATCGATCTGGTCGAGGCGCTCAAGCGCAGCGTTCGCGCCGCTTCGGGCGATGAGAAGGCGTCCGAGCCGAAAGCGGAGAGCCCGAAGCCGGCCCGTGCGCGCAAGGCGAAGGCCAGCTAGCCATGGCCCCCGCCCCGCGCAACGAAGCCGATCTCTCCGTCTACCGCCAGAAGCGCGACTTCTCGAAGACCTCGGAGCCGGGCGGCGACAGCGCCGGAACGCCGGGGCATCGCTTCGTCGTGCAGAAACATGATGCGACGCGGCTGCATTATGATTTCCGCCTCGAACTGGACGGGGTTCTGAAGAGCTGGGCGGTGACGCGCGGACCGAGCCTCGACCCGTCCGAGAAGCGCCTTGCCGTGCGCACGGAGGATCACCCGGTCGACTATGCCGCCTTCGAGGGCGTCATCCCGGAGGGCCAATATGGCGCCGGCACCGTCATCGTCTGGGATCATGGCGACTGGGAGCCAGTCGGCGACCCGCATGAGGGGCTGGCCGATGGCAAGCTGACCTTCCTTCTCTATGGCGAGCGGATGAAGGGCGAATGGGCGCTCATCCGCATGCGCGGCGGCAAGAGCCGGGCCGACGCCAAGCGCGAGAACTGGCTGCTGATCAAGGCGGACGACGCCGAGGCGAACCGCGAGGCCGACATTCTCGATGCCGTCACCAGCGTCAACAGCGGCCGCGACCTCGCCAAGGTGACGGAGGATGCCAAGCATGGCGATGCAGCAATCTATGGCAAGCCGACGAAGCGGCCCGGCAAACCCGCAGCCGCGCAGGCCATCCCTTCCCGGTCGAGAAAGGCCAACCTCCCCGATTTCGTCGAGCCGCAGCTTTGCGCCCTCGTTGAGGACGTGCCGAAGGGCGACGATTGGCTCTATGAGATCAAATTCGACGGCTACAGGGCGATCGTCGCGGCCGATGGCGACGCTGTGCGCATATCGACGCGGAACGGGCTCGACTGGACCGACCGCTTCGCGCCGCTCGCCCGCGCCGTCGGTTCGCTCGGACTGAGCTCGGTTCTCATCGACGGCGAGATCGTCGTTCTCGACAATAATGGCGTTTCCGATTTCGGCGCGCTGCAGAATGCGATCGAGGAAGGCGGCGGAAGGCCCGTGCTCTTCGCCTTCGACTTCCTCGTCGAGAACGGCCAATCGATCGCCGATCGCCCGCTGACCGAGCGCAAGGCCCGGCTGGCGGCGCTGCTGAAAGCGGCGCCGAAGCAGGATCGCGTCTTCTTCAGCGACCATGTCGAAGGCGATGGCGCCGCCATGCTCGGCTCGCTCTGCGAGAAGGGATTCGAAGGCATCATCGCCAAGCGCGCCGATGCCCCCTACCGGCCGGGGCGGCGGGACTGGCTGAAGATCAAATGCGGCCACCAACAGGAATTCGTCATCGCCGGTACCTCGCCTTCAACGCGTGGCCGGCCTTTCGCCTCGCTATTGCTCGGCGTGCAGGAGAAGGATGGGCTGCGCTATGCCGGGCGCGTCGGCAGCGGCCTTTCCGGCGCCGAACTGGATCGGCTGGAGGCCAGTTTCGCCAAGCTTCAGCGCAAGACCTCGCCCTTCGTCGGCGAGGTGCCGCGCGAGATCGCCCGCGATGCGCGATGGCTGAAGCCTGAACTCGTAGCCGAGATCGCCTTTGCCGGCTGGACGCGCGACAATCTGGTAAGACAGGGTCGTTTCCTGGCGCTGCGATCCGACAAGGCCGCCGACAAGATCGTCATCGAAAAGCCGGCCAAGATCGCGACGAAGGACAAGACCGAGGAGCGGGAGACGCCGCCGATGAATGTCCGCCTCACCCATCCCGAGCGCGTGCTCTATCCGGACGAGAACATCACCAAGGCCGATCTCGCCGCCTATCTCCAGGCTGTGGGTCCGAAGATGCTGCCGCATGTCGAGCGGCGCATATTGAGCCTGGTGCGCTGCCCCGACGGGGCCGAGAAGGCCTGCTTCTTCCAGAAGCACGCCTCGCGCGGCATGCCGGAGGCATTTCACGAAATCCCGGTTTCCGAGAAGGATGGCGGCAAGGAGGATTATCTCTATGTCGACACGGTCGACGGCCTCGTCTCGGCGGCGCAGATCGGCGGACTGGAGCTCCATATCTGGGGCTCGCACATCGACACAATCGAGCAGCCCGACCGCATCGTCTTCGATTTCGATCCCGACGAGAGCGTCGCCTTCGAGGAGGTGAGACAAGCGGCGGTGACGATGCGCGAGGCGCTGGACGCGCTGGGCCTCAAGAGCTTTCCATTGCTCACCGGCGGCAAGGGCATCCATGTCGTCGTGCCGATCCTGCCCGAAATGGAATGGCCGGCAGTGAAGGGCTTCGCCCGCGCGCTGGCCGAGCACTTTGCCACCAATGAGCCGAACCGCTATGTCGCGACGATGAGCAAGGCCCGGCGCAAGGGCAAGATCTTCATCGACCATTTCCGCAACGAACGCGGCTCGACTGCCATCGCCCCCTTCTCGCCCCGCGCCCGCGCCGGAGCGCCGGTCGCCTGGCCGGTTGCCTGGGACGCCCTTCCCGGCTTCAAGGCGGCGAATGCCGTGACGATCGCGAACCATGAGCAGCAGGATACGGACGGCTGGAAGGGCTATTTCGACGTCCGGCAGAAACTGACCGCGACGATGCTGAAGGCGCTGGGGGTCAAAGAGTAGACGGCGGCGGGGTCAGGAAACCCGGCGGTACGTTGTCGGTCAGCCAGACGCCATTGTCGGCGAGATAGAATCGAAAGCCGGCCTCGTACATGCGCCGTGCTGCAATCACGAGGACGACGGGTTTGCCGTGGCGCTGGCCGACCTTTGTGGCCGTCGTCTCCTCGGCCGAGAGGTGGACCTGCTGGCGTGACTGAGGCTTCAGGCCTTCGGAGAGGATGGAATCAAGGAATCGCGTTGCCGTGCCGTGAAACAGGGTTTCCGGCGGCTCCTTCGGCGCTAGACCGAGCTCGACAGGGACGGAATGGCCTTGCGCCGCTCGTATCTTCAATCCGTCTGCCGAGATCGAGAAACGCTTCTTGTCGCTGGTCTCGACGACCTGACGCAGTTCGTCTCGATCGAACGACGTTCCCGTCTCCCAGCTCTTTGCAATGAGTTCGTCAATATCAGCCCAACCGTCCGCCGACAGGATCAGCCCGATGGAGTCGGGCTTGTGACGCAGCACGAAGCTCAGATATTTGCTCAATTGGATGGTGTTGATCGGCACGGAAAGCTGCTCTGGTCCAAACGCTGGTCGCGACGGGAGCGTTATACGATCTGGCAACACCCCTTTGAAGATCAGCTCACCAACATCAAGTCCGCCTTCCGCCGTCCTGCTCCCCATGCCATGTTGCGGCGCAAATAGACGCCGGATGCCCTGATCAATGACCACCCTCCTCTATCTCTTCGATCCGCTCTGCGGCTGGTGCTATGGCGCCACGGCGGCGTTGCAGCGCCTGGCGGAGCAGCCTGGATTCACGGTCGAGCTGGCGCCGTCGGGTCTTTTTTCCGGCTCCGGCGCGCGGCCGATGGACGAGAATTTCGCCGCTTTCGCCTGGGGCCATGACCAACGCATCTCGCAGATGACGGGCCAGCCCTTCAGCGAGGCTTATCGCCAGAACGTGCTCGGCGGCCATGGACGCCGGCTCGATTCGGGCCCGGCGACGCTAGCGTTGACGGCGGTGCACCAGACCGATCCGGCGCAGGAGCGCGCTGCCCTGAAGGCGATCCAGGCGGCGCGTTACGTCGAGGGCCGCGACATTACGGACCCTGCCGTCCTGGCCGAGGTACTGGAGAGTATCGGCCTTGGCGCCGCCGCCGATGTCATCCGGCTGCCCGACGAGACGCTGAAAGCAGCCAATCGCCAACGCGTCGAGACCACGCGCGCCGCGATGCAGCGCTTCGGCATCAACGGCGTACCGGCGCTGCTGATCGGCGACGACCCCCGCCGGCGGCCTGTTCAGGCTGGCGCCTTGTTCGGCGATGTCGACACGCTCGTCAGCGCTCTCAAGGCAGCGTGAGCGATGGCCCGCAGGCCGGCAGATCTCCCTATTTCGGGCCGAATGCCTCGACCACGGCCTCGACGAAACTGCGCAGCTTGACCGTCGGGCGCCGGCTCGCCGGATAGATGACATGCATCGGCCGGGCCGGGCCTTCATACTCGGACAACACGCGCACCAGCCGTCCCGCCGCCAATTCGGCTGAGAGCACGCTTTCCGGGCCGAGGGTGATGCCGAAGCCCTCGGTCGCCGCGTGGAGCAGCGTTCTCCAATCATTACTGCGGAAACGACCCGTCGCCTTCACCTCCTCCTCCCTGCCGTCGCGGCTGAATCGCCAGCGGCACGGCAGCGACGGCGACCAATAGGCATAGGCGAGGCAGTCATGCGCCTCGAGATCGCCCGGCGTTTGCGGCGTGCCGCGCTCCGCCAGATAGGCCGGTGAGGCGCAGGCGATCAGCCGATAGGGCGCCAGTCTGTGGGCGATCAGCGACGCATCCTCGAACTCTCCAATCCGCACCAGAACCTCGAACCCATCTTCAAGCGGATCGACGAAGCGGTCGTTCAGCGTAAGGTCGACCTGCATGTCCGGATAGCGGGCCAGATAGCGCGTCAGGAATGGCGCCAAGCTGAAGGCGCCGAAGGTGACGGGCGCGTTGACGCGGATAACGCCCTTCGGCCGGGTGCGCATCTCCTGCGCCAGTTGTTCCGCGGCCTCAGCATCCATGAGGATCGACTTGCAGCGATCATAATAGGCGCGGCCAACATCGGTCAGGCTCTGGCGGCGCGTCGTGCGGTTGAGCAGGGCCGTGCCGAGGCGGTCCTCGAGAAACACGACATGCTTGGCGACCATCTGCGGCGAGATCCGCAACGCTTCCGCGGCGGCGGCGAAAGAACCGAGATCGGCCGCCTTCACGAAGACGCCCATGCTGGCGAGCCGGTCGATGATTACCTCCTTTTGGTTGGGAGTATGCGGTCTCCATGAGAATTTATCGCCAAATCATGACGAATTAAACCCTCCCTCGACGACAATAATCTGGAGACGAGACATGAAAATCGGAATCATCGGTGCGGGCTTCGTCGGGCGCGCCATCGCCAAACTGGCAACGGAGGCCGGCCATACGGTCATGCTCAGCAATTCGCGCGGGCCGCAGACTTTGTTCACCCAGCGCTACGGCATCGGTACCGAGGTCGGGACGGTGGAAGAGGCGGCGGCGTTCGGCGACATCGTGGTGATCGCCATTCCGCTTGCCGCCTATCGTACGGTTCCGGCGACGCCGCTCGCCGGCAAGGTGGTGCTCGATGCCAACAATTACTATCCGGACCGCGATGGCCGCATCGCCGAGCTGGACAGCAACGAGGCCACGACCAGCGAATTGCTCGCCCGCCACCTGCCGGCCTCGCGCATCGTGAAGGCGTTCAATGCCATCACCATGGGCGATCTGGAAAAGGATGGCCGCCCTGCCGGTTCGCCCGGCCGGCGCGCGCTGCCGCTAGCCGGCGACGACGCCGAGGGCAAGGCGATTGCCGCAGCCCTCTACGATGCCTTCGGCTTCGACACGGTCGATGCCGGCGGTCTATCCGAGGGCTGGCGCTTCGAGCGTGGCACACCGGCCTATTGCGTCGCCTTCGACAAGGCGGAACTCGCGCGGGAACTCGCCCGCGCGCCGCGCATCGACCAGCTCGCGACATAGGCTTCGCTATCCCGCACGCGCTCACGGCCTTCAGGGCGAGGTCGTGAGCTGCCTGCCGAATGCGCCGCTAGTCGTCCTGATCGGCACTGTCGTGCGATCCGGCCTCGTCATCGGCCTCGATCTCGCCATGCTTCCGATGCTCCGCCGACCGGGCGCCGGCGTGCCCATCATCATCGTCATCGCCGGCAACGCCCTGCACGGCAAGCGGACCGGCAACCGGCTGTACCGGGATCGCGTCGAGATCGATCGCCAAGGGATCGGCCGGCGCGGTGGTGCCGATGGAGGCTGCGATCGCCGGCAGAGCGAGCCCGCCGAAGACCAGCGGAACGATGGCGGCCAGCCAGAGCAGTGATTTGCGCATGGTTCTGATATCCTTGGAAAGGCACCCGGAGTTGGGGTGCGACGATCCACGCTAGGCGAAGGCGGCTTGCGGCCGGCTGACCGGGATTGTCAGCCAGTTGACAGCTTGCGCGTGGCAGGAACGAGCGATGGGAATGAGCCTGAGACGCGCGGTCGTGATGGGGCTGGGTGTTCTGGCGCTCGCCATGCCGCTTGCCGTCCAGGCCGGAAGCCAGGACAGCGACGGAGATGATGACCACGACGTGGCGCGCGATCTGCACGAGGGCGGCGAAATCCGGGCGCTCTCACAGATCCTCAGCGATTTGAGGCAGCAAGTTCCCGGCGACATCGTTGCCGTCGATCTCGTCCGCGCCCATGACAAATGGGTGTATCGAATCCAGATCGTCGCAGCTGACGGAAAGCGCAGCCTCGTCGAGGTCGATGCGGGTGCGGGCACGATCTTCCACGACCAGGGGCGAGATTGATGAGGATACTGGTCGTCGAGGACGAACGCCGCATCGCGGACGACATCGCCGCCGCGCTCAAGGCTTCCGGCATGGCGGTCGATATCGCGACCGATGGCGAGGATGCCTGGTTCCAGGGCGACGTCGAAACCTATGACGCGGTGGTCCTTGATCTCGGCCTCCCGAAGCTCGACGGACTGACCGTCCTGCGGCGCTGGCGCGCCAGCGGCCGGCGCTTTCCGGTGCTGGTGCTCACGGCGCGCGGCGTCTGGACCGAGCGGGTCGAGGGCATCAATGCCGGCGCCGATGACTATCTGCCGAAGCCGTTCGAGATGGAGGAATTGATCGCGCGCCTCCGCGCGTTGCTGCGGCGGGCCGCGGGCCAGCCGGCGCCGGTGCTGCGCGCCGGCGAGCTTTCCCTCGATACGCGGCAGATGCGCTTTTCGCTGCGCGGCGTCCCGATGGCGCTTTCGCCGCTTGAATATCGCCTGCTCGCCTATTTGATGCATCAGGCCGGCCGCGTCGTTCCACCGACGGAGCTGGCCGAACATCTGTATGATTCCGGCCATGACCGCGATCCCAATGCGATCGAGGTCATCGTCGCCAGACTTCGCCGCAAGCTCGGCAGCGACGTGATCGAGACCCGCCGCGGCTTCGGCTATCTCATACCGGAGCCGGCGGCATGAAGAGCGGCTCGATCCGCTTCCGCCTCTGGTCGGCGGCCGCCATCTCGGTGCTCATCGCGCTCGCCATTGCCGGAATCGGCCTGAGGATGCTGTTCGAGCGGCATGTCGAGAGACGGGTGGTAAGCGAACTCACCGTCGATTTAAACCAGCTGATCGGCGCGACGCAGTTCGGGCCCGATACCCGCATCGTCGTGGCCCCAGTCCTGACGGATCCGCGCTTCCAGTCGCCGCTCTCCGGCTACTACTGGCAGGTCCGCGACGGCACAAACGGCATGCTGGTCCGCTCGCGCTCGCTCTGGGATCAGGCGCTCGACTTGCCACCGGCCGAGCCAGGCGATGGCGCGCTGCATGTCCATGAAGCCGCCGGCCCGGAGGGCGCACAACTGATCGCCGTGGAGCGCACCATCACCGATGCGGGCGGACGCAGTTTTCACGCCGTGGTGGCCGAGGACCATGGCGCTGTCACGCTGGCGGTCTCCGAATATGTGCGCGAGCTGACGCCGGAACTCGCTTTGCTCGGCGGCGTGCTGATCGCGGCGATCTTCGTTCAGATCTCGGTCGGCCTCGCGCCGCTCCAGGCGCTGCGCGGCGCCGTGCACGATGTCGTCGCCCGGCGGAAAACGCGCCTCGACGTCGCCGTGCCCAGCGAGGTGACGCCACTTGCCGACGAGATCAACCGCCTGCTGGAGGCGCAGGATAAGGCGCTTGCCAGAGCCCGCACGCGCGCCACCGACCTTGCCCATGGCCTCAAGACGCCGCTTCAGGTGCTCGCCGCCGATATCCGCGCGCTGCGCGCCAAGGGCGAGAGCGAGTTGGCCGACGAGATCGGCAAGAGCACCGCCGCGATCCGCCGCCATGTCGAGCGCGAGCTGGCCCGCGCCCGCATCGCACCGGGCGATTCCGGCCCCGCTCAGTGCCGCTTCGCCGATGTCGCCGGCCGCGTCGTCGCCGTGGTGGAGCGCATGCCTGGCGGCGAGCGGCTGACCTTCGATATCGATGCTGCGGGCGATCTGATGGCGCCGATCGACGAGGGCGATCTCTCCGAGATTCTCGGCAATCTGATCGAGAACGCGGCCCGCTTCGCCGCCACCTCGATCCGCATCGTGGCGACTCTTACGACCGAGGGCGTCCGGATTGAGATCGCTGATGATGGGCCGGGCATCGCCGACAAGGACAAGGAAGACGTGCTGCTGCGCGGGGTCCGCCTCGACGAGAGCAGCGGGACGGGACTGGGCCTTGCCATCGTTTCCGACATCGTCGGTGCCTATGGCGGGAGGCTGACGATGGGCGATGCCACGCCGGGGCTGAAGGTGAGCATCGTCCTGCCCCGCCACAGCTGAGACCTGTTCCCTCACGCCAAACCGGGGAAGAAGTCCGT
Organism: Kaistia algarum; assembly: GCF_026343945.1. NCBI lineage: Bacteria > Pseudomonadati > Pseudomonadota > Alphaproteobacteria > Hyphomicrobiales > Kaistiaceae > Kaistia > Kaistia algarum. Next base: position 913,894 of record NZ_JAPKNJ010000002.1, read on the forward strand.
CTTGATCCGCATCCGGTGGATGCCCATGCCGATCAGCGCCTTGCGCACCGATTGCACCATCGCCTGCGATCCCGAGATGTAGAAGATCCGCTCTCGATAGTCCGGAATCGCCTCGCGGATCAGTTGCTCGTCGATCCGCCCCGGATATTGGCCGGGCTCGGCGCCGCGCGCCACGGCGTAGACGGTCGAAATCCCGAGCCTTGCCTGGGCCTCGTCGAGCACATCGCGATAGGCGATATGGTCCGGCTGGCCGACGCCATAGAGCACCGTGATCGAGCGCGCCTCGTCCCGGTCGATCAGCTCGCGCAGCATGGAACGGAACGGCGTTATGCCGATGCCACCGGCGATGAAGGCAAGCTTCGCGCGTGGATCGGCCGGCAGGGTGAAATTGCCGGCGACCTGGGCAGCGTGGATGGTATCGCCCGGGGACATCAAGGCCAATGCCCGCTTGAACGCGCTCGACTGGCGATAGAACTTGACCCCCAGCCGGACGGAACTTTCGCCGGGCGCCGAGGCCACCGTGAAATAGCGGCGATTGCCACGGTTGTCGGGATGGTCGAGACCGAGCGTCCATTCGAGATATTGCCCGGCCTGGAAGGCGAGCCTCCTCGGCGAGCGGAAGATGAAATCATAGCTGTCGGCGGCCGAGCGTTCGATGCGCTCCAGCGTCAGCACGAAACGGCCGCGCGGACCTGCCGCATAGGCGAAGAGATTGCCGACCAGCAGCGCCAGTTCGGGCGTGAAATAGAACGAGCCGATATGGACGTTCGGCGCGAACAGGAAGCCGACCAGCGCGGCAAAGACAAGACGCGGCAACGGCCGGGTCGGCGCCGTCAGCGGCTCCGTCAGCATGACGAAGGCGAAGAACAGTATCGGCGAAGACTTCAGCGCCTCGCTCAGCACCATACCATAGTCGGCGGGCGCCGCCGTCGCCAGCGAGGTCGCCACCGCCGTGAGCATGAAAACCGCCACGAGATCGAACCGGCGCAGTTTGCGCACAACCAGCAGCCCGCCGATTAGCACAACGGGGAGCAGCGGCAGGTTGCCGCCGACCCACCAGCTAGCCGGATGATCGAGCAGCAGCGCCGTGAGCGCGACGGCGACCGCCGCCGGATTGAACAGATGCTGGCCACGAACGGCGAAGATATATTTCGACGCCATCGCCCAGACCGAGGCTGCGATCAGCACGCCGACGCCCTTGGCGTCCGCGGCCGTCACAGGATTGAGAATCAGCATCAGGATCAAAGCCGTGATGTAGATCGACTCGCTATTGGCCGGTACCTTGAAGACCCGGGCGAAGATCTCGTTCGAGATCCAGCAGACGGCGGTGATGAGAACGGCCGAAAAAGCGATCGCGGTCGGATCATGCGGCACGATCTTGAAGAAGCCGAGCATGAAGGCCGCCGCCAGCATGGCGACCAGATAATAGAGCACCAGCCGGTACATGGTGATGGGGTCGAGGAAACGATCGATCCAGCGGGTCATGATGCGCAATAGTCTCCAAAGCCGGTCGTGAGTATCGCCCTGCCGGAGCGATCGACGAGATAACCCTCCAGGCCGGAGCGTGCTTCGATGAAATAGATGCCGTCCCTGCCCATGGCGAAGGCAGCCGTCGCGAAGCGATCGGCCTCCAGCACGTCGGGCCCGATCACGGTCAGGCTGACGATCTCGGCCAGCGGATCGGCCGGATCGTGCGGGTTGCGGATATGATGGCCGCGGACATAGGAGCCCGAGGTCGCGATACCCTGCCCGCGCGGTTGCACGACCTTGATGATCTCGTCGGCGCTGAACGGATTGCGGATACCGACGCTCCACGCGTCTCCCGACGCATTCCGCCCGCAGGACTGGATGTCGCCGCCGGCATCGACAAAGAAATCAGCCGCGCCTGTGGCCGCGATCCGGCGCGCCGCGTTGCGGATCGCCCAGCCCTTGACGATGCCGGAGGGATCGAGCGCCCCGTTCGGCGTGCGGATGTCGAAAAAGCCGTCGCTCTCGATCCGTGTCCGTTCGCCGAGCTCCAGCACCTCGCGCATCTCGGCGCTGTAATCGCTTGGTGGGAGATAGCCGCGATTGATCGCCTCGATTTCGCTGTCGGCTTTGTAGGTGCTGAAGCGCCGGTCGACTTCATCGAAATAGGCGAAGGCATCGTCGAGGACGCCGCGATCCGCCGCGCCGACCACCTCGATCGTGATCGGCATCCCCATCATGATCCTTGTCTCGCGCATGGCTCAGGCCATGGCTCGCTGCAGCGCGCCCTTGAGCGATCGGGCGAAGGCCTCGCTGGTCAGCGTGGCGCCCGAGACGATGTCGACATTGGCGCTCTGGGCGGCGATCGCCTCGTCGCGCAGCATCGGCAGCGCCTGGCGGTTGATCGCTACCGAGGTGCGGCGGTCGGAGGGATATTGCAGCACCTTGATGGAGGCCAGACGGCCGCCCCGCACGATGGCCTGGATCTGCACCATGCCGTAATAGGCGTCGACCGTCGGCCCGGTGAAAGTGCCGTCCGTATAGCCGCCGCTGGCGGCAACCGTCATTGACGCCTTCATCACCAGTGGCTGCACCTCGCGCAGCAGGCGTGGCCTCGGACGTGGCCGGGGCGCAGCCGGGGCGATGACGGATGCCAAATCGGCGACCGGAGCCGATGGAGCCGGAACCGCCTCCACCGACATCGGCGCGGGTTGAGATTCTGGCAAGGGCGCAGGCGTGGAAGCCGCCGGCGCCGACGGTACGGCGATCGATGCCGTCACCAGCGGAGGGTTGGCCGGCTCGCGGCTCGGCGCATAGGGGCCTGATGGCTGGATGACGGCCGGCGACGGCTGGCTCGCCGCTGCGGCCGGTCCGTCCGCTTCCGCCGGCAATGCCGGATCGGCGGCAAGGGACTCCGTGTCCGCCTTGGCTGGCGAAAGGCCGATAAGCGCCTCGCTGGGATCGGCTCCCCCCTGATTCCAGACATAGGCACCGGATGCCGCAAGGACGGCGAGCGAGAGGGCGATCTTCTTCATGGCGTCACGGATCCTGAACTTGAACGAATGGCGACAGCCCAAATCGGCCATCGTCGATCGCAGGATCGCAAACGGAAGCTGACAACGCGCTGACAGCGCAGAGCAGCGTCAATGCCGCAGTCGTCTCAACGCGCTCGGCATCGACGCGCGCCCCTGGGACTTTCCGTGCCGGTGGCAGAACCCCTGCTTGGCGATGCCTGACGCGATTGGCCAGGGATTAGGTCCCAACGCGGATCGAAGCCTTGCGACGACGTCGCTATGCGTTCCTTCTGATCGCGTCCGCCAGGATCAGATCAGCGCCCTTTTCGGCGATCATGATCGTGGGGGCGTTCGTGTTGCCGGATATCATGTCGGGCATCACGGACGCGTCGACAACCCGCAGACCGGCTAAGCCATGAACGCGAAGCCTGGCATCGACGACCGATGTGCGGGGATCTGTGCCCATGGTGCAGGTGCTGATCGGATGGAAGGTCGTATTGGCGCGGTCGCGGCAATCTCTCAGCACGTCCTCCCGCGACGTGACGCGCCGACCCGGCGTCACTTCCTCGACGATGGCCGTGGCGAGCGATGGGGCTTTGGCAAGGCTGCGGAGGAAGGCGACGCCCTCCAGCATCTCGTCCACATCCGCTTCGGTCGAGAGATAGTTCGGCATGATGCTCGGCGGCGCGAAGGGATCGGCGCTGCGTATTTCCAGCTTCCCTCGGCTGGTCGGCCGGCATGGACTCGCCGACATGATGAAGCCCGGGAAGTCGTGGAAATTGAGCAGTTCGGCATCGGCGCTGCTGTCGGCGCCGAAGCTCATCGGGACGAAATAGAGCTGCATGTTGGGCCGGTCGAGGCCGGGCCTCGTGCGCACGAAGGCGCCACCCTGATTGATGCTGATCGAAAGCGGGCCACGACGCGTCGTCAGATACCGAAGCCCCGCCATCGCCTTGAACGCGTTGGAGCGGAAACTGTCGTTCAGCGTCTTCTGGTTCGCCCGCCAGATATAGGAAACATAGAGATGGTCCATCAGGTTCTGCCCCACCGCCGGCAGATCGGCTTGAACGGCAATTCCGTGACGGCCGAGCAGGCCGGCGGGGCCGATGCCTGACAGCTGCAATAATTGCGGCGAGTTGATCGAGCCGGCGGCGAGGATCACTTCCCGGCGGGCGCGCGCCTCGTGAAGCTCGCCCTTTTTGTACGCGACGCCTACCGCTCGGCCGTCTTGGAGCAGGATACGGGTCATATGTGCACCGGTGATGAGGCGCAGGTTCGGCCGTCGTAGCGCCGGCCGCAGGAAGGCATTCGCGGTATTGCTGCGGATGCCCTTGCGGATATTAAGCTGGTAGAGGCCGATACCCTCCTGCGACGGGCCGTTGAAATCGTCGTTCCTCGGTACGCCCGCCTCGACGCCGGCCTTCACGAAGGCGCGGGTCAGGGGATGGACTTCTGCCCCGATGTCGCTGACCGCCAGAGGTCCGCCCCTGCCGTGATACGCGTCGGCGCCGCGAATATTGTCCTCCGACTTCTTGAAATAGGGCAGGACGTCGTCGAAGCCCCAGCCGGTTAGACCCTTCGCGGCCCAGCCATCATAGTCCTCTCGCTGCCCGCGGATATAGACCATGGCATTGATCGAACTCGACCCGCCAAGCACCTTGCCCCGCGGCCAATAGACGGTCTTGCCATTGAGGCCGGGATCGGCCTCGGTCGTATACTTCCAGTTCACGGCAGCATCGAAGAACGTCTTGCTGTAGCCGATCGGGATCTGGACCCAGGGTCTGCGATCCGTGCCGCCCGCCTCCAGCAGCAGGATCGAATAGCGGCCGTTCTCGGTCAGCCGATTGGCCAGCACGCAGCCGGCGGAGCCCGCGCCAACGATGATGTAGTCATATTCTTCAGACATGGCCGGCTCTACGACTTGATGTAGACGGAGTGTTCGGTCGTGTAGAAATGGATCGAGGAACGCCCGATGGACGCCGCGCCCACGCCCGAATTCTTGACGCCGACAAAGGGCATGTTGGGATCGACGCCGGTCTGGTGGTTGACGTGCAGCATCCCCGCCTCGGCCTCGGCGATGAAGCGTTGCACGACATCGAGGCGGTTCGAGAACAGCGCGGCGGCGAGGCCGAATTCGACGCCGTTGAGGATCGCCAGCGCCTCGTCAACCGTATCGTAGGAGATCAGCGACAGCACGGGACCGAAGACCTCCTGCTGCGCGAGGAACATCTCCGGACGCACGTCGGCGAAGAGCGTCGGGCGCAGGAAGAACCCCCCGCCCTGGTGCTGTCCTTCGCCGGTCGCCCGCCTCGCGCCCTCGCCTGCCCCGCGCGCCATCATTGAATGGACCCGCTCGAAATGAGCGGCCGATGCCATCGGCCCCATGCCGACCGCCGGATCGCGGCCATCGCCGACGACGATCGCGTCCATCCGCTCCGTGATCGCCCGCTCCAGATCGGCCGCGATCTCGCGCCGAACGATGAGACGGCTGATCGAAGTACAGCGCTGCCCGCCATTCTCCAGCGTGCCGGCAACGATCTCGTCCGCGCAGGCCTCGAGATCCTCGGTATCATGCACGACGATGCCGTTCTTGCCGCCAAGCTCAAGCTGAACCTCGGCGAGATTGGCCGCTGCCGCCACATAGATGCGTCGTCCGGTTTCCACCGAGCCCGTGAAGGTGACCGCATCGGCTTCAGCATGGGAGACCAGCGCCGCGCCGACGGCCGCGCCGCCGAGCACGATCTGGAACAGGCCGCGCGGCAGATAGGCGTCGGCGATTTCCGCCATCAGGCAAGCCGAGGCCGGCGCCGTCTCGGATGGCTTCAGGATTACGGCATTGCCATGCGCGAAGGCCGGCGCCAGCTTGCGGAGCGGCGTCAGCACCGGATAGTTCCACGGCGTGGCCGCGACGACGACGCCGCGCGGACGGCGCAGCGTCATGTTCCGCAGGCCCGGGCGTGCGGAGGGCATTACCTCGCCGATAGCGCGGCTGGCCTCGCCAATGGTGAAGCGGGCCTCCTTCAACGCATAGAGAATCTCGCCGCGTGCGTCGGCCAGCGTCTTGCCCATCTCCAAGGTGATGGCGAGGGCGATGTCTTCGCACCGCGCCTCGACGGCGTTCAGCCAGTCCTCCAGGATCGCCTGGCGGCGGATGCCGGGAACATCGCGCCATTCTGCCTGGGCGCGACGAGCGCTGGCGAAAACGGCATCGAGAGCGACGGCGTCGGTGGCGTCATAAACGCCGACGATCTCTCCCGGACTTGCGGGATTGACGGTGACGAAGTCGCTTCCGCCACGGCGCTGCCAGCTTCCCGCCACGTAGGTCCCGAAATGATAGGTCATGTCAGCTCTTCTTCTGTTCGCGCGTGCCGATCACGCCCATCAGCGCCTCGGGCATCCAGTGGCTCTCGCGCCGCCTGGCACGGAAGAAGCAGACACCGAACTGCGCCAGCGCTTTGGGGTCGATTTCAAAACCGAGGCCGGGCGCCGTCGGCATGTGGAAGGAGCCGCGGTCGTGCCGCCAGGGTTCCTGAAGCAAGGCGTCGCGCGCCTCGATCGTCCAGCCCGGCGGGCAATAGGGGAATTCAAACGGCATCTCGCCGGCAAAGCCGCTCGCCGCCATGATATGGGCGTTGACGATGAAGCCGATACCGTTGCCCCAGCTATGCGGGCTGAATTTCAATCCGTGCTGGCGGCAGAGTTTTGCGACCTGCATGCACTGCCTGACGCCGCCGGCCCACATCGCGTCGGGCTGGAACACGGCGTAGCACCGCTTCTCCACCATGTATTTCAGCTCGGGATAGCCGGCCGTATGCAGTTCCGCGCCAGCGATCGGAACTCGGGAATAGGCCGTAAGCTCAGCCATCTCCTCGTACCATTCCATGAATAGCGGCTCTTCGACCCAAACGAGCCCCGCATCGGCGGCCGCGTCGGCAAAGCGCTTGGCGCGAGGAAGATCCCAGAGCGGGGCATCGCCATGCTGCGTCAGGCGGAACGCCTGATTGCAGTCGACCGCAATGCTCATGCGGCCCTGCATATACTGCGCAATGTCCTGGATCTGTTCGATGTCGACCCGTTCGTCCCAATCATGAACGCGGACCTTCATGGTATCGAAGCCTTCTTCGAGCCGGGCTTCGGCCTCTTCGCGGCGCCCCGACAAGCTTCGAACCTCGCCGGAGGAGAGGTAGAGGCGAATGGTATCGTCCGTCCCGCCAAGCAGCCGGTAGAGCGGCAGGCCGGCGATCTTGGCCTTGATGTCCCAGAATGCCGGCTCGATCCACCAATTGCGGATGCCGCCGACCGCCATGATCTTGATGCGCTCCTGCACCATGTCGATGTCGGTCGGATCCTGCCCCAGGAACAGACCGGCCAGGTTGTCGCCAATACCGGCCCGCTCCCGGCCGGAAGCGGAGAAGGCGCTCCAGCCTTCGACACCGTCCTCGGTGACAAGGTGAATGAGATAGAAGCTTGTCTTGGTCCGCGCGCCGCCAGGAACCCAGGCCGGCTCGAAGGGAGCCGGCAACGGCGCGGTGACGTGGAAGAGTTCGATCTGGTCGAGGACCGGCATGATTATCTCTCGGATGGGACGGAATCGGCCAGCCTCTCGAGACGGCGCATCGCGTCCGCGAGGTCTGCCGCCGTGATCGGCGTTGGAAAGTTGCGCAGGAACGGGGATGTCAGAGTGCCGGCTGCGATCGTTTCGATGGCCTGCTCCAGCTGAGCACCGGAGAGGGCAAAGTCGGCGAGCGCGACCGGCAGGCCGATCGCACGGTTGAAGGCGATCGAACGGTGGAGGAGGTCCTCGTCCCCTTCCACCAGCAACTGGACGAGCACGCTATAGGCGACCTGCTCGCCATGGAGATAGGCGGAGAGCTCGGGAACGCGCGTCAATCCGCGGACCATGGCATGAGCAATCGAGAGCCCGCCACTCTCGAAGGTGAGGCCGCTCAGGAGGATCAGCGCCTCGATCAGCTCCTCGAAATCGGCATGACGCTCCCCGCGTGCCAGCGCGTCGAGGCAGGGCGCGCCGGAACGCAGGATCGTCTCGAAGCAGATCTCGCCGAGACGCACCGCGACGAAGGGAGGCCTCGCAGAGAAGCTGTTGCCGCCCTTGCCCGCGGCGACCGATCGCGCCTCGAACATCTTGGTCAGCGCGTCGCCGATCCCCGCGCGAAGGAAGCGTGGCGGCGCGGCGGCGATGATGTCCGTGTCGGCGAGGACGACATCGGGGTTGAAGGGAAGGAACCGTGTTCCGGAGACCGCATGCGCCTCGTCATAAAGCACGATCAGCCGGCTGGTCGGCGCATCATTCGACGCGATGGTCGGCACCGAGAAGACGGCCTTGCCGGAACGAAGCCCCGCATATTTGCCGGCGTCGATGCACTTGCCCCCGCCGATGCCGGCCACGACATCGCAAGCCTTAGCGGCCGCGGCAAGACGCTCGCCCTCTGCTTCTGTGCACTCGCCGCCGAACACCTCCCATTGGACGGTTCGGCCTGCCTCGGCAAAACCGCGCTCCAAACTGTCGCGGATGGAGCCGACGACAAAGGGATCAACGACCGCCAGCAGGCGGCCCGATCCGTAGCGACCGGAAAGATGCGGCAATTCGTGGATCGCGCCAGGCCCCTGAATATATTCGCGCGGCGCGCCGAGCACGCGCAGGGCTGGATTAGAAACGGTTCCGTACAAGATGGTATTCCCTAGAGCCCGAGATAGGTTTTCTGGACGTTTTCGTCGTTGAGAAGATCGCTCGCGGCGCCCTGCATCGCGATCCGGCCGTTGTCCAGGACATAGCCATAGTCAGCGATCCGTAGCGCTTGCTTCACGTTCTGCTCGACAAGATAGATGCTCATGCCCTGTCTATTCAGAACAACGATCTTCTCCAGGATCTCGCTGATCACCTTGGGCGCCAGGCCGAGCGACAATTCGTCGATCATCAACAATTTCGGGCTGCTCATAAGGCCGCGCCCGAGGGTAATCATCTGTTGCTGGCCGCCGCTGAACGTCTTGGCCTTGCGGCCGCGATGTTCCTTCAGGACCGGAAAGAGCTCATAGACGCGGTCGAGATTGGCCCTGACCTTGGCCTTGTCGTTCCGGCAGAGATAGGCGCCCATCTCAAGATTCTCGGCGACCGTCATCTCCGAGAACAGTCGCCGCCCTTCCGGAACCAGCGAGATGCCGCGCGCCGCGATCTCATAGGCGGGGCGGTTGCTGATCTCCTCGCCATTGAAGAGAATGCTGCCGCCGCTCGCCGGATTGAGCCCCACGATGGTTCGCAGCAATGTCGATTTTCCGGATCCGTTCGCCCCGACAATGACGGTGATCCGGCCTTCCTCGACCTCCAGGCTGACCCCCTTCAAAACCGGGAGGCGCTTAACCCGGGCGTCTAAATTGTTGATGCTCATCAACATTGTAGTCTTCTCCGAGATACGCCTTCAGCACGGCGGGGGACGTCGAGACCTGCTCGGGCGTTCCGGTTTCGATGATGCGTCCGCTTTCCAGCACGATGACCTGATCGCTCATGCTCATGATCACGTGCAGGACATGCTCCACGATGATCAGCGTGATGCCGTCCCGCTGGTTCAGCCGGCCGAGAATGTCGATCAGTTCCGAGATCTCGCCGAGCGAGCAGCCAGCAAAGAGCTCGTCGAGCAGCAGCAGCTTCGGCCCTGTCGCAAGCGCCGTGGCGAGTTCCGCCTTCTTGCGTTCAAAGGCATTGAGTTCCGAGTTGCGGCGATCAGCGCGGGCCGCGAGGCCCAGTTCTCGCAAGATTCCATCGGCCAGGACCTTCGCCTCGCTTCGCCGCGAAGTCCGGCTGTAGGCGGCGACCATCGCGGATTCGCGGACGTCCATCTCCGTGAAACTCTCGGAGATCTGAAATGTGCAGCAAAGGCCGCTACGGCATCGGCTCTGCTGGCTCGCCTTCGTGATGTCCTGGCCGCCCAGCAGGATCCGGCCGGTATCCGGCCGGTGAATACCGAGGATCGTCTTGAACAGGGTGGACTTGCCAGCGCCGTTCGGCCCGATGAGACCGGAAACACTGCCCTGGGCCACGCTGAACGATATGTCGGTATTGGCCGCGAGGCCGCCGAATGTCTTGCCGAGCCCGACGACTTCGAGCATGGGCTGGGCTTTCGCCATCTTGACCGTCACGACGATGCCTCCCTGCTAGCGGGACGCAGCCGCTCCATGATCCCCTTCGGCAGGAACAAGACGCACACCACGAGAATGGTGCCGTAGGCGATGAGCGAAATGCCGCCGAACGAACTTCCGAGCCAGGCGCGGACCAGTTCGTCGAACACGATCAGAACCGCGCCGGCCAGCGGTCCGAAGACCGTGCCCATGCCGCCGATCATCGTGACGATGAGCATCTTGATCGATATCGAGAAGGAGAAGACCATCGTCGGCGCGACGATGCCCTGGTACATCGCGAAGAACCCGCCTCCGATCGACACCATCGCAGCGCTGATCAGCAGAATGACAATCTTCCACAGGCCCGTATTCACGCCGATGGCGCGCGAAAAGCCTTCATTTTCCTTGATCGCGACGCAGAGCGTTCCGAGCTTCGAATAGCGGACGAACGCCATCAGGACGAAGGCTGCGATGCAGAGGCCGAAGAAGACCCAATAGGCCGTCGTGAAGCTGATCGTGAACTGCTTCCGCAGATAGGTGCCGGCGTCGCCCTTGGTCAGCCAGGTCAGTTGGGACGCAAGGTTCAGCAGGATTTCATTCAGCCCCAGCGTCACCATCGCGAAGAACATGCCCGACAGGCGCGTGCTGATCAGCCCGGTCAAAATGGCAAGGATCGCGCTGAGAAAGAGGCCGATCGCAAAGCAGGCAACCGGGTTCAAACCGTATTTGGCGACGCCGATCGCATAGGCGTAGGCGCCGATGCCGAAATAGGCGCTGTGACCGAGGCTGAAGAGCCCGGCGAGGCCGCCGGCGAGGTTCCAGGCCTGCGCCAGATAGACGAACAGCATGACCTGCAGGATCAGGCCCATGAGGTACGTGGTCGACGGCGACGGGAACAGCGGCAGCGTCAGCAGTCCGCCGATCAGGCCGACAATGAGCACAATTCCGATGGGCCTCGCCAGGTTGCGATGCATGGCTTGCGTTCCTCAGATATGTCGCATGCCGGCCGTCCTGCCCGAACGCAGGATCAGGACGACGACGAAGAGGCTGAAAATCACGACCGTGACGTAGGAGGCGGCGAAGTAGAGCAGGAAAGCGTTCAGGACGCCGATGGCGAGGCCGGCATAGAAGGCGCCGCGCATGTTCCCGAGCCCGGCGATCGTCGCGATGAGAAAGCTCATCAGCTGATAGGTCGAGCCGGCCGAGGTCGTGACCGGGAAGAGATGGATCAGCATGATCCCCGAGATAGCGATGAGCACGAAGCTGATGCCGAAGGCGATGCCAATGATGCGCTCGGAATTGATACCCATCAGCATCGCCGTCTCCTTCTCGAGCACGACGGCGCGAATGACCTTTCCAAGGTGCGATCGCTGCAGGAAGAGCTGGAAGAGGATGAGCAGCACGGCGGCAAGAATGAAGACGGTGAGGCGGATGGCGCCGATCCGGATGCCCGGCGCGATCTCGATCAGCGGTTCGATGATGCCGAGCGTGCGAAGTGCAGGCGAATAGAACAGGATGATCAGACCGTCGACGATCATGGCGATGCCGATCGTGCACAGGATCTGGACGTTCAGCGACCCGCCGGCCAGCAGCCTGTTGCGGATGACATAGCCGACCGCGAAGTAGAGGATCGGCAGAATGAGCACGACAAACACAAGAGGGATGTTCCAGATCTTGAGCGCGAAGAATGTCGTGTACATCGCCAGGATCAGCCAGCTGCCATAGCCGAAATTGGCGATAGACAGCGAGCCCAGCTGGAAGGTCAGGCCGCTCGCGAACAGGCCGTAAATGGCGCCGGTGAACAGGCCGTTCAGCAGCAGCGTTAGGATGATCTGTGGCGTCATGATCTCTGCCGCACGTCCTGGCACACTGGGGCGACGGAGGCGCGGATGCGCCTCCGTCGGATTGGCGGCTCAGTGCTTCTTGAAGTAGGGGATGATGGGGTCGGCGACGGCCAGCTCGGCCGGATAGACGACCTTGTAGACGGGCTTGCCATCGGCACCGGGAATCCACTGGCCGATGATCAGCGGGTTGGCCAGCGTGTTGTTGTGCTTCTCGTCGAACTTGACGCCCCAGTAGTTCGGCAGCTGGCCGCGGGGGATCTCGATGGTCTCCATGGTCTGGCGGACCTTGTCGATGTCGAAGGATCCGGCCTTTTCGACCATTTCGAAGAAGGCCATGGCCGTCGCGAAGGTCTGCAGGCCATGCGTGACCGGCAGCTCGCCGTATTTCGCCTTGTAGCGCTCCTTGAACTCCTTGAGACCCGGCGCGGACGCCTCCTTCATCTCCGGAACCGTATAGGAGAGCGACATGGAACCGAGCGCGGCGTCGCCCATATTGGCGAATTCGGGCTGGTCATATCCAACGCCCGCGGCCAGCAGGATCGGCGGGGTTTCCTGGAGGCCGGCGGCCTGGCGGCGATACAGCTCCGCATCGGCACCGAGCTGGTAGGGAATGACGATGTCGATCCCGGCTTCCTTCATCTTGGTGATGAGGGGCGTGAAATCGGCAATGTCGTTGCCATAGGTCTCGTGGATGGCCGCAGGAATACCCTTCTCTTCCAGGATCCGGGCTGCTTCGTCGCCGACATAGCTCATGATCGGATTGCCGATCAGGGCGATCTTCAGATCCTTCGGATCCTTGCCGAGATTATCCTTGCCGAATTTCAACGAGTAATCGACGAGCGTCTTGGAGAAGTCCTTCCAGGACGGCATGAACATGAAGTAGTTCGGATAGCCGCCTTCCTCGGTGAGGTCGGGGAACCAGCTCGTTCCGTCCGCCATCAGGCCGCCATTGTCGACGACATAGCGCGCGAGCGGCACGGGAACGAGATTGTAGCCTTGAATGTAGTATTTGATGCCCTGGGCCATCAGCCGCTGGGCTTCCGCGACCTGGTTGTTCGGGTTCTGCGCGTCGACGATGACCGGCTCGATCTTCTTGCCGAGAACGGTGCCCTTCATCTCGGCCGCGATCTCGAACGAACGCTTGGTCGACGTGCCGGGATAGCCCCAGTCGCCCGTCAAATAGGTCACCATGCCCACCTTGAAGGTGTCGTCATCGGCCAGGGCTGGCCCGGCCAGCGCCGCCAGCGCTGTCGCGAGCGCGACGGATCGTATCCAGTTCTTCATGTTCTCTCCTCCCAAGTTTCATCGCTCTGCCGTCGCGGATACCAAGCGCCCAGCGACCGGCAAATTCAGGCGTCGGCACTGATCTCGTGGTTGAGCGCGGTCAGCAGTTGCTTGGATCTCTGATACCGGCCGAAGAGCCGGTCGTAGGCGGCGGCCACGTCCTCGCGGGGCCGGATCGCCGGACCGAAGACAACGGCGCGGCGGACGGCGTCAGTCTCATCGGCGAACGCCCCTGCTCCGACGGCCGCCAGCAGGGCGGCGGCATAGGACGCATCGCCATGCACCGGGCGTCGCACCTCAATAGCGAAGACGTCGGCAATGATCTGCGCCCAGACCTCGCTGACCGCGCCGCCGCCGACGAGGCTCGCGCTGCCGATCGCCAGGCCCGCTGCGCGGAAGCGGCTCGCCGCGTCGCGCAGCGCAAAGGCGACGCCCTCATAGAAGGCGCGCACGAGATGGCCGCGCTCGTGCGACATCGTCAAACCTAGGAAATCCGCGCGGAGCGCGGGGTCCCAGTAGGGCGCCCGTTCGCCCTGCAAATAGGGATGAAACAGAAGCCCGTCGGCCCCCGGGGCGGTTGCGCCCGCCTCGAGATCGAGCTCATCGAAGGAAGCCGAAGCGGCGCCGCGACCGGCGATGATGCCCCGCAGCCATTTATGGGCGGATGCGCAGGAATTGATGGCGGCCAGCACATAGCCGCTCTGCGGGACGACGAAGCTCTTATAAGCGATGTCCGTCTGCAGATAGGGCCGATCGACCATGACGCTGACGACGCCGGCGGTCGCCAGCTTGATGACCGCGCTGCCAACATCGACGGCACCGGCAGCCCACACTTCAGCGGCCGTGTCGCAGGTGCCGACATAGACCGCGGTGCCGGCTCGAAGGCCGAAACGCCCGGCAGCAGCCGAATTGACCACACCCGCCTTGTCGGTGGGGTTGCGGATCTCGGGCAAGGTGGCGCGGTTCCAGCCGATGGCATCGCAGAGCTCGTCGGACCAGGTGAAATCCGCGCCATCGAGCATCAGCGTACCCTGCGCATCGATGCGGTCGGTGAGGAAATCGCCCGTGAGCTGGTGACGCAGATAGTCCTTCACGAACAGGACCTGCGCCGTCCGCCGCACCGCGTTGGGGTCGTTCTTGACCAGCCAGTGCAGCGGCGCGATCGACCAGGTCGGCGCCGCCTTGTTGTAGGCAATCGCGATTAGCCGCTCCTGCATGCGCTCGTTGAGCGCCGCCGCTTCCGTACCGGCCCGCTGATCGCTCCAGAGAATGGTGGGGCGAACAGGCTCGCCATGGGCGTCGAGCAGGACGCAGCTATGCGTTCCACCGGTAAAGGCGATGCCGTCAAGCTCGTGCAGGTCTGTCCACTCACCCAGGGTGAACAGGGCGGCCGACATGGCGCGCAGCCAATCCGACGGCCGCTGCTCGGCCCAGCCCGGCCGAGGCCGCAGCGTCTCGACCGGAGCCGACGCCTCCGCCAGCAGCGCGCCGTCGCGGTTGATGATCGTTGCCTTGAGGCTGCCGGCGCCGAGATCGATTCCAAGGAACATGCCTAGCGCACCCTGGCCATGGAACGGGGGGTGCCGAGGCGACGCGCACGCATCACCCCATGGCGCACCGTCGGCACGTGCGGCATCCCAAGATCAATCATCGCAATCCCCTCCCCCCGCAAGACCCATCGAAATCGCAGAAAATCGATTAGTCCAACGTTTTACTAACTTCCAAATAGAGGGTTGTCAGAATCGAGTCAAGCCGTCTCACAAGCGGATTGGGGCGGTGCTCTCGCGCTCGACGACCCGCCCCTCGGCGAAGGTCGTCGTGATGGCGGTACGGCGCTTTTCGAGAATATCGATCATACCTTTGGCAGCCGCCTCCCCCATGTCGACGAGCGGATAGGCGATCGTCGTCAGCGTCGGCGAAATGGCGCGTGCCAGCAGACCGTCATGAAATGCCATGACCGACACGTCGCCTGGGACGGCTACACCGCGCTTGCGAAGGACGCTGATCGCGCCTGCCGCCGCCAGCAGCGTGACGACGAAGACCGCGGTAAATCTCCCCTGGCAGCGGTCGAGCAGGCGCTCCATGGCTGCGGCACCCTGCTCGAAGGAATAGCCGGCGGGCTCGACAAGGTCGGGATCATAGACGATCCCAGACTTCTCCAGCGCATCGCGATAGCCCTGAAAACGCTCGCCGGCGTTGAAGCGTCCGATCTCACCGCTGAGATGCGCGATGCGTCGATGACCGATATCGATCAGGTAGCTTGTCGCAAGTTCGCCGCCGGCCCGCTCCGCCACCACGACGAAGTTGCCGAAACCCTCCGAACGCCGGTTCACCATGACCACCGGCACGCCAAGCGCGGTCAGTTCCGGCAGCTCGACCGCTTCGTTCTGCAAGGTCAGCACAAGAAGCCCTTCGACGCGGTGCTTCTCGACCAGCTGGCGATAGAGTTCGCGCTGCGGGCGACCTGGCTCCGCATTCACGACCAGCAGGGAATAGCCGGCAGCAAGGCAGGCGCTCTGGGCGCCCTCGACGATCTGGGCGTGTATCTGGTTTTGCAGGGAGGGAACGACGGCGCCCAGCGCATAGCTGCGCGATGCCTTGAGGCTTCGTCCGGCCGGATCCGGTCGATAGCCGAGCTCCTCGGCGGTCCGCTTGATAAGGGCGAGGTTCTCCGCCCGGATCGAGAGCGTCGGATCGTTCCGCAAGGCGCGCGAGATCGTCGATTTGTCGAAGCCGGTCCGCTCCGCAAGAACCCCCAGCGTCACCTTCGGCCCCACCAAGCTCAGACTCCCTCGACAATCGATTTACTCGCTGGGTGTAACATCAAGCTCGCGTCTTTTGACCCTTCGTCTACGAGAATTTATGCCCTGTCTGCCGGCTAGTTGTTCAGCCCCGGCATTTGATGGATTGGATCGAGCGTGAATCGTTCAGGCACTGAAGTCCAGCGCTTGCAGATGAACTCGTAGGGAGCGAGGCCCCTCAGGGGCTTCTGTCTCCGGCCAAAGTTGTAAGCGCTGACGACGTCTTCGAAGTGGCATTTGAGCCCATCATGGCTGTCGTAGTGATAGCGCTTGACGGCGGCATCCTTGATTGTCCGGTTCATCCGTTCGACCTGCCTGTTGGTCCATGGATGGTTGATCTTGGTAAAGCGGTGCTTGATGCCGTTCTCGCGGCAGCACATCGCGAACATGTGGATGATGTAGCGAGCCGTCGGACCGCTGGCGTAGCGCGGCGGGAAGTGGAAATGGATGCCGATGCGGTTCACCGGGGAGCGCCACGACGACGGCGACGGTCCGGCCCATAGCGGATCCTTCCAACCCTGCGAAAAGACTGCACCATCCAAAGCCGGGATCCAACACTTAGGCCCAGTCCTTGTGACGTGAGGTGAGTCCTATGCCCGGATTCATCGTATTCGTTGGGTCCAGCGACTGATAAAAGCCGGCCAGGTTCGGTCCCGCCTTGTAGAGATGACCGACATTGTGTTCCGAAGGGAACTCGATGTGGCGGCTGGCCGCGTGGGCGATGATCCGGTGCTCGATGTCCAGCCAGTCGACACCCTTCCTTACGGCATAGTCGTAGTGGAAGACTTGGCAGAAGAAGTGCCCGCAGGGGATCTTCTGCACGATCGCCGATTTCACACCGTCCGGCAGATTCTCGCGCCAGTCGAGCGTGTTGCGTGGCAGCGCCAGGTCCAGGGCGACGATATTCTCCACCGTGTCGCGATGCACCGCGCGATAGCGTACCGAGCCGCCGCCCACGGCGTAACGGTGGCGGAAGGCATCGGCGGCCTCCCGCTCGTCGCACTCAAAGTAGTCGCCGGTCCCCGAAGGAAATACGCCCGCAAGATAGGCTTGCGTCTCTTCAATGCCCCCGCCATCGACCCGGAGCAGGAGATGGTGTTCGAACCGGCCGGCGAAATCGTTCATTCGCGCAGGAAGATGCTCGGGCAGCGATCGGGTCAGGACCTGCAACAAGCGATCGGAGAGATTATCGCCCAGGCCCAGCCGGCTGGTCAGGGTGTCGAAGCGGCTCTTGAGGGAGAAGGCGAGCGGAATCCGGCTGGTCCCGGCGTATTTGATAAGCAGGAAGAGGTCCTTGCCATATTCGGCAGCCAGCTCATAGGCATCACGGTGCAAGTACTCTCCAGCGACAGGAAGATGATCGAATCCGCCGAGAATATCGCGTCGAATCTGGGTCAACTCGGCGTAGTCATTTGAGCCGATGTAGAACACTCTTGACGGACCGGAACTCGGAAAAGTGTCCAATCGGACCGCGAAGACGCAGAGCTTTCCGGCACAGCCGGATGCTTCGAACAATAGTCGTGGATCATTATTGTATCGCGCCGGAGATGGGGCATCGATATCGCGGATCAGGTGGCCATAGTCGGGGTCGGAAGCCAGAGCCGTGCCGTCCCGCAGGATATCGGCCTCCTCATAAGCGCCGCGATCCAGGCGCGTGAGGATCTCTTCCGCCCCGACGCCGAGCGCGATGCCGAGATGATTGACGAGGTGGGGCCGCCCGTCCTCGTCGACCCCTGCGAACAGGGCCAACTGCGTGAAGGCAGGACCACGCCGGATGAGCGCGCCGCCTGAATTGTTGCAGACCCCGCCGACGACCGAGGCACCGATGGTCGTCGAGCCGATCACGGAATGCGGCTCTCGACCGAGCGGGCGAATCTTGCGCTCAAGCTGATGCAGCGTCGCGCCGGCAAGACAGAGAACCTGTTCCCCGCCGCCGAGGAGATCGATGCGGTCGATGCGCATCGTGTTGATGATGACCACCCTGCGATCATATTGGCCCGATGGTGTCGAGCCGCCATTGAGCCCAGTGTTGGCAGCCTGGACGATGACGATGCAGTCCGCTTCGACGCAGGCGACGAAGACCCGCCATTGTTCGAGCAGGCTGCCCGGCCGAACGACGGCGAACGCCGGTCCCTCACCGTAGCGGTACCCTTTCCGGTAACGTCCGGTCCTTCGATCGCCGGTCAGAACGTTTGACTTGCCGACGATGGCACGCAGGCGGCCGACCAGAGGATCATCCATCATGCAACTCCCGGTCAGATCCGATAAAAGCGTTCTGCATTGCCAACGAACAGACGATTTCTCTCGTCTTCTGACAGATCCTCCGTCAATGCATCGAACGCATCCCAAATTAAATCATAGCTGGAAAACAACCGATCGACGGGGAAATTGCTTGCAAACATCGAACGATCGGATCCGAATATAGTTAGGGCATCCAGTACGAAAGGACGAATGCTCTCGATCGTCCAGCGATGGTCGAGCATGCCGAGCCCACTGATCTTGCAAACGACATTGTCGCAGGCGGCCAGCTGGCGCATCCCCTTACGCCAGGCCTCTATCCCCTCCACGGTGCGGTCATGCGGCATTCCCGTGTGGTTCAGGATGATCTGCGTCGAGGGGTAGCGGTTCGCCAGCCTCGCCGCATCCGCCATCTGAGGTTCATAAAGCTGCAGGTCGAAGGAGAGGTCGAATCGCTGCAGCAGGGCGAAATTGTCCAGCCAGGCCGAATCCCTGAGGAAGTCGCGGTCGGTGAATGTCAGGACCGGATCGGGATGGTGGTTGAGGATGTGCCGGATTCCTCGCAGATTGGGATATTGGGCATGGCCTTCGAGGATTGCCTGCGCGTCCGGATCTGCGAGGTTGCAATAAGCGACGATACCGTTCGGCATCCCGCCGGATGCCGGGTCGTCGGCGACCGATTGCAGCCATGCCGTTTCCCCCACCGGGTTGCCAGGTTCGAAGTCGGTCTGGATATGCACCGACTTTATCAACTCGTACCGGCTGCTTTCCGCGCGCAAGTCGGCGATCCGGTAGTTCCGGCGGATCGCCTCATAGGGTCCGAACACCGCCTGAACCGGCTCGTCGACCAGCCACGGATAGTAGTGGAGCCCGAGGTCCCAAAGATGATGGTGCGGGTCGACGATGATCAATCAGTCCTCCGGATGTGTCGCAGCGGCGCGGTGCTGTTTCGCACTACGAGCCCGCACTCGAAAATCTCGGTCGCGGGCTCCGTGCCAGCCGGAAGCCGGCCCTCGATGCGCGCGATCAGCCGATCGACGGCCGCCGAGGCGAGGCCCTCGATGTCAAAGCGCACGGTCGTGAGGGAGATCGCGGCGAGCGAAGAAAAGGACGTGTCGTCGAAGCCGACCACCGACAGATCCGCCGGCGCGCTCAATCCTCGACTGGAAAGCTCGTCCAGCGCGCCATAGGCCATAAGGTCCGAGGCGCAGAACAGTGCGGTCATATCGGGATGCCTGTCGAGCAAGACCGCACAGGCCTCGCCGCCGCCGGCACGGCTGAATTGCCCCGCCTCCACCAAGGTTGGATCAAAGGCAAGACCAGCGCCGGTCAGGGCGTCACGATAGCCCCGCAGCCGCTCCTCTCCGACGAAAGATGCGAGGCCTCGCAAATGGCCGATCTTGCGATGCCCATGCGCGATCAGCCAGGCGACCGCGTCACGCGCGCCGAGCACGTTGTTTGCCCCGAAATATTCTCCCGTCCATACGGGGTCGCGGTTCAGTATCTGGATGCAGGGCACACCGACGGCGAGGGCCCGCCGGCCGGAACCGCCGGTCGGATCGATCGACGAAAGCAGGATGCCCGCCACGCGATGATCGAGCGCCGTTTCGACTAGTTGCGCCTCGACGCGGGGATCGCGCCCCGAATTGGCCAGGACGATGGAATAGCCCTGACGCATCGCGGCCCGGCTGACGACATCCGCCACTTCGGCGTAGATCGGGTTCGTCACCGACGGAAAGATCAGCGCAATCAGCGTGGATTGGCTGGTCTTGAGCGATCGGGCCAGCATGTTGACGCGGTAGTTCAGTGCGACCGCACCCTTCAGCACGCGCTCCCGCATCTCGGGGCGCACATTCGGGCGGTCGTTTAGAACATTGGAAACGGTCTGCTCTGACACGCCGACGAGACGCGCGACATCGCGCAAGGTCGGCTTACGACTCTCCGTCACGGACGCGACCTTCTGCTGGAATAGCGGTCAATGGCGACCGCGAGCAGGATAATCGCCCCGATCACGACTTGGTGCCAGAAGGTGTTGACCTGCAGCAGCGTGAGCCCATTGCGAACCACGCCCATGACCAGCGCACCGATGACCGTCCCGACAAGGATCGCCCTCCCCCCCGAAAGCCGTGTACCACCGATCACGACGGCCGCAATGACATCCAGCTCATTACCCATGGCGGCTTCGGGCATCGCGGCCTCGAGGCGCGAGGTGAGCAGGATACCCGCGATCGCCGAGAACAGTCCGCAGAGCGCATAGACCGTAATGCGGGTACGGCCGAGCGGTACGCCGACCAGTGCCGCGGCGCGGGCATTTGAGCCAATCGCAATGATTCGTCTGCCGAATTCGGTCCTGTAGAGCAGGATGGCGCAGACGCCGAATAGGGCGATACCGATCAACACCGGCACCGGCAACGGGCCTATATAGCCTTGCGCCAGATACTGGAAGGCAGGCACGCGCAGGCCGAAGATCGGCACACCCTGCGAATAGACCATAATGAGCCCGCGGAGCACGCTCATCGTACCGAGCGTCACGATGAAGTCCGCCATTCCGAGTCCGGCGATCAGCAGGCCGTTGGTCAGGCCGATCAGCAAGCCGAACCCGAGGGCGGCCGGCACGGCAATCCCGGTGGGGACCCCGCCATCCAGCAGCGCCGCCACCAGCATGCCGGCGGCCGCCATGGTGGAGCCGACGGAGAGGTCAATTCCCCCCATGGCGATCACGAAGGTCATCGCCAGCGCGACGATCATGATGAAGACGGACTGGCGGGCGACGAGGACGAGGTTATCGAACGTCAGAAAATAGGGCGTCGCGAAAGAGAGGACCGCGCAGAGCAAGATGAAGGCAATGAAGATCCCGCCACCACGCGAGAAATCGAAACGGGCTTGCGGCTTGGCGGATTCAGAGAGCGACATGGGCAAGTCCTTCGGAATAACTGTACCGCGCAATGGCGGCTTCGCTGATTTCAGTGCCATCCAGCTCGGCTGCGACACGGCCGCGATAAAGCACGAGGACGCGATCGGCGATCCCTACGAGCTCGGCATTGTCCGACGAGACCAAGATCGCCGCGCCGCCGCTGGAGACGAATTTCCCGATCAGGCGGTAGACTTCCGCTCGGGCTCGCACGTCGATGCCTCGCGTCGGCTCCTCGAACAGGAGGATCTCCGGCGCGCGGCCAAACCAGCGCGCCAGCATGACCTTCTGCTGATTGCCGCCCGACAGTTCGCCGGCTTCCTGATCGGGACCGTTGTAGCGCAGGTCGAGACGCCCCAGTTCGGCGACCACGCTTCCGCGCTCCGCGCCTGGGCTTATGAGCCCTCCCCGCCGAAAGCGACCAAGCGCGGCGATCGAGGCGTTGAAGGCGATCGACTGATCGAGAAACAGCCCCTCGCTCTTGCGATCCGCCGGCAGGAATCCGAGTCCCGCCGTCATCGCCTCCCGCGGCTGGCGGGGAAGATTGGCCCTGCGGCCCCCGATCTCGATACGATCCGCCACAGCCGGAACCAGGCCAAAGAGCGCCCGCGCCACCTCGGCACGACCGGACCCCTCGAGGCCGGCCAGACCGAGAATTTCGCCGCGCGCGAGTCGCAGATCGAATGGCGGCCGCTGACCGACGCGCAGTCCGTCGATGACCAGGGCAGGATCCGTGCGCCGGGCCCCCGCGACCTTCGGATAATGTTCCTTGAGCTTGCCGCCAATCATAGCCTGGATGATGGCCTCCGGCCGCATGGCGTCCCGCGGCAGATCGTCGACGAGAACCCCGTCGCGCAGCACGATCGTGCGGTGCGCGACCGCGGCGATCTCGTCGAGATGATGCGAGCAGAAGATGATGGTCACGCCGGAGGCCGCCAGCTCGCGCATGACCTGGAAAAGCGTCTCGCGCTCGCGCCGCTCGAGCGCTGCGGTAGGCTCGTCGAGGATGACAAGGCGGGCCTCGTCGACCAGCGAGCGCGCGATCTCGACGATCTGCGCGTCCGCCAGTGACAATTCGCCGACGGGCCGGCGCACATCTATTGTTACGCCGAGCCGATCGATGACACGGCGCGCGGCCTGCGCCATCGCCTCGACATCGAGGAGGCCTGAAGGCCGCCGCAACGGCCGACCGAGGAAGAGGTTTTCCGCGACGCTCATGTCATGCAGAAGCGCGTGCTCCTGATAGACGATCGAGATGCCCGCCCGGCGCGCCGCTTCAGGCGATCCGAAGTGCCGCTCGTCGCCCTCGAAAGCAAGCAGGCCCGCGGTCGGCATTTCCGCGCCCGCAATGATCTTCATCAGGGTGCTCTTGCCGGCACCGTTCTCACCGATAAGGGCTAGAATCTGGCCTTTCGGGATGTCGAGGTCCACCGCATGGAGGACCTCGACCCGACCATAGCTCTTGGAAATGCCCCGGAGCGACAGGCACGGCCTCTCCGCTGCGGCGACGGTCCGGGACATGACACTCACTTCTTCACGAAGGTGTAGTTGGACGTATTGAACTTGCCGATCGTCGACTGGTCCCAGATGACAATCTCGGAGTTGATCACCTTCGGGACCATCTTGCCTTTGCCCAGATAGTCGTAGACGGCCATGACGAGGTTGTAGCCCATCTCCTTGGATGCCGTGTCGACGGTAGCCGCCATTTCGCCGCGCTTGATCGCTTCATAGGCATCGGGCGTGTTGTCGTAGCCGAGCACGGCGATCTTGTCCTGCAGCCCGCGTCCACGGATCGCAGCGAGCGCACCGAGCGCCATCTCGTCATACATGCCCCAGACGACGTCGATGCCGCCTGGATGGGCGGTCAGGAGGTTTTCCATGACCGACTGCGCACGGTCGCGGACCCAATCGCCCGGCTGGCTGGCAACGATCTTGATGTTCTGGTTGCCGCCGAGCCCATCCATGAAGCCAGCGAGGCGCTGCTGATTGTGGACGCCCGGCAGCCCCTCGATGATAACGAGATTGGTCGGCTTGCCGCCGAACTTCTCGGCAACATAGAGGCCCATGAGGCGGCCGGCCTCATACTGGTCATAGCCCACATTGGCGACATAGTACGGGTTCTCCGAGAGCGCGACCGGCATGTTGAACATGAAGATCGGGATGCCGGCCTGTGCGGCCTTCTCGTAGATGGGCACCATTGCCTTGTCGTTGGCCGTCGCGAGTGCGATCGCGTCGTAATGCTGGTTCACCCAGGTCTCGACGATGTTCATCTGCTCCGCGATGCCCGACTGGCCGGACGGGGCCTGGACGACGAGTTCGATCTTGTCCTCGCCGATGTCCTGGATGGCCTGCTTCGCCCCGGCAATCACGATATCGTATTGCGTGTTCATCGCCGTCGGGCTGAAGCCCAGCCGGATCTTGTGATCGAGCGTCTTCGGCGGCGGCTCCTGGCCGGTGCGGGGGAGCTCGGCGGCCTTCCCTCTCGAAGCCAGCATGCCATTGTCCGTCCGGTATTCCTGCGCCGCGAGCGGTGCCGCGGCCATCGCCAGCGCCGTCGCAAGGACGACTAATTTGGAACGATAAAAATTCACAGCGTTTCTCCCTCCATCCCGAACGCGGAGAACCCGCGCACGGCAATTCACCAATTGTCGCTGAACAGACGGCGCAGGCGCGCCCCTCCCTGGTCCCGCAGGCGGGCCAGCCCCTGCGTGAGCGTCACGCCGAGCGGCGAACGGATCCGATATTCGTCCTGCGGAACATAACCGAGCACGCGTTCCGTTTCGGAGATGTCCCAGCGCGAGCCGATCGTCCGGGACGTCACGTTCAGCGTCGCATAGCGCACGCCCGGAACCGTGATCGCCTTCTCCATGGCCTGACAGAAATCCCTGTCGCTTAGCCAGAGCATCTGGCCCCAGGTGCCGAGCTCCATTTCCGGGGACGGCCGGTTGCCACGCAGCCATTGATTATAGCCGATGCGCAGATTGATCACCGAAATCCCGGCGAGATCGGCCAGTTTCTTGCCATATCGCTCGCCGAACAGCTTGGCTGCGCCATAGGGATTGACCGGCAGCGGGGCAGTCTCGGACGTCAACCTGACGCCGTCGTCGAAGCGATATCCGCCGAGCACCCAATTCGAAGAGGCGAATACGATTCGCCCGACGCGATGATGGCGCGCGGCTTCATAGACGTTCAGCAGCAGGTCGACATTGAGGGGCAGGATCTTCGACCAGCCGGAATTCGGCAAGCGCTCCGCCGCGAGATGCACCACCACGTCGGCGCCCGCGAAGGTCTCGACCCATGCCTCGTCCCAGACACTCAGATCATAGGATCTTGCCGAATAGGGAGGCGCAGCCACCACATCCAGGCCCGTGACATCGAAGCGATCCACCTGCCGGGACAGATGGTCAAAGAGCTTGCGGCCGGTATTTCCGCCAGCGCCAGTGATTACGACACGCATGGTTCCTCCACGTTTTTAACGATAAAATGGCGAGCGCCCATCTGTCAATATCGATTGGGGTGGCCGCTATGTCGGATCTGCCGGGATGGCGCGGCCGATATCCATCTCGGCCATGGCCTGAGCCAACTATGCGGGCCACAATGCTTCATGCGGCCCGGCAAGGCGCCTTCCCGTTCGTGTCCCATAGCGTGGTGCAGCTTGGGGTGGCCATCGGCGATTGCCGGTCAGGGTTTGGGATGCGAACACAATCCTGACCGGAGATTCCCGATGCCCGACGAGGGCGACTGGCCCTGTCTCCGGATTGACCCGATCTATGCGAAGGTCCGCACGGCCGGACGGATCGTCTCCGTCGCGGTGATCGTCACAGCCCGCGGCAAGGGCGATGGCCGGAGCAATGTGGTGGGCATGGACATCCGCCGCTCGCAGCCACGCTCAATTCGCTGCGTTGCCGATCAGCGTTCCATGACCTCGGCCGTTCGGGCGTGTCGCATAATCGTTGCCTCGATCCGATCCGGGTGGAGACATGCATCGGTCACGAGTTGTGCCGCACCGAGCAAGCCACCGTCGTCGCCGGACCGGGCACGAACGATCGTGAGGGCCCGCGTCGCCAGCGGCAGGGAGCGCTCGAAGACCAGTTGCCTGACGCCGCCGAGCAGATGTTCATCGGCTCCGGACAGCGTGCCGCCGACCACGATGACGCTGGGATTGAGCACGCTGACCACATCCGCTGTCACTTCGCCGAGCACGCGGCCGGCGTCGCGGACGCGGCGTATCGCTTCGGGTTCGTTCTGATTGACGAGTCGGATGATATCGCGCGCATCTTCCGCCTCATATCCCAGCGCCCGGAGGTCTCGCGCCAAGGCCCAGCCGGCCGCGCGCGCCTCGACGCAGCCAAGCTTGCCGCATCGGCAAAGGGGCGGGTCGGCGGAATTGAGCTGGATATGGCCGATATCGCCGGCAGCGCCCTGGGCGCCGCGATAGATGTGGCCGTCGGTGATGATGCCGCTGCCGATGCCGGTACCCGCCTTGATGAAAAGCAGTTGCTGGACATCCGGCCAATAGCGCCGTGACTCCGCCAGCGTCATGAGATTGACGTCGTTCTCGACAAAGACCGGGGCGCCGATCTCCGCACCGAGCCAGGAACGAATGTCGAAATCGTCCCAGCCTATGAGGATCGATGGACCGAAGACCCGGCCGGCATGAAAATCAACCGGTGCGGGCAAACAAAGCCCGGCGCCGAGAACATCTCGCTTCGCTCGTCCTATCTTTTGAAGCAGTTCGGTAAACTGCGCTGCGATGAGTCGCAAAGCCGGAAGAGGCCCTTGGCGAAGGTCGATCGGCGTTGTCGTCTCGGCCAGGATGGTCGGATCCAGCGTCGTGACGGCGGTTCGAACCATTCTCTCGCCAACATCAGCGACGAGAACGAGAGCGAAGTCTGTCCTGAGCGTGAGCACGCGCGTCGGCCTGCCTCCACTCGGCATCGTATCTGACGTTTCATCGACGAATTGCGCCGCGATCAGCGATGCGAGACGTTGCGACACCGTCGTGCGCGACAGGCCGGACCGTTCGATGAGCGCCGTGCGCGACTGCGCCCGGCCGGCGGCGATCAGATGGAGCAGCGATCCGGCGCCGGCGGCGCCAACGCCATATTCCTTCCGACCAGTCCCGACCGTGTCCACGCGTTCCATCGTCACAAATTAGCCTACCAGAGGGTGTAGCCTCCATCGACGACGAAGACTGATCCCGTGACAAAGGAAGACGCGTCGCTCGCAAGAAGCAAGGCGATGGGCGCAATTTCTTCCGGCGTTGCATAGCGCTGCATCGGTACTTCGTCACGCCAATAATGACGATAGTCCTCGTACTCCGAACTCGCGATCTCCGTCTTCACATAGCCTGGCGCGATGGCGTTGACCCGGACACCCGAAGTTGCCCATTCCGCGGCGAGGGACCGGGTCAGGTGATGCACGGCCGCCTTGGAGATGCCGTAGGGCGAGTGCCATTGCGGGCGATTGATGATCAAGCCTGAGATCGACCCGATATTGATGATCGAGCCGATGCCTCGCTTCACCATCTGGTTGCCGACGACCTGACTGGCCTTCCAGACGCCGTCGAGATTGACGGCGAACAGGCGCTGCCAGTCTTCATCGCTCAGGGTCAGCGCGTCGGCGTGAAACCCAATGCCGGCATTGTTGACCAGAACATCGATCGGCCCAAGCTCGCGCGCCACCGTCTCGACCATGGCTTCGAGATCATCCCGGTTGGCGACATCGGCGTGAACTGCGATCGCCGGAACGCCGATGCGCTTCAACTCGGCGAGCGTCTCCTCGCTCTTAGCTTCGTCGCGCGCTGCAATCACCACCGACGACCCCGCCTCGGCAAGACCGATCGCGATGGCCCGGCCGATGCCGCGATTTCCGCCCGTCACGACCGAGATTTTGCCTCGCATCGAGAATCTGTCCAAGATCGTCATTGCTGTCTCCCTAGGCGTTCTGCTGCGGCGCCGCGTGGCGCCGTTCCGGCAAGATAAGTGCCGACTCGACGGCATCCGGTTCGAGGGCTCCGGTCATCACGGCCACCACATTGCTGCGCGATGTGGTTTTGGGACTGACGACGGCGGCGCGCCGGCCCAGCCGGTGAATGTGGATCCGATCGGCGATTTGGAACACGTCGGGCATGCTGTGGCTGATCAGGACGACGGACAGCCCCTGGTCGCGCACCCGCGTAATCAGATCCAGCACCTGGCCGGTCTCGCGCACGCCCAGCGCCGCCGTCGGCTCGTCGAGGATGACAACCTTCCGGCCCCAGGCGGCGGAGCGGGCGACGGCAACCGCCTGGCGCTGGCCGCCGGAAAGCGTCTCGACCTTCTGGTTGATGGACTGGACGTGGATCCCAAGGCTCTTCATCTGGTCGGTCGCCTGCTGGCGCATGCGGGGCTTGTCCAACTGGCGAAATAGAAGACCGCGGATACCCGGTCGGCGAAGCTCGCGGCCGAGAAACAGGTTCTGCGCAATGTTGAGCTGGGTGGCGACCGCGAGTTCCTGATAGACGGTCTCGATGCCAGCCAGGCGCGCGCTGAGCGGGTTGGTGAAGTGGACCTGCTCCCCGTCGAGATAAACCGCGCCGCTATCGGGCACGATCGCGCCAGTAAGCGCCTTGATCAGGCTCGATTTACCGGCGCCATTGTCGCCGACGACGGCGAGGATTTCGCCTTGTGCGAGCTCGAAATCGGCGTCGTCCAGCGCGATGACATGGCCATAGTGCTTGGTCAGGCCCTCCGCCCGCATCACGAGGTTCGCGGCTGCCAGATCGGTCGTCATGTCCGCTGCCCCCGGCGCAGATATTGATCGGCGCCCACCGCGAGGATCACGAGAAAGCCGGTTGCGATCTGCTGGTAGAGAGAATCGATGCCCGCCTGTGTCAGGCCGTTCTTGAGCACCACGACGATCAGCGCGCCGATGAAGGTGCCGAACACGCCGCCCCGGCCGCCAAAGAGGCTGGTGCCGCCAATCACCACCGCCGTTATCGAATCGAGATTGGCGATCTGGTAGCCGCTGGGATCGGCGATCGGCGTGCGACCCAGCGCCTGCCAGGCAGCGAAGGCGTAGAACACGCCCGCAACTGCGTAGACGCTGAAGACGATGCCGTTGACATTCACGCCATTGAGCCGCGCGGCCGATGGCGAATTGCCGATGGCGTAGAGACGCACGCCCCACGCCGTCTGATGCAGCGCATAGGCAAGAAGCAGCGTCAGCACCACCCAGAGAAGGCTGCCATAGGTGATGTCCAGATTGCCGATGGATGGACCCGAGCCGAGGATCGTCACCAGATCTGAATTGATCGGGAAGCTGCGCGACTGACTGTAGAGCCGCGCGCCAGCCGTGAGGATCGTGAACATGCCGAGCGTCGCGATGAAAGGCGGCAGGCGGAAGCGGGTGACGATCAGCCCGTTCACGGAGGCCGCGGCAACGCAGACAACCAAGCCCAGCAGCATCGCAACCAGGGGGTCGCCGCCGCCTGCCAGATAGCTGCCGGCGACGACGGTGCCGAGGACCATGATCGCCCCATTGGCGAGATCGATGCCCGACACGAGAATGATGAGGGTCTGGCCGAGCGCCAGCGTTCCCACGACGACGGATTGCTGAACGATCAGCGATAGATTGCCGGGGTTGAGAAAGGTCGAGGTGGTCACCGAGAAGACGATGAGGATCACGACCAGCGCCAGCAGCGGACCTGCGATCGGGAAGGCGGCAAGGGCGGCGATCCAGCGTCCGGAACTCGGCTTTGGTTTGTCGGCGGGGGATATCCCCGCCGACGCGCCGGCCAAACCCGCCTGGCCGGGGTCGCTGCGCGTCCGGTCAGACGTGGTCATGTCCTACTCTCCCCAGCAGTTGGCCAGGCCCCACTTCGAGTCCTTCGACTCGATCCCATCGACCGGCTTGTCGGTGATGAGCACGGTGCCCGAATTATTGACGCCGCTTGGCTTCGCCCCGCCATTGACGGCAGTGACGATCGCATCGACCGCCAGTTGGCCCATATTGGACGGGAATTGCATCACCGTCGCGCCGATCGTGCCGTCGGCGACGCTACGCACGCCCGAACAGCTGCCATCGATCGAAGTCAGAATGATGGGGGTCTTCGATTTTTTGGTAGCCAGGAAGGCGCCCTGGGCCGCCGGTTCGTTGATCGTGTAGACGGCATTGATATCCGGATGGGCGGAAAGCAGGTTCTCCATCGAGGACTGGCCCGTCTCGACATTGGCCTGAGTAAGCGCCGAGCCGGCGATCTCGGGCGAGCTTTCGGTCAGGCCGAAGCCTTTCAGGAAGCCGTCATGCCGGGCCTTGGCGGTCTTGTCTGAGAGGTCGTAGTCCAGCAGCGCGACACGCGCGGGCGTTGCACCGAGACTGGCCTTGGCCCATTTGCCGATCAATTCGCCGGCGGCGAGATTGTCGGTTTCGAACGAGGCGTCGGCGGCATCGGCCGGCTCGAGCGAGGTGTTCGTCGTGACGACGATGATGCCAGCATCCCGCGCCTTCTTCACGACCTTCAGCAGCGCCGACGCATTGGCCGGGTCGAGCACGATGCCCTTGACGCCGCGGTTGATCATGTTCTCGATCGCGGCGACCTGGGTCGCCGAGTCGCCGGCAACGCTGGACTCAGCCGTCATCGTTTCGAGGCCGTGCTTCTTGGCCGCGTCGACGCCGGCTTGCTGCAGCTTGCCGAAGAATGGATTGGAGAGCTGCTGCTCCACAATGCCGATGAGGAATTTCGTGTCTTCGGCATGCACCATGGTGGCGGATGCCATCAGGACTGCGCCAATGGCGAGGGACCGTGCGGTCCCATTCTTGAATTTAGACATTCTGTCTCCTCCTGGACGGTCGTCCTTCGAACGACCTGCTGGTTGGCTTCACGGCACTCGGCACGCGCCTTGGCGTTGCCTGTTGCTCCCTTGCTCAGTTGCGACCGATGGCGGTCCGTGCGGTCTCGGCCCTCCCGGCCGCCGCAGTTCCTGAAATGGTTGTGGGTTCGACGACCCCGGCGCCAAGCTGGCTCAGCGTCTGGCGAACGGTCCGGCTGGCAGCGAGATCACGATATTGCCGGTACAAGACCTCATAGATTGCCGCGCGCCGGGCATCGGGTTCGAAGCGGTCATAGGCTCGCGCGCCGAAGCGCGCCGATCCCTCTGGGAAATCGGCGACGACGCCGGCCGCAACTGCGCCATGGATGGCGGCACCGACTGCGGTCGGATTCAGAATATCGGGCACGAGGATTTCAGTGGCCTGCACGTCGGCCATGATCTGCAGGAGCAGAGGGTTACGCCGTGTCAGTCCGCTCGTCAGCACGACCCGGTCCACGGCGAGGTTACCAGCTCGAAAATGATCGACGATCGAGCGGGCTCCAAAGCACAGTGCTTCCAGAAGCGCCCGGTAGATGTGTGTCGACGTCGTATGAAGACCGAAGCCCGCAATGAGTCCTGAAAGTGCCGAATCTGCGTAGGGAACGCGGTTTCCACTCCACCAGTCGAGAGCCAGCAGCCGGCTGTCGCCGGGTTGCAGCATGGCAGCGGCGGCGTCATAGAGGCGGAAACTTTCGCTGCGCTCCTCCGCGCGCGGAAAGGCACTGACGAACCAGGCCAGCACGTCGCCAAAGCCGGCCTGCCCCGCCTCATAGCACCACAGATCCGGCAGGGCCGCGCCATGGGCGACGCCCTCGATGCCAAATGGCAGCGGGCGATCCGTATCCGCGAGGAGCAGATAGGCCGCGGATGTGCCCAGAGCCCCGACCAGGGTTCCCGGGCTGACGCCGCCGACCGCCGGCAGCACGACGTGGGAATCAATCACCGCGACGGCGACGGCGGGTTCGCCCAGTATTCCTGTGCGGGCCTGCCAGGCTGCGTTCAGCCGGCCCGCAGAGGATCCCACCGGCAGCGGCGCCGACAGACGTTCCAAAAGGCCGGGGACGGTGTCGGACGGATACCCGCTACCTGCCGAGAACTGGGCCTTGTAGGCCGCGAAATCGAGGCTACGCGCCTCGACGCCCGTCAATTGCCAAACGAGCCAATCACCCGCCTCGATGAATCGATCGGCTTCACGCCAGATAATCGGTGCCTCGGCCTGGATCTGCGCTGCCTTGGCGAGCAGCCACTCGCCGGACACCTTGCCGCCGAAATTGTCCAGGAACGCGCCACCGCCGCGATTGATGGATGCGGCATAAGGCTGGGCCGCCGCGTGCTTCCAGAGTTTGACATAGGAATGCGGATCGCTCGGATAGAGGGCCGAAAGCGCCGTCCCATCGGCACGTGCCGGCAACGGCGAACTGGCCGTAAAGCCAAGACCGATCCCGGCGATTCTCCGGCCGGAACCAAGGGCCGCAAGGATGACCTCCGCAGCCTCGACATAGTCAGCAGCGTCCTGGAGCGCGAACCCTCTGGGTAGGCCTGTGCCATCTGGAAGCGCGGCGGTCATGACGCCGTGGCGATAGGGGAATGCGTGACTGGCGATCTGACTGCCATCGGCGACATCGAGCAGCACGCCGCGCGCTGACTCCGTGCCGAAATCCAGCCCTATCAGAAAGCTCTCCGCCCCAACCATGCCGCTTCCATGCCCTTCGGTGCGACGCCTTTAAGGCTCTTTGAGCCCGGCGCGCATTGTTGCTGGCATTAGTAACCTCACATATGAGCATAAGTAAACTTAGTTATGCGTGATTTCTGACTTAATTCGTCTTGCCGAGGAAACAGCGTCGCCAAGGCCCGTGACACCCTCGCTTTCACGCCAGATTGCCGGAGCGATTTCGAGCGAAGGGAACGACGGATCGCGCGAGGGAAGCGCTGCAGCGGGCATCGAGCGTCTTGTGCTCGACCGGCCGCTCCAGTTCCTGGCGTCGCCGTCCGAGGCTTGCGATCGGGAAGCCCGATGTCGCTTCCGCCACCGATCCGGACTGCTGCAGCCCCTGCGCGGTGGCGATCCGCCCAGTCACGTCGCCTTCGACGCTGATCGCGCAGGACGCGGCAACGACGCTATCGGAACGAGCCGCTCAGACGAGCTCGCTTTCCGCCGTAGATCCTCCGCTCCTGCGGGACGGGACGCAGTGTCCGGAAGACGTTCGCTTTGCGGACGCCGGTTCAACGTGGCAGCAATTGGACCTTCTCGTTCGGCAACCCGTCGTCGTCGATGTCGAAATCTGGATCCAGGATGGTCCTGCCCTGTTCGCCGACGAAGGCCGGCTGCGCCTGATCGATTCGCTCGGCTTTTGCTGCTTGGCATAGGCCAGCAGTGGGCGCTCGAGGTCGGCGAGAATGTCGGGATGCTCTGCCGCGCCGTTAGCCGTCTCTCCGGGATCCTTGGCGAGATCGTACAACTCGGTCTTGCCTGGCAGGAGCGCGACCTGGTCAGCTTCCAGTCGCCCTTTCGGATCGCCCCCCCGGAAAGGCCTCGACATTGAACGCGCCCCTGCCGAAAGCGTCCGCGCCGGCGAGCCCTCCGGGGTGATTCCAACATCGGCCTGCCGCTCGGCCACGCGACTGACCGGGCGATGGCCGCTATGTCGGCGGCGGCCTACAGATGCAGACCGACATCGCCATCAGCCCGGCAAGCGATGTCTGAGCGATTGACAACTGGCGAGACATTCATGGCTGCTTCGGCGATCCCGATGTGGCTCTATCGACGCGCTGCGGCGGCCAGGGGGGCGGTATTCTTCGGTATGGCCAAGTCGGTCCAAGCGCCGCAGATTGGTCCGGCGCAGTCCTACCAGTGATTCTGGTCTGTTTCTGCCGCGCCGCCTTGGGAGCTATGCTCCGAGGCCGGATTCCGGGAGGGAGTCAAATGATCGCACGGTCCTTTTACTTGCCGCGTCGCCTCGCAGGCGCTTGCATCGCTCTGGCAGTCCTGAGTTTCGCGAGCGCTCCGGTGCAGGCAGCCGATGATACGGAAGCGCTTGCCAAGGCGGCACAGAATCCTGTCGCCGACATGATCAGCCTGCCGTTCCAGTTCAACACCAATTTCGGCACGGGGCCCTATGACGGCACGCAGGAGATCCTCAACGTCCAGCCCGTGATCCCGTTCAACCTGTCGCCGGACTGGAACCTCATCACGCGCATTATCGCCCCGCTCGTCGAGCAACCAAAGCTCTATCCGGGTGACAACGTCACCTATGGCCTTGGCGACATTACGCCGACGCTCTTCCTTTCCCCGGCCACCAGCGGCAAATTCATCTGGGGCGCGGGGCCCGTCTTCATGTTGCCGACAGCGACGTCACCAGAACTCGGTTCCGGCAAATGGGGCATAGGACCGTCTGCGGTTGGCCTCGTCATGGACGGGCATTGGGTCTATGGCGCACTGGTCAACAATATCTGGTCCTTCGCCGGCGATTCGAGCCGGGAGAACGTGAACCAGATGACGTTGCAGCCCTTCGTGAACTACAATTTCAGCGAAGGCTGGTATCTGACCTCCTCCCCGCTCGTGACCGCGAACTGGGAGGCGGACAACGACAATCGCTGGACGCTACCGATCGGCGGCGGCTTCGGCAGGGTCTTCCAGATCGGCAAGCAGCCGATCAATGCCCAGCTCAGCGCCTACTACAACGCTATAGCACCCGATAGCTTCGGATCGGAATGGCAGCTCCGATTCAACGTCCAGTTCCTGTTTCCGGACAAGAAATAGGTCCTTGGGCCAGGCGACGGCCGGGAGCCTGGCCGGAGCGCCTCGTGCTTGGCCGGCCGGATCGAGCCCAACGCCTTCCGCGCCGTTGCGACCCGCGGGCCGACATGTCGCCGCGCTCGGCCGAGCCATCATGCTCGAACATTGATGTCAACGCCTCGAACAGGAGGTCGAGATCGGCCTGCCCGAAGCTGTCGACTGGGCTGCGATCGCCGACCCATCCGGTGACGACCATCTTCTGCATGGTCGGTCGGACGGCCTCAGAAATCATGGCGAAACCAATGGGTCTTGGCATCCCGACCGAATTACATGTGGCCGTCGCGGCGTCGATCGGCGGCCTGATCGAAGGTCAAAATGGCGCCGGACAGGATCGCCGCATCGCCGGCGAAGCGCTCCGCAGCCGTCATGAGCCCTCCGGCTGCGATCGTCCAGCCGAGCGCGGAGGTGCCGCCCAGCGTCAGATCGTCGGTGCCGCACTTGACCATCACGCCGTTCGTGCCGCCAAGGCCAGCGATATCGCCCGCGAAGCTCGCATCGGCCGCCTGGTCGAACTCGACCGTCCCCGGATTGGCGATGTTGCCAAGGACAAGATCGGTGTTTCCGATCAGCGTTCCGGTCTCGACCTGCGTGCCGCCGGATTAGCTGTCGGTACCCGTCAGGATCAGCGTGCCGAGGCCGTTCTTCACGAGGGTCGACGCCCCGGTGAGTTCAAACGCGATGGTCGCAGTCATGCTGGCGCCCGCCGCCGAGCCGGCACCGACGCGGATTATAGTCGTCCCGCCGGCATCCTGCAGCGCAACGGAATCGCCTTCGACACGGTAGCCGTCGGCGGCAAACTGCATCCCGGTCACGCCGATCGCGCCGGCGCCGTGCCGCCGATGTAGCCGTCGACCCCGGACAAGGTGAGCGTGCCGGCGCCCTGCTTCGCCAGCTCGCCGCCGCTGACGACGCCGGTCAGGCCGAGCGTGGTGCTGAAGGCGACATCGAAGACGCGCATGGCCGTCAAGGTGACGCCGCGCACCGAGGCGATGTCGCCGGTCGTGGACAGCGCTCCGCCATTGAAGATCAAGCCGCCCGCCACCGCGCCGAGATTGGCGTCGGACGACACCTGAAGCGTGCCGCCGTCGATCCGCGCGCCGCCGGAATAGGTGTTGGTGCCGGACAGCACCAGAGGGCCGCTTCCGGTCTTGGCAAGCCGCGCCGACGCGCTACCGTCGGCGATCACCGAGCTGATGCTGGCGCTGACACCGCTGTCCGTCGAAACGACGGCCACAGTGCCCTCGCCGCTCCTCTTTGGAATCTCGGCCCGCCACCGAGTTATCTCCGTCGCCACGATATGGGATGGCGTGAGCGACGTTCTCCGAGAACTGCCTCGCCCCCATTCCTCCAAGAAGCATCTTGACTCGGACCGCGAACGGCTGTTTCTAGAACGGAAGATATTTCATGTGTTGAAAGATCTTCCATAACGATTGCAGCTGGGAGGATCCACTGCGCAATCCAAGGGGAGGAAATCCAATGACCAGAATAGCCGCAAAGCTTCTGGGCAGTGTCGCGGGCCTCGGTCTCGCGGTATTTGGCTCGGTAGTGCCCCATGCCCAGGCGGCGGAGCCGTTCCGCTGCGACCCTGGAGAGCTCTATGCAATGAACGTCATGGTGTCCGGGGTCGAATACTGGTTCCCGGTCTATGAGATGTTCAAACAGGCGGCCCATCAGATGGGTTGCGACACGATCTATACCGGCACTCCCGACTATGACGTTACCAAGCAGATCGCGAGCTTCGAGCAGGTTCTAGCGCGCCAGCCGAAGGGGATCCTGGTTCATCCGATGAACGCCGATCCCTTCATCGAGCCGATCAACCGCGCGATCGAACAGGGTACGGCGATCGTCACCTTCGCGGCGGATTCGCCGAACTCGAACCGCACGGCGTTCATCACGTCGAACAACGATCTGGAGGGGACCGGCGCGGCTGATGCTGTGGCCAAGGCCATGGATGGCAAGGGCGAATATGCGGTCCTCGAGAATCCGGGCCAAGACAATCACGACCGCCGGATCGCAGCCTTCATCGCCCGGATGGAAGCGAAGTGGCCCAACATGAAGCTCGTGGCCCGCGCCGCATCGAACCAGGACGCCAACAAGGCCTATCAGGCGGTGCTGTCCATGGCGCAGGCCAATCCGAACCTCGGCGCGATCTTCATGCCCGAGGCGAACTCGGCCCTTGGTGCGGCGCAGGCGAGCGTCGAGCTTGGTGGCAAGATCAAGATCATGACGGCTGACGTGAACGCCAAGATCCTCGACATGATCAAGGCCGGCGAGGTCTTCGGCTCGATCAATCCGAACCAGGGCATGCAGGGCTATCTCGGGTTTCTCACGCTCTACCTGGCGGCTCATCCAGACATGATCGACCCAATGAACGATGCCAAGCGGAACGGCAAGAATGCCATGACGATCCCCTATATCGACAATGGCTACGCCGTCGTCACGGCCCAGAACGCCGACGACTTCTATTGGGACGCCTATCTGAAGCGTCGCGGCACGAAGGGCATCGAGGAATAAGACCTCCCGCCATCGCCGGCCGGAACTCTCCGGCCGGCCCCATCCCCGCTTGAACGGCGCGCTCGCGCCGCAGGGTCGTCCATGTCCGCATCGCTCCTTTCCGTCAAAGACATCTCCAAGAGCTTCGGTCCCGTGCGGGCGCTTGCCGGCATGCACTTCGAGCTGGAGGCTGGCGAGGTCCATGCGCTGATGGGAGAAAACGGTGCCGGCAAGTCGACGCTGATGAACATCCTCGGCGGAGTGCTGAAGGCGGATGCCGGCGAGATCGTGATGAAGGGCAAGGTGCTGCAGATCGCGAGCCCCGCCGCGGCCCAGGCGCTCGGCATCGGCCTCGTTCATCAGGAGATCGCGCTCTGTCCGGACGTCAGCGTCGCCGAGAACATCTTCATGGCCGAGACGAATGGACGGCGCAGGCTGTGGATGGACGCGACGAGCCTGAGACGCCGGGCCGAGGCGGTGCTTGCCGACCTCCATCCGGTGCCGGTGACCGCGCTCGCCGGCGAACTGCCGATAGCCAGCCAGCAGATCGTCGAGATCGCCAAGGCGCTGACGCTCAACTGCGAGGTGCTGATTTTCGACGAGCCGACCGCCGCCCTTACCGAGACCGAAGCGTCGGCCCTGTTTGCCATTATCGGCGACTTGAAGGCCCGCGGCATCGGCATCGTCTATATCAGCCACCGCATGGCGGAGATCTTTGCCATCGCCGACCGCATCACGGTCGTTCGCGACGGGGCCTATGTCGCGACTTTCGACACCGGCGCGACGACGCCTGAAGAGATCGCCTCGACCATGGTCGGCCGGCCCATCCTCGATCTGTATCCGCCTCAGCGGGCCGCATCGCACGCACCGCCGATGCTGCGCATCGAGGGTTTGAGCGATGGCGGCATCGTGCGCGATGTCAGCTTCGAGGTCCGTCCTGGCGAGATCGTCGGCCTTGGCGGACTGATCGGCTCCGGCCGCACTGAAATCGCGCAGGCCCTATGCGGGCTCGCGCCGCGGACCGCCGGCAGGATCTTCCTTGACGGCGCCGAATTGGCGCAGACGGATTACCGCGCCTCCATCCGGGCCGGGATCGTCTATCTGAGCGAGGACCGGAAGGGCGACGGCATCTTTCTCGACCTCTCCATCGCGCAGAACATCTCCGCCCTCGATCTGAAGCGCGTATCCGGCGCCGTGATGGTCCGCCGGAGCGCCGAGGTCGCGCTGGCCGAACAATTGCGGCAGCGGCTCGACATACGGTGCGCCTCGGTCCACCAGCCGGTCGGCACGCTGAGCGGCGGCAACCAGCAGAAGGTTGCACTGGCCAAGCTGCTCGCGGTGGGCCCACGCGTGCTGTTCGTCGACGAGCCGACCCGCGGCGTCGATATCGGCGCGAAGGCGCAGATCTACGCCATCCTGCGCGAGCTTGCCGATCTCGGCGCCGGCATCGTGGCGATCTCCTCGGAACTGCCGGAACTGATCGGCATCAGCGACCGCATCCTCGTGCTGCATGAGGGACGATTGGCGGGGGAAGTCACGGGAGACGAGATGACGGAGGATCGCATCATCCAGCTGGCATCTGGGCTTGGCGGGCCAATGGGGACGTTGCAATGAGCACCAGCGAAACCTCCACCCTCGTTCGCATCGTGCGGGTGCGCGAATTCGGCCTCCTCGCCATCATCGCCGTCCTTTTCGTCGTGATGAGCCTGGCATCGCCCTATTTCCTGACCTGGACGAACATGCGGGCGATCCTGCTGTCGTTCTCGATCGAGGGCATCGTCGTCATCGGCATGACGATCCTGCTGATCGTCGGCGGCATTGACCTATCCGTGGGCTCCGTGGTGTGTCTGGCCATGGTAATCGGCGGGACGCTGTTCCTCGCCGGGCTCGACCCCTGGACGGCCAGCCTCATCGCCGTCGCTGTCTGCGGCTTCATCGGCTTTCTGATGGGGCTATGCGTCACCCGGATCGGGCTGCACTTCTTCATCGTCTCGCTGGCCTTCATGGTCATCACGCGCGGCCTCAGCCTGCTGTTGACCCAGGGGACGCCGCAGTCGCTCTTCTCCTTGCCGCCCGCCTTCAAGTTCGTGGGTCAGGGCAACCTCAGCGGCGTCCCGTTCGTGATCGTGATCTTCCTCGTCCTGATCGCGCTGTTCGACATATTGCTGCGCCGGTCGATCCTGTTCCGCCGGGTTTACTACACCGGCTCCAACGAGAAGGCCGCCCGCTTTTCCGGTATCGATACCAAGCGCGCCAAGGTCCTCTGCGCCACCATCTGCAGCCTCCTGGCTGGGGTTGCCGGCGTCGTCTATATGGCGCGCTTCGGCGCCGCGACGCCCCAGTTCGGCATTGGCATGGAACTGAGCGTGATCGCGGCCGCCGTGATCGGCGGGGCGAGCCTCAACGGCGGGTCCGGAACGATCGCCGGCGCCGTGCTGGGCGCCGCATTGCTCTCGCTGGTGACGTCGTCACTCATCCTGCTGAACGTGCCGGTCTACTGGCAGGATATAATCCGGGGGACGATTCTCCTGGTGGCCGTGACGATCGACCACTTCCTCAATGCCAGCAAGACCCGAGGCTGAAGTACCATGCCGGCTGCCCTGTTCAGCGAGACCGAAAGGCTGCGACGCATCCACCGGGTGCTCGTCATGCTCTACCAGGAGCACAAGTCCCAGGCCGAAATTGCGGCGGATATGGGCCTGTCGCCGGCGACGATCAACCGGATGATTCGCGAGGGGCATGAGCGCGGTCTGATCGAGATTCGCGTCCGCTCGCCCTTTGGCGGGACGGAGGGGCTGGCTTCGGCGCTGAAGCGGGTCGGGAAGCTGGATGGTGCCGTCACCGTGTCGTCGCCGTCGAGCGATCCGGCCATCGTGCTGAATGCCGTCGCCGATGCGGCCGCCGCCTCGCTGCTCGAGGGTCTCGCCGACGGCATGACCATCGCCGTCTCGGGCGGCGTGGCGCTGTGCGCGGTGATCGAGGCGCTGTCGCCGGGCCGGAAATACGACGTTCGCGTGGTACCCGCCACGGGAGGGGTGCAGGGCAAGTTCCGCACCGACGTCAACCATGTCGCCGTGGCGCTGGCCGAGAAGCTCGGGGGAACGGCCTACCAGCTTCACGCCCCGGTCTTCGCGGCGAACGAGGCCGAGCGGGCGGCGCTGATGTCGGTCTCGACGATCCACGGCGTTCTGGAGATGGCTCGGACCGCCGATGTGGCGCTATTCGGCATCGGCTCGGTGCGCGAAGCCGATAGCACCTACCTGACCTTCACCGCGACCGTGGACCGCGCTGCGATCGAGCGAGCCGGCGCGGAGGGCGAACTGCTGGCCCATCTCGTCGACGCCGACGGCAGGCCCAGCGCCTACCCCTCCAACCAGCGCCTCGTCGCGCTGACGCTTGACGAGCTTGCGCGCATCCCGCGGCGCATCGCGGTCGCCTCGGGCGAGCGGAAGGTCGAGCCGATCGCGGCGGTGCTGCGCGGGGGAACGGTCGGTCATCTGATCACTGACGACGCGACGGCCCGGGACGTGATCCGGAAAATGGAGGGAGCGACAAATGCAGATCCAGCGTGAGATCGGATCGAGCGGCGTCTCGGCCAGTGCCGTCGGGCTGGGCACATGGGCGATGGGCGGCTGGATGTGGGGCGGCGGCGACGACGCGGCATCCATCGCAGCGATCCGGGCAGCGCTTGATTGCGGCATCACGCTGATCGATACGGCACCGGCCTATGGGCTCGGCCGCGCCGAGGAGATTGTCGGCCGGGCAATCGAAGGCCGGCGCGATGAGGTCGTGCTGATCACCAAATGCGGCCTCGTCTGGGACACGGACGAGGGTCGGCCCTTTGTCGGGCAGGACGGCAAGATGATCCATCGCTTCCTCGGTCCGGACTCCGTGCGCCTTGAGCTGGAGGCCAGCCTTCGCCGCCTTCGCACCGATCATGTCGACGTGCTGATCACGCACTGGCAGGACCCGACGACCCCGATTGCCGAAACCATGGGCGCGCTGGAGGCGCTGAAGACCGAGGGCAAGATCCGCGCGATCGGCATCAGCAATGCGAGCGTCGAGGATCTGGAGGCCTATCGGCTTGCGGGCTCCGTCGATTGTGTGCAGGAGGCCTACAACATGCTCGATCGCGGGCTGGAGCAAACGCTTCTTCCGGTCTGCCGCGCTGCCGGCATCTCGGTCATCGGCTATTCGAGCCTGGCGCTCGGCCTGCTGACCGGACGCATCGGTCCGGACCGGATTTTCGAGGGCGATGACCTCAGGCGGACTCATCCGCGCTTCTCGGTGCAGAACCGCGCGCGGGTTGCTGAATTCGCAACGGCGATCGCCGGCATAGCGAGACGCCATGGCGCGGAGATCGGTGACATCGTCATCGCCTGGACGCTGGCGCAGCCCGGTATCACCTTCTCTCTCTGCGGGGCCAGGAATGCCGGTCAGTCGATCCAGAATGCCCGCGCCGGCGAACTGACCCTGACGGCGGACGACCTCGCGACGATCGACGCCGCCATCGCCGCGCATCTGGGCCCGGTCGCCGCGGCAGCCTGATCCATGTCGCATCCCGCCCCGCCAGTTCCCGAATCCGTCGACGTGCTGGTCATTGGCGGCGGCATCAATGGCATCAGCACGTTTCGCGAACTCGCTCTCCAGGGCGTCGACGTAGCCCTGATGGAGCGCGACGATTTCTGCTCCGGCGCCAGCGCGGCGCTGTCGCGCATGGTGCATGGCGGCCTGCGCTATATGGAGAACGGCGAGTTCCGGCTGGTGCACCAGTCGCTGCTCGAACGTGACCGGCTGTTGCGCAATGCCCCGCATTGCGTCTCGCCTCTGCCGACGCTGATCCCGATCAATGTCTGGTTCAAGGGCATGTCGGCGACCCTCGCCGCCTTTTTCGGCCGCGGCGGCGGACCGCGGCGGCGGCCTGGCGTCATGGTTCGCCTCGGACTGACGCTCTACGATCTGCTCTCCTGGCGCAGCCGGACCATGCCGCGCCATCGCGGTCTCGGCCGACGCGAAGCCCGGCGGATGGCTCCCGGACTTACCGGGGACGCGATCGGCGCCGTGCTCTACTACGACGCCCGCGTCACCATGCCGGAACGGCTGGGTGTCGAAATGGTGCTCGACACGGAGGCGCAGACCGAGGCTCGCACCTTCTCCTATACCGAGATCGTCGGCGGGAACCGCGACGGCCTCGTGTGGCGCGACCGGCTGACCGGCGCCAGCGGGCGCATCGCGGCAAAGGTCGTCGTCAACGCGACGGGAGCGTGGGTCGACCATGTCGACGGCGCGATCCGACAGGCTGAAAATCGCAGGCGCGTCCAGGGCACCAAGGGTTCGCATCTGATGATCCGCAACGAGGCGCTTCGGGCCGCGCTCGGCGATCACATGATCTACTACGAGAATTCCGACGGCCGCATCTGCATTGCGTTCAACCATGCCGGCGCGTCGATGGTCGGCTCCACCGACATTCGCGTCGACGATCCGGACGATGCCGTCTGCCTGGCCGAGGAGCGCGACTATATGCTCGGCGCGCTCGCCGGCGTTTTTCCGAAACTCGAAATCGTCGATGACGAGA
The DNA here is from genome assembly GCF_026343945.1 of Kaistia algarum. Taxonomy (NCBI): domain Bacteria; kingdom Pseudomonadati; phylum Pseudomonadota; class Alphaproteobacteria; order Hyphomicrobiales; family Kaistiaceae; genus Kaistia; species Kaistia algarum. The sequence continues at coordinate 955,800 of NZ_JAPKNJ010000002.1, forward strand.
TCGTCCACGTCTTCACCGGCGTCCGGCCGCTGCCCGTCAGCGGCGACGGTCCGACAGGACGGATCAGCCGCGACCATTCGGTCGAGGTGGAACCCTCCGGCCCCCTGCCCTATGCGCTCTTGACGCTGATCGGCGGCAAGTGGACCACCTTTCGCGCTTTCGGCGAGGAAGTGGCGGATCTCGCGCTGAAGCAGCTTGGCCGGCACCGCACGCTGAGCACGCAGGATATGCCGATCGGTGGCGGTCGCGACCTGCCGCTAAAGCCACAGGCGCGGGATCGCTGGGTCCGCGAGCAGGCGGAGGTAGCGGGCCTCTCCGAAACGGAATTCGGCCGGCTCGCGCGGCGTTATGGCAGCCGGGCCACCCAGGTGGCGCGGTTCATCGGCGAGGGGCCGGACGCGCCGCTCCACCATGCCGGCGATCATTCGAGGCGAGAGCTGCTGTTCCTGATCTTGCACGAACGGGTGCGCGAGATCGGAGACCTGCTGCTCCGGCGCACCGCGCTCGGCATCGAGGGCCGGATCAGCCCGTCGCTGGTCGAGGAAGTCGCCGGCATCATGGCCGATCCGCTCGGCTGGTCGGAGGCCGAAAGAGCCGGTGCCGTCGGCCGCTTCGAGACCATCATGTCCCGCCGCCACCGCGTGCAGGGCGACGATCGCTGAAGGGAGGAAATGATGTACCTGACGAAGAAGGTTCGCCTGAACCGGCTGATGCGCGGCGGTCGCTGTCTCGATGTCGCGATCGATCATGGCGTCTGCAATGAGCCCTCATTCATGGCGGGCATCGAGGACATGGCCGGCGTCGTGAAGATGCTCGCCGCCGCCGCGCCTGACGCCATCCAGATGAATTACGGCCAGTCGGACCTGCTGCAATCGCTCCCCGGTCCGCATCGCCCCGCCCTCGTCATGCGGGTCGATATGGGCAATCCCTATAACCGGCAGCGCCACCGTGAGATGTGGGCGGTGCTGCAGAACGAGTCCGACCCCATCCTGCCGGCACTGCGCATGGATGCCGCCTGCGTTGTCGTGAACCTGTTCATGCTCCCGGATGAGCCCGGGCTGTTCCGGCAATGCGTCCAGAACATCAGCCGCCTCGGCAATGATTGCGAGAAATACGGCATGCCGTTGATGATCGAGCCGCTGGTGATGCAACCGAACGAGAAGGGCGGCTATCTCGTTGATGGTGACACCGAGAAGATCGTGACGCTGGTTCGCCTTGCGCGCGAAATGGGGGCGGACATCGTCAAGGCGGATCCCACCGACGACCCGTCCGAATTCCATCACGTGGTCCAGGCGGCACGATGCCCGGTGCTGGTGCGCGGCGGCGGCAAGGCGGATCTCCGCCGGGTGCTGGAGAATTCGGCCCTGCTGATGGGGCAAGGTGCACACGGCATGGTCTATGGCCGCAACATCTACCAGCACGACAATCCCCGCGCCGTGGTCGCCGCGCTGATGGCGATCATCCATGACGGCGCGGACGCCGACGCGGCTTGGTCGATCTATGGCGGCAGTGCATCGCCATGACCGCCTTCCTGGGCATCGACGCGGGCAATACGGGCGTCAAGGCTGTGCTGTTCGACGCCGACGGTACCGAGCTTGCCCGCGCGCATCGCGACACCGGCGGAACCAGCCCGGCGCCCGGCATGGTCGAGCGCGATATCGGCCGCTTCCGCACCGACCTCGACGAACTCATCCGCGAGGTCATCGCCAGGAGCGGGCGGAGCAGTTCGGATATCGCCGGAATCGGAACGTCGGGGCACGGCAACGGCCTCTATCTGCTGGGCGCCGGGGGCGAGCCGGTGATCGCGATCCAGTCGCTCGATACCCGCGCCGCCGGGCTCGTGGATGAATGGAGCGCCAGCGGCGTCGCGGAGGCGGCGGCCGCGATCTGCCTGCAGCGGCCCTGGCCGTCGCAGACGCCGACGCTTCTCGCCTGGATGAAGCGCCACCGGCCGGAGGCGCTCGCCGGCGCTCGCCATCTCGTCTTCTGCAAGGACATCGTCACCCACGCGCTGACAGGAGAGTTCGCGAGCGACGTCTCCGACATGGGCGGCGCCGGCCTGCTGCGGCTGCCGGGCAACGGCTACGACGCCGAGTTGCTGGCACTGTACGGCATCGACGACCTTGAGCCGTTGCTGCCACCGCTTTTCTGGCCGACCGATGTCGTCGGCGTCGTCACGACGGCGGCGAGCGAGCGTACCGGCCTCGCGCCAGGCACGCCGGTGGTTGCCGGCTTCTTTGACGTGGTCGCGAGTGCCGTCGGGGCGGGTGTGACGCGGCCGGGCCAGGCCTCCGTCATCCTGGGGACATGGAGCATCAACCAGGCGATCGTCGGGACCCCGGTGCCCGGTGTATTCATGTCGGCTGCCATCGAGCCCGGCCGCTACATGTCGATGGACAATTCCGCGACCTCGGCCGCCAATCTCGAATGGATCGCCCATCACCTGCTCTCCCATGACGAGCGGCGGACCCACGGGGCCTTCGCGCTCGCTGACGCCCTCGCGCTCGCCGCGCCTCCGCGCGCCGACGGTCCGCTGTATCACCCCTATATCTATGGCGCGGGCCATGATCCGAGCGCCCGCGCGGGCTTCTTCGGGCTGGCCGGCTGGCATGATGCCGGCGATCTGATGCGCTCATTGTTCGAGGGGGTGGCCTTTGCCCATCTCGCTCATATCGAACGCCTGCGCGCCTCAGGCGTCGATCTCGGCTTGATCACGCTCTCAGGTGGCGGCTCCAAGAGTCCGGTCTGGCCGCAGATGATGTCTGACATGCTCGGAGCGCCGGTGCGCGTCGCGGTTCAGACAGAGACGGGAGCGCTTGGCGCCGCCATGGCCGCCGCAGTCGGGACCGGCTGCTACGCCAGCCTGGATGCGGCTTCGATCGCCATGGTCGCGCCGGCACGCGATGTGTCGCCGGATCAACGACTCGGTTTGCACTATCGCCGCCGCTACGCGCTCTGGCAGGCCCTGGAGAAGAGCCTGAAGCCACACTGGGATGCGTTGAGGAAGCTTGGGGATGCGTGAGGGGAGCGACAGCTACGACTACATCGTCGTGGGCGCCGGGTCGGCAGGATGCGTATTGGCCAATCGGCTGTCGGAGCCGTCCGGCACGCGCGTATTGCTGATCGAGGCCGGCGGCTCCGACCGCTATCCCTGGATCCATATCCCGGTCGGCTACCTCTACTGCATTGGCAATCCGCGCACGGACTGGATGTATCGGACGGTACCGGAGCCGGGACTGGGCGGCCGCTCGATCGCCTATCCGCGCGGCAAGGTCATGGGTGGCAGTTCGTCGATCAATGGCATGATCTACATGCGCGGCCAGGCAGCCGACTATGACGGCTGGGCACAAATGGGGCTCAAGGGATGGAGTTGGGACGAAGTCCTGCCAATTTTCGTGAAATCGGAGCGGTACCATCGGACTGCCCTTGGCCATGGCACGGAGGGTGAAATGCGCGTCGAGCGCCAGCGCTTGCGCTGGCCCGTGCTCGACGCGGTGCGGGAGGCCGCGGTGGAGATCGGCATTCGGCCGACGGATGATTTCAATCGCGGCGACAATGAGGGGTCAGGCTATTTCGAAGTCACGCAGCGCGGCGGCATCCGCTGGAGTTCGGCGCGGGCCTTTCTCGGCGCAGAAATCAAGCGCCGGCCGAACCTCACGATCCTGAGCCACGCTCAAGTCGTCGAACTGGCATTTGAAGGCACACGCGTGGCCGGCGTGGTGTTCGAGCGCGACGGCGTCCGTCAGAAGGCAGCGGCCCGGCGGCAGGTAGTGCTCGCCGCCGGCGCCATCGGTACGCCGCAAATATTGATGCTCTCCGGCCTCGGTCCGGCGGAGCATCTGAAGGATCACGGCATCGAGGTCCGGCGCGATCTGAGAGGTGTTGGTGCGAACCTGCAGGACCATCTGCAGATCCGTACGGCATTTCGGATCAGCGGTGCCCGAACGCTCAACGACATGCAGGCGACCTTCCTCGGCAAGGCGCGGATCGCGGCCGAATTCGCCCTTTCCCGCTCGGGTCCGATGGCCATGGCGCCGAGCCAGCTCGGCCTCTTCACCCGTTCGCACCCGCGCTACGCGACCCCGAACGTCGAGTTTCATGTCCAGCCCCTGTCTCTCGATGCGTTCGGCCAGCCGCTGCACACCTACCCGGCCATCACGGTTTCGGTCTGCAACCTCCGGCCCAACAGCGCCGGCTCGGTCCGCCTGGCTTCGGCCGACCACAAGGACGCGCCGACCATCGCGCCGAACTATCTTTCCGACGCCGAGGACCGGGAAGTCGCGATCGAGTCGATCCGCCTTGCGAGACGCCTCATGGCGACGCGGCGGATGGCGGACTTGAAGCCGCAGGAGACGGCGCCTGGCGCACAGATCGATACGGATGCCGATCTGCTCGTTGCCGCGAGCCGGATTGCGACGACGATATTTCACCCCGTGGGAACCGCTCGCATGGGGATGGCCGACGACCCGATGGCGGTCCTCGACGCCAGCCTCCAGGTCCGCGGCGTCGAGGGCCTGACGGTTGCCGACGCTTCGGCCATGCCGCGGATCGTTTCGGGCAACACCCACGCGCCAGTGGTGATGATCGCCGAGCGCGCAGCGACGTTTCTAAAGGCCTGACGATCAACGACCACTGGACGGGTAGTATCCGCAACGGTCTGGTGAACAATGGGCATCAGGCTCCGTCACGTGGCCGACCATCCGCCGTCAGACAGCTGGATCCGGATTGGAGCGTGATCGCTGCCACGCTCCCATGCCCGAACACGACGATCGACACAGTCCGGGATCAGGCTCTTCGCGACACTTGGGTTGAGGAACGGTGGATCGATCTGGAGATCAGCACCGGGGCATAGGCGTTGGGCCAATATCGCCGGAATGTGCCGATGGAGCCGTTGGGGTGTAGACGGCATGGCGTCATCCAGAGAGCGCCTGCCGCGTCGGCAGAGTTAGCCGAGGGTCACCTCGGGAAAATAGATAGTTAGGCGATCCAAGCCGAGGCCTGCATTGCGCGCCTGTTCACAGCTCGGCCGCACGTAGGCGAACGCCGCCCCACATCGAACACTGCTCTTCAGGGTGAGACGGGTGCCGCGAACGAGGCCTAATAACCCTGTTGAATGGCGACAGCGACCGCGGCGACATCCGCCCGGGCGGCGCTGTAGTCTTCCAGCGACGGGAACGGGACGTTGTTGACCATCACGCTGTAGGCGAGCCGGCGCCCGCTCCTGGCGTCGATATAGCCGGTCTGGGTGGTGGCCAGCGCGACGAGTTTCCCCGCGGGGCTCCCCGCCACGATGTCGCCGTCCTTGATCCGGACATGGCCCGCCGCCGGCGTTCCGACGCCGTTTGGCGCCTGCGAGCCGTCAACGCCGAGCACGGCCATGCCGTCATGAATGGCGGCACCCCAGCGGGTCGGTGCTATCTCGCGAAGGAATGTAGCAAGGTCCGACGGCGTCGTCCTGTTGTTGTTGCTGGTCCCCGCACCGTCAAAGATATAGGTGCTGGTCGGCGAGATGCCGTGCTCGGCGAGGAGCTTCGAGACTTCATCCAGCCCCTTGCCGCAATCGCGGCTTCCGGCCCTAACCGCGGCGAGACAGACCATGAGGTCGGCGCCGCGGTTGTAGCTTACCTTCAGGATAACCTTGACGAATTCCGACAGCGGCGGCGAGACATATTCCGCCACCCGATTGGCATCGCCATAGTCGGCTGCGTTTGGAAGTGCGCCGGGCACCCCGAGCGGCGCTGCCGCGACCTTGATGCCGGCCCGGACCAGCGCCTCGATGAAGGCGGTACGTGCGAAGGCAGTGGGATCGGCGATTTGGGAAATCGTCAGAATCGGCGGGCTGCCCAAAGCGATCTTGCCGTTGACTTGGATCACGCCTGGCCGGGGCGTTGTGACTTCGAGCGGCCCGGCCGGGCTGGCGACCGTGGTGACATCGTTCTCCACGCTTATCGCCGCGCTCTTCGGACGCCAGTCGATCTCGGCTTTCTCACCGGCCTTGGTCGGCGTCACCAGGATATCGATGTTGTTCTCATTGACCCAGATGGGCGCAATGGCTCCTGCGGAAAACCCTCGGTAAGTCTCGAAGAGCCGGTCGTCGATGGCGACGTCGCCGGCGACTTCATCGATGCCCGCCGCCTTCACCTGGGCCGCCAATGCATCGAGCGCCGCGAGCGGATCGCTGTTCTTGACATAGGCCCCGCCGGGGAACCCGGTATAGGTAGTGTTGTGATCGACCTCCGGCAGGCTGTTGAAGCCAAGGGTGCCGTCTGGCTGGGTTCGGAGCCCGAAGTTGAAATCGCCCGAAGCGAGGAGCACGAGGTCTCCGGCAAGAACGTGATCCTTGACCTCTCCAAGCCTGTACACCGGCGTGCGGAAGCGATAGTCCGCGCCATAGTCGTGAAGAGCGGTCGCGATGCTGTAGATCTTCATGACGGAAGCCGGCAACAGAGACTTATCTCCCGCCTCGTCGATCAGCACGTCTCCCGTGGCGAGATCCACCAGGTGAATGCCCCAACTGCTATGGGCGAACGCCGGCTTGGCCTGAATATTCCGTATGGCGTCGGCAACGGAGACGGGAATCGCCGCGGGCCCCGCCGCCCCGCCGGCCGCGGTCGCTGCACCTCCAAACCCCAGCAGGAGGGTGAGTACCAGCCCGGCGCTTCCGATCTTTGTCGATGCAGGGATGTTCACGCGATGCCCTTCCTTGCGGTATAGGCGTAATCTTCGCATGCTTATTGCTGCAAGTCGAAGGCGTCCGACGTTCCTTCCGAACACCGGATCTTGCTGTTGCACCGGGGAGGTACGGCCTATGTTGCGTCGCCATTCTCTGTTTGTCGCAATTGTTCTCGCCGCGTGCTCCGCAATGTTCCCGGCTCGGGCAAAGAGCAGCGATACTGCCGGCCGCTTCGATATTGGCGGCGGGCGCCAAATGTATCTCGAATGCCGGGGCGCGGGGGCGCCGGTTGTCGTCATCGTGGCGGGCATGCGGGCTTCCGCCGAGGACTGGACCCATGCCGAGCCCGGCAAGTTGGATGTCTTCTCGGAGCTAGCCCGATTCACGCGGGTCTGCGCCTATGACCGGCCGGGAACGCCGGCGGGCGACGCGCCCAGCCGCAGCGACCCGGTTCCGCAGCCGGTCACCGCGGGCGACGCGGTGGCAGACCTCCATGCGCTGCTGGCCGCTGGCGGCATCACGGCGCCCTTCGTTATGGTCGCGCACTCCTATGGCGGACTGATCGCCCGACTATACGCGATGACCTATCCGGATCAGGTGAAAGGGATGGTTCTTGTCGATACTCTATCCGAGGGTCTTCAGGATGCGGAGACGCCTGAGGAGTGGGCGATCCAGCGCGTCCTGCTAAATGGTGATCTGACGGAGGCGTTGAGGCTCTATCCGCCGATCGAGCGGGCGGATGCGGAGCGAAGTTTCGATCAAATACGCGCCGCTGCGCCGCTCAAGCAGATGCCGCTGATCGTCCTTAGCGCCGACCGGCCCTGGGGACCGCTGATCCCCAAGCTCATCGCCGACGGCGTACTGCCGGCGAATACGCCTTCCGACTTTGGCTACGTGACCGACAGGGCACAAAAGGAAGCCCAGGCACAGCTCGCCGCACTGGTTGCCGGAGCGCGGCATGTGACGAACACCGATAGCGGTCATGAGATTCATAAGGACCAGCCGCAACTGGTTGTGGATTCGATCCGTGAGGTCGTCGTGGCAGTTCGAAATGGCAAGGCGAGCCTGGATAGCCAATAGGATGAATCCAGGATTTTACGTCGGCTAAGTGGTCCGGTGGGGACAGGATCTGTCGCACCATTGCCGGCATGGGGCCAAATTCGGCCTAGATCTGACTTCGGCTCGCACCTCGAAAGAATGCCTCTGCAGGCAATTCCCGGACCAGGATAACAACGCTGAGCGCGTCCAGGTCATTCGGTTGTCTCGTTCGATCGGCGCAGGGCGTTGATACTCGCCGCAATTGATCTCGGCCAAATTACCGGCGGGGCTGTGACAAGCCCCGAGCACAATCAAATTGATTCAACCCAACGCCTCATAGATCCACCGATGAGCCCCTCGGATCGTTCCCGTCGCCCGCTAGATTGAAGGAGGCCCGTAGCGCCTCCTGCTACGAGCCGTTGCCGGGCAATCTCCCGCTATTTATACCATCCACGCGACACACCGATTGCTGAAACGACAAATACAAAAAGCGTCAGTGCCGCAGCTGTTCCAAATTGGTGCGCACCTGCCGCCACCTGGAACGCACCGATCAACGCGGCACCGGCAATGAAATTTATCGCAAACATCGGCCAAGGACGCTCTGCGAATGGGACTTTCCACAATCCTTTTTCTCGAGAAAAGCTCATGCCAAATGAAATCAGGAAACCCAACAGCGCCGCAACAATCAACCTCCAGAATTCTTCGTTAGTAGAAAAACACAAAGCAAGAACTATTAAAATGCATCCAATTGAGACAACCTTACCCGTCACGATATCGCTCTCCAATTACACTATTTATTCTATATCTCCTGTCATATCCCAGCGCCTTTCCGCTTTCGGCGTCGGGCTGGAGAATGCATGACGGAGATCCAAACTGTATAATCGAGACGGATGCAATGTATCTAACGTAACCGGTGCCCAACAGCATAGCCGACCGACGCTCCAGCCGAAAATTCAAGTGTGATGTTGAACGGCGTCGGATCTTCTACCGTTCCGAAGTCAACATGAACATTCAAACCTCCCTGACCACCTGCGCCGCGGACATAGGTCGGAACAAAACCAAAAGACACCCTCTCATGCCCATTGGAACTGCCTTATTCACCGGATCATTCCCGGCATAGGCATAGCGGTTCGTGCCGACGGCATTGGCGAGCCAGCCGATGGCGCCGCCGCCGACGGCGGTTTTCGCATCGATCGGGTCGAAATCGTCCGGGTTGACGAAGAGGCCAATGGCCGGGTCGTACCAGCGGGCGTTCAGATCCAGCAGGCCGGTGTCGGCGTCGTGGCGCTGGCCGACGAAGCCGCGGGTCTCACCGCCGCAGGAGAGGGTTGAGACCGGGATCTTCGAACCGAACGCGGTGAAGCGCTGGCGCATGGCGATGTTGCCGGAAGAGTCTGTCTCCAACTTGACCGAGGCGAGGTGGTCGCGGTGGACGAAGCACGTCGTCGTGCCGACCTTGCGGATGTCAGGATTGGGGATCTTGGTCAGGACGCCGGCATCGTCGATGTTTGCCGGGTCCACCACTGCACCGTCTCTAGTTCGGCAATAACAGAAGATTATACCACCTCGATCTGCGTCAGGAGCCGGGCCGATCTAGAAGTCCGCGAATAGAATATCGCACTGCAATTTGGCGACAACCGATAAGAATATACGTTAGACGCAACCGTGTAGGCCCCACGCAGGCCCATATTCATTCCAGAAAAGACTCGCTTTGCTTCATTGAGTTTCATGTCACGGTAGACGCCGACAGACGAGAAGTTGAAGACACCTCGGCCAGCGAATGCTTGTCCTGGTTTTCCAGGCCGGACAACAATGAGAAATATCTGTAACACGTTCAGTCCATTGGCCTGGAAATGGAATTCTACGTCGTCAAACTCAAAATAGCCGCGCGCAGGTTCATCATTACCCAGACGCACTGGGTTCCATCGCTTTTTGAGCGATGTATATCTGTTCACTAGAGCGGTGAACTCCTGACTGGACATTCCGACGCCAATCGGGCCAAATCTCCGCTCCTCAGCGAGCTCTTCAATACTTCCGTCAATGGTTATCATTTTGGCTGTCGTTTATTATTATCATCTTTTCCATTGCCTGAGTTTCCAGGACGTCCTTTTTCTTTGCTCTCATCATTTATATTGGAGGACACGGAGGGCTTAACACCCTTCTCAAGCCGTTTCGCAATTTCTTCCATTTCATCAGCGCGGCTCTTGCTCTTGGTCTTCATCTTTTCGATGCGTCCTCTGATTTGATCGATCGCCTTCTGCAGTCCCTTAGGAGTGTCCAGTGATCCTGCGAATTCCTTGACTTTAGCTTTCCAACCACTTTTCTTTCGATCGCCATCGTCGACTGGACCGATTTCGACACCGCCATCCGGCCCCAATCTTATTCCGACGTGAACGCCGCCGTGGTTGACATGAGGTCCCTTGTTCAACCAGTCTCCGTCGCCGCCCCAAACCCAAGGTCCATTCCACGAGGCCCTCGACTCTGCGGGTTGTTCAAATGTCCCAATCGCCGGCGGCGCAGTCAGTGCGTTCAGCATAGACTGCTGGGCAGCTTTGCCGCTGTCAGTATTGTTCCAAAGATAGGTGGCAACTGCGCCAACCACGATCACCCCAGCCGTCCACGCTAGATAGCCCTCGCCAATACACCCGTCCCATAAGCAGTGCCCGTTCGGATCGGCCTTGTTGACCGGATCATTCCCGGAATAGGCATAGCGGTTCGTCCCGACGGCATTGGCCAACCATCCGGTGGCGCCGCCCTTGACGGCTGTTCCCGCATCGATCGGATCGAAATCGTCCGGGTTGACGAACAACCCAATGGCCGGGTCGTACCAGCGGGCGTTCAGATCCAGCAGGCCGGTGTCGACGTCGTGACGCTGGCCGACGAAGCCGCGGGTCTCACCGCCGCAGGAGAGGGTTGAGACCGGGATCTTCGAACCGAACGCGGTGAAGCGCTGGCGCATGGCGATGTTGCCGGAAGAGTCTGTCTCCAACTTGACCGAGGCGAGGTGGTCGCGGTGGACGAAGCACGTCGTCGTGCCGACCTTGCGGATGTCAGGATTGGGGATCTTGGTCAGGACACCGGCATCGTCGAGTTCGCTCGTGCCGAGGAGATAGCTGGTCTTGGCCGGGTTGGTGCCGACAGTCGCGACGGTCTTGATGCGACTGCCGTCGGGGCCATAGGCGTAAGCCGTCGTGGCAGCCACCTGTACAACGGAGACCAGACGATTGTCGCCATCATAGGCGAGCGTCTTCGGTGCCAGATTGCCGTCATAGCCGTTGGTCAGATTGCCATTGGCGTCGCAGGTCCGCGTCAGCGCATCTTGCGGGCAAGTCTGCAACTGAAAATGTTGATCTTAGATTGCAAATCTGGTCGAGCAGGCTAAAATTGACCCAACTCTTCAGTCTTGATCAAGATAGTCATTGTTGAAATAACAATCCAACTATCTACGACCCAGTGCGCGCGGTCGTTCCGCTGTTTACCGGTGCGTCTCTCGTCGTGGCGCCTCCACAATCGCCAGCGCCAGCACTGGACACTAGGCTGTCTCAGTCCCATCGGGTTGGACGACGAGGTAAACCAGCTTATCCTAGCATCCAAAAGAACCGGCAGCAGGCCAGAGTGCCATTTCATTCATCGCCTTTCCGGCCATCGTCGCCGCAAAGCTATGGCTTCCGTCCTATGTCAACAGGGTCTGGATCACGATCCAATTGGCGGCTCTGCCGAGGTGGCGGCATCGCCCCCTGCCGACCCAATCTCGTCGACGACCTCATGCACGACTCGAGGTACAATTTGCGTTAGAAAATACTGATCATTGATGACTCCTGTTCGAGACAAGCTTACTTCCTTTCGTTTGAGAGATACGCATGGCGCACACGAGCGGTGGAAACGTAAACTTACGCAGCGGCGTAAAAATCTATGACAATGACTGGTATATTCGGTACCGGATGGAGCCGGATGAACTCGCCGATATGCTGGCGAGCTGGAACATCAGCTATGTCATCGCCCAGAGCCGATACCTGCCTATGCAGGATTCGGCGGTGCCGAGTCGGGTGACGCCCGCTGATCTTGAGCGATATGCCACTCTCGACGACGTGGCCGTGCGCAAGGCATTGGCCGAACGTGGCATCGGCTACTTTTCCTGCCTCAATATCTGCTTCGATCCGGACTATATCGCCAGTCATCCCGAACAATTGCCGATCGACCAGTTCGGCAAGATCGAGGAAAAGCAGGACTGGTATATCGGCGTGCCGCCAGATCGGCAGGCGAACCTCGCCCATAAGATCGACCTGCTCGAAAAGGGCGTCGCCGCCCTGATGCCGGATGTCGTGCATCTCGGTTTCATCCGTTGGCCCGGGTTCTGGGAGACGTGGCTGCCTGGGGACAGGCGTTCCGACAAGCCGGAATATTGCTACGCGCCGCAGACCCTCGATCGCTTCGCGGAGGCCTGCGGGCTGACGCTGGATACGTCGGATCCGGTCGCGGCGGCGGCGACGATCGCGCGTAAGCATCGGGCCGAGTGGACCGCGTATAAGAGCGCGACGACAGTCGGCGCGATCCGGCGGATCCGGAACGCGGTGCGGGCCGTGAAGGGCGATGTCGAGATCTCGATCAACACGCTGCCGTTCTTCGCTGACGACTTCGACCATTGCGTCACGGAGGTGTTCGGCCAGGATGTGCGCGCCCTTGCCGAGGTTGTCGACGTGTTCGAGGTGATGGCCTATCACCAGATCATGGCCCGTGAGGCGGAATGGCCCGCCAATGTCGCAACCGATATCCGCGAGCGCAGTGGGGCGAAGGCGATCTGTACCGTGCAAGCCAAGGCGATCTATCTCGAAGGCATGCATGCGGGCCGCGGGCGGAGTCCACTGATCGACGGGCCGGAATTCAGCCGCATGCTCGATGCCGTCGAGACGAGCCCGGTGGAAGGGCTGTGCGTCTTCACGCTCAACGATCTGATGTCGATCCGCGGCTCGCCGGATGGTCAAGCGATCGTCGATCGCCTGACCCGCTTCCGCCGCTGACAGGAAAAAGCCTCGAGAGCGGAACTCCCGGGGCTTTTCGACCAGACGCCCGGAACGATCTTCGATCCGACGATCTGAGTGAGTCTTAGGCTGTGGCAGGGGCGCCTTGGCTGATGGCGGCGAGCAGGCTCGCCCGGTCTAGGCGCTCGCGCGGCAGGATCTCGCGCACGCTGCCACCAACCATGATGGCGACGCGGTCGCTGAGACCCAGGATTTCGTCTAGGTCATCCGAGATCAGCAGGATCGCGGCGCCTTCCGCGGCGCTCAGCTCGACGATCTTGTGTAATTCGGCCTTGGCGCCGACATCGACGCCGGCCGTCGGCTGGTCGAGGATCATCGCTTTCGGGCGCGCCCCGACGGCGCGGGCGACCAGAACTTTCTGAGCGTTGCCGCCGGAAAGCGTTCCGACGATGCGCTTGCGATCAGGCGGTTGGATGCCGAACTTCGCGATCAGGCTCTCAACCAATGAGCGCTTCTGGCCGGCGCGGATGATGCCGAAGCGGGAGAGACGGGGCGACAAAGCGGTCGCTGCCGCGTTTTCCTCGATGTTGGAAGCGAGCGCGAGTCCGCTGACCTTGCGATCCTCGGGCACCATGACAAGGCCGGCAGTCGCTGAGCGCTGCGGTGAACGACGCGTCAACTCGCGTCCGGCGAGGCGGACCTCTCCCTTGGAAGCGACGTCCCCGATGATCGCCCTCGCCAGCCGGGTCCGACCGGCACCGATCAGACCGGCAATGCCGACGATTTCGCCGGCGGCAACCGTGAGGTCGACTGGCGGACGGCCGGCGACCGAGAGCCCTTCGAGCGTCAGAACCGGCCTGCTTTCCTGGGCGTGGCGCACGGCGGTGCGCGGCGGCGCCGCGGCGATATCGCCATGGCCGACGAGCAGGCGCGCCAACTGGGACACGGTGTAGGACGCGCCGGTGCCTGTCTCGACGACCTTGCCGTCGCGCATCACCGTGACGACATCGGCGACCTGGCGGATCTCCTCGAGGAAGTGGCTGATATAGATGATGCCGACGCCGCGCGTCTCCGCCATGCGACGCATGACACTGAACAATTGTTCGCGTTCGGCCGGCGCCAAGCGGGCGGTGGGTTCGTCCATGACGAGAATGCGGGCGTTGCGCGAGCAGGCGCGGACGATCTCCGTCATCTGCTGTTCGGCGACGCCAAGCTGGCGCACCGGAGTGTCCATCGGCAGCTTGATGCCGAGTGCCGCCGCTTCTTCGGCCGAGCGCTTGCGCAGGGCCGAATGCGAAATCAGGCCGGGCAGTCTACCGCGCGGATCACGGCCGAGGCCGATATTATCGGCGACCGAAAGGTCCGGGATCAGCGAGAAATCCTGATAGATCATGGCGACGCCCTTCTCGAGCGCCTGCTTCGGCGCATGAAGAGTGACTTCCTCGCCTTCGATCAGGATGCGGCCGTCATAATCAGCGAAGTTGCCGCCGAGCGTCTTCATCAGGGTACTCTTGCCGGCCCCGTTGTGGCCGACAAGAGCATGGATCTGGCCCCGTACGAGCTGGAAGTCGACGCCGTGCAATACCGGTCCGGCGCCGAAGCTTTTCCGGATCTGCTGCATCTCCAGTAACATCGCGCGGATCCCTCCTACAGCGTGATCAGCCGCCCCAGGCAGCCGGATGCTGCTCGACATTGTCCTTCGTGATGATGGGGAGGTCGAGGTAGTGGTTCGGCGAGGGAACTTCGGATGTCTTGCCGGCGAGATATTTGACGGAGTCCTCGATGGCAAACTTGCCCTGGGGCGCCGGGTCCTGGTTCACGGTGCCGAGCACGATGCCCTTGATGATCGCGTTGCGGACATCGGCCGGGTAGTCGCCAAGGATGAACTTGACGTCGGTTCGGCCGTTCTCAGCGGCGAACTGGGCGCCGTTCACGCCTTCCGGACCCTGGTCCACGATCGCATCCAGCTCGCCCTTGGGATATTTGCTCAGATAGTCCTGGGTGATTGCGAGTGCCTTGGAATTGTCCCAGTCGGCAGCCTGCTTCTCGATGATCTGGATGCCGGGGTGCTTCTTCAGCGTGTCCATCAGGCCGGCTTCACGGGCGAGCTGTGCCGAGGTGCCCAGCTTGCCGAGAATGTAGGCGACCTTGGCGTTCTCGCCGACCGACTGGACCAGGAGATCGCCCTGGCGCTGGCCGAAAACGAAGTCGTCGACGCCGACATAGGTGACGAGCTTTGCGCCGGTGCTGGTGTCGGCCGTCGTATTGACGGCCATGACCGGTATCCCGGCGGCGGTCGCCTGGCGGATCACCGGTACGATCCCTTGCGGATCGCTCGGCGCAATCAGGATCATGTCGACACCTTGGGTGATGAACTGCTGCACGACCGAAATCTGGGTCGCGAGGTCGCCGTTGCCGCTCTGGATGTTCAGTTCGACGCCAAGGTCCTTGGCCGTATCCTCGGCGGTCTTGATCAGGTTGGAATAGAACGGAACCGAGGTGTTCCAGATCATGAACCCGATCCGAGGTGCGTCCGCGGCCTGGGCGGCGGAGCCGCCCAGGGCGATCAGGGTTGCTCCGGCCAAGCCGAGCATGAGGCGTCTTGTCATCGAGGTCGTCATGTTAGTCTCCTCCTTTGAGATATTGATCAGCGCCGTTCGAGACGGCGGCGCTGATAGCTATCGATGCCGACCGCGACCAGGATGACCGCGCCAGTAACGGCGGGCTGCCAGAAGGGGGATACACCGAGCAGGTTGAGGGCATTTGCAATGACCCCCAGAAGCAGCGTGCCGAGAACGGCGCCGCCGACTTTGCCGACGCCGCCGCTGAGCGGGACTCCACCGACCACCACCGCGGCGATCGCGGTCAGTGGCCAGTCCGCCGCACTGGCTGGCTGGCCGATATTGGTCTGGCCAAGAAGGACGACGCCGGCGATGCCGGCGAACAAGCCGCCAAGGCCGTAGGTCGCAATCACCACGCGGTCGACATTGATCCCGGCGAGCCGGGCTGCGAGCCGGTTGCCGCCAACGATGTAGACGTGATGGCCAAAGGCAGTGAAACGCAGGATGGCCCAGGTGAGTATGGCCACCGCCGCGAAGATGATGGTCGGCACCGGGATGGGACCGATCCGACCTAGGCCAAGCCAAGTGAAGGATTCAGGCACGCCATAAACCGGTTGCGCCGCGGTGCCGACGAACATGATGCCGGTGACCAGCACCTGCGTCGCCAGTGTGGTAACGAAAGGGTTGATGCCGATCTTGGCGATGAAGAAGCCGTTGACGATGCCGACGCCAAGGCCGAGGACCAGCGCGGCGACGATGCCGAACGGCAACGATACATGGACGATGAGCGCCGCCGCAACGACGGACGAAGCGGCGCCGACGGCGCCGACCGAGAGATCGAAGCCGCCGAGGATGATCATCAGCAGCATGCCGCAGGCAACGATGCCGATGATCGAATTGCGCTGAAGCACATTGGCGAAATTGCCCCAGGTGGCGAAGTGCGGCACCGTCAGGCAGAACACGACCACCAGTCCGACGAAGATCGCCAGCAGCGCATAGTTCGACCAGACAGCCCCAGCCGACAGGGCAAGTCGTCGACGGCCTGCGCCGGTCGGCAGGGAGGTCATGAGGCAACTCCTTCGATCTGGACGCCGGATGTCGCGGAGAACCCGCTACGGGCGTGAAAAGCAGCTCGTGCCCGCTCGTGAGCCAGCAGTAAGGTGCCGAACAGCTCGGCCCGATCACCGAGGGCGCCGGGGCGAATGTCCACGTGCTCGACAGCGCGCGAGATCGCCGTGCGGCGCATGGCCTCCTTCATCGCATTGAGCAGAACGGGGCCGGCCCGCGTCAGCTCGCCGCCAACAAGGATGAGGTCGGGATTGAAATAATTGCAGAGGGCGCCGAGGGCACGGCCGACCATCGAGCCGGCGTCGGCGACGACGCGGGCGGGACCTGGGTTGCCTTCGGCGGCGAGGCGCAGCATCTCGGCTGGAGCGATGTCGCGATGCGTCGCTTCCAGCGAGCGGCTCAGCGCATTGACGGATATCTGTGCCTCGAGGCAGCCACGACTGCCGCAATGGCAGAGCGAGCCGTTCTCGTCGGTGACGACATGCGCGAGCTGCCCGGCCATGCCGTAGGCGCCGCGGAAGATCTGGCCCTCGATCGAGATGCCGAGCCCGACGCCCACCGACAGCAGGACATAAAGCATAACCTTGGAGCCGACGGCGCCACCGAGGCGGCCTTCGGCCAAGGCACCGAGATTGGCGTCATTGTCCATATAGACGGGGAGGCCGATAAGCCTCGAAAGGCGGGCCGGCACGTCGGCGCCGACCCAGCTTGCCAGGATCGAGCCCGGGTGCAGCATGCCGGTCGCCGCCTCGACCGGGCCCGGAACGCCAATGCCGACCGCCTCGATCAGGTGGCGATGGATGCCGTTGCGCGCGATCAGCGTTTCGACATGCTCGGCGGCCAGCGCCAGAGCGTCTTCGGCGGAAAGGCCGACGTCGAACGCGCATTCAAGTTCGTCGATCAGGCGGTAGTTAAGGTCGGAAATCGCGGTCTTGAAGCTCAGCCGGCCGAAGTCGATGCCGATCAGGTAGGCGCGCCGCTCCTTGAGTGCCACCAGTTCGCCGGGACGACCCGCCTGCTTTCGCGACGCAGGGGCAGGATCATCGATCGTCTCGATGACACCTTCTTCGATCAGTTCGGCAATCGCGCTGGAGGCGGTCGAGCGTGAGACGGACAGCAGGCGCGCAATTTCGGCGCGCGACCGCGGAGCGTCTTCCAGCGCATCCAGAATCGGGGCGCGAAGCCGATGGTGTGAGCGAGCCTTGGTCATCCGTCTTCCTCAAAATGGGAGTGGCATAGCCGTTCTAGTTTTGTCAATATCACTCAAATCAATCAATTGATTAGTCCAATTTCGAACAAATTAGGATCCGATGCCCTGCTATCGAATTTCCGCGAAGTCAGTCCTGCTCGGTGATGATCTCCTGTCTTGCACCGATGGGGCGGTTCTCGTCGACGACGGGCAGATCGTCGCCGCCGGCCCGGACGCGACGGTGTCTCGGCCCGACCACGCGGCCGCCATCGACCTCGGTGACGCCACGCTTCTTCCGGGCTTAGTCGACGCGCATATGCACACCTTCGGCATGTCGAGCAGGGGGCTGGCCGCTCTCAATACGGAGCGGGAGCCGTACCGTGCCCTGCGGGCCGCTGGCGAATTGCGCGAATTGCTACATGCTGGCTTCACTTCGGCACGCTGCCTCGGCTCCTCTATCGGGCCGGACCTGCGCCGGGCGATCGACGAGGGCCATATCGAGGGACCGAGACTGGTCGTTGCCGGGCAGTTCATCTCGTCGACCGGCGGCACCTGGGATGCGCCGCCTCTGCCGTCTTCCTGGGGCCGTGCTACCACCGCAGTGGCGGATGGCGCCGAGCAGATAGTGCAGGCAGTGCGCGAGCGGGCACGCTCCGGTGCCGATTTCATCAAACTCGGCCTGTCCAAGGGCGGCGTCCAGGATCGCTACCACGCCTGGGGCGACGATCCGCACGCGCAAGCCACGACCTACAGCGTCGAGGAAGTTCGTGCTGCCGTCGACGAGGCGCATCGCAACGGCATGAAGGTGAGCGCGCATGCGATCGGTCTGGCGGCGGTCAATCTGGCGCTTGATGGCGGCGTCGACATCATCGAGCACGGCTACGCGATCGATGATCAGACCCGCCAACGGCTGGTCTGGGAAGGGAAGATCGTCGTTACGACGATCTCGCAGCTCTACTTCCACCGTGCCGCTTATGACGAATTCCATTATCCGGACTGGGAACGCGACGTCTATGAGCGCCATTGGCTGGCGATGCGGCGCGATTTCGAACTCGGGCTGAAGGTCGGCATCCGCTACGCACTCGGCACCGACCTCGTCGGCAAGCCAACCCACCCTCTCTCCCGTGCGGCCAAGGAGTTCGAACTGGCGGTGGAGTGGGGCATGGCGAGGGAGACTGCGCTTCGCGCCGGTACGGTCCTTGGTGCCGAGGCGCTCGGAATTGCCGGGGTAACCGGTAGCGTGACAAACGGAAAGTCTGCCGACCTGATCGCGGTCGCAGGCAGTCTATCCAATCTGGCCGATCTGGCTTCTCCGATCCTCGTAATGAAGCAGGGTGAGCTAGTGCCGGGATTCATGAAAGCGGTTGGCATTCCGTCTCGTTGGTGATTTGGCCTGCTGCCCATTCGGTAGATGCCCGATCACGCCAATCCGCCCTTTTTGGAGAAACGACCTGGCTGACGCTGGTTTGGATGCGCACGCAACGACACATCGCCCGGATCGAGAACATCAAACGATGCTCGGCGACGAACGAGTATCTCGCTTTGCATCCCTGGCGAAATAATCGGTGGCGCTTTTGGGGATGTCGCGTTCCTCCGTGACGCGAGCAGTTCCATCTTCAGCCGCGGGATCTCCCCGGCCTGATCCGCTTTGCTCGGGCCCGACGGCTCCCCAAAACACTTCTTCCGTGCGCAAAGCGAATGCGGGCTCACCCCCCAAGGCGCTGCGAAACCTCGACGATCGGGTTGTCCCGCTTGGTGATCTGCGCCACCGCATCGCGCTTGAAATCCTTATTGAAGCTGCCGGTCCCCCTCGTCGCCTCCTTGCCTCCAAATTGGCGAAGGCGCCCTCAAATCGAGGGGTTGTTCCTCGAAGACAAACTTTACCTTGACCGTCGATGAAACCGGTTTCATATTTCATGAAACCGGTTTCATGAGGAGGGAGCGTGGCCAAACTGAGGGGGACTGGTACGCTCAATATTCGCATTGTCGCGAAGGAAGCCGGCGTTTCGCAGGCGACGGTATCGCGCGCGTTCTCGCAGCCGGACATGTTGGCGCCCGCGACGGTCGAAAAGGTATTGGAGACCGCCAGGCTCCTTGGCTACGTCCCCAATCAGGTCGCGCGCGCGCTCAGCACGGGACGTTCCGGCAACGTCGCGCTGATTCTTCCCGACGTCACCAATCCGTTCTTTTCCGCCTTGATGCGCGGGGCGCAGGCAGCCGCCCACAAGCGGGGCTATGCCACCTTTCTGGGCGATACGGACGAGACGGCCGCGCTGGAAAACCTTCTGCTTACCAAGCTGGCGGTCCAGGTTGATGGCTTTGTGCTCGCATCTCCCCGCCAGAACGAAGAAAGCATCCGCAAGCACGCCGCGCGGCGTCCGCTGGTTGTCATCAATCGGGATCTTGAAGGTATTGCTCGTGTGCTTGTCGATACCGCAGGCGGATTTTCAGATGCTGTCAAGCTACTCGCCGATTTAGGACATAAGACCTTGGCCTATGTCGGAGCGCCACGCGGTTCTTGGTCCAACCAGCAGCGCGCCGCGGCCGTCGAAAGTGCGGGCGCAGCCCTTGGGCTCCAGGTTTTCCAGGTCGATGCGGTTCGTCCCAGCCATCAGGCCGGCCAGGACTGCGTTGATCAGGTGCTTGCTGCCGGGGCGACCGCTGCACTGGCCGTCGACGATGCCGTCGCCCAAGGCATGATCGCCGGCCTTGCCAATCGCGGCCTGTCCGTGCCCGAGGACTTCAGTGTCGTCGGCTGTGACGATGTCATTGCGACCACGACCTATCCGCAACTTACGACCGTCAACGCCCATTGCGCGCTCGCTGGCCGCCAGGCGGTGGACCTTTTGCTCGATAGCCTGCTCGCGACAGGACAGCCCGGCGGCAGCCTGGTCCTTGTCGGCGAACTCATCGTTCGCGGCACTACCGGCGCGGCTCCCTCCCATCGCAAAGCCGACCGAATTGGACGACGGAAGACGGCAGAAGTCGGCTTGACCGCGCCACCTTTGGTATCTCCCACCAGGAAGTCAAAATGATCGAAATCAAGCAGTTTCCGACCAAGGATGAGAACGCGATCGCTGCCGCGGCCTTGGGCGCTCAAGTCATCGCCAAGGCCATCGCCGAACGAGGCTCTGCCAACATTGTTGTCGCGACCGGCGCCAGTCAGTTCGAAATGCTTGAGGCGTTGATCGGACGCGACGAGATCGATTGGTCGCGCGTTACCGCGTTCCATCTCGACGAATATATCGGCATGCCCGATACCCATCCGGCCAGCTTCCGTCGCTATCTCCAGGAGCGTTTCGTCAGCAGACTGCCGACGCTGGGCGCCTTTCATTTTGTGCAGGGCGACGCTGAGGATCTCGACGCTGAACTCGCGCGCATTTGCGCCGTGCTGGATGAGCATCCGATCGATCTGACATTTGCGGGTATTGGTGAAAACGGCCACCTCGCTTTCAACGACCCGCCAGCCGATTTCGAGTCCACCGACGCTTACAAGGTCGTGGATCTGGAGGCGCGTTGCCGGATGCAGCAGTTTGGCGAGGGATGGTTCGCCACCCTGGAAGATGTCCCCCATCGCGCGATTTCGATGACCGTGCAGAGAATTATGAGCAGCTCCGTCATCATTCTGACGGTACCGGACGAACGCAAATCGGAGGCTGTGAGGGAGGTTATTGAAGGTCCCGTCACCAATATGTGGCCCGCCTCAATCCTCCAGACGCACCCGGCGTGCCACCTTTTTCTCGATATTCCTGCCTCGAGCAAGCTCACCAAGAAGCTGATCTAGGTTCGAACCCGGCCGACGCCGCGAGGGTGTCGGCCTTCTGGTCACCCAACAGAGAGTGGAACACGTCATGACCTTCAAACGCTGGAAATCCAGTCTTTTAGTCGCAAGTGCAATCGTCGCGTCGACCATGCTCAGCGCCGCGGCCTTGGCCGAGCCGGTTACCATCAACGTCATTGACGTCGCTGGCGACCTTCAACTCAGCCAGCCGGCAATCGAGAAGTTCCAGGCGGAAAATCCGGATCTGGTTTCCAAATTCGTCTTCACCCAGGCAACCGCTCCAGAATTAGCCGGCAAGTTGAAGGCACAGCAGGATGCCGGGCGCGTCGACATCGATTTTGTCCTGACCGGCAATGACGCTCTGGCCGCCGGCATGGAACAGGGGCTCTGGCAGAACATCTTGCCCGCCCATGCCGACATGTTCGGCGATCTGAAGGAACTCTATATTCCCGGCGCCTATCTGATGCAGGAAATGGCCAAGGGCCAGGCGTTCGTGCTGGATTGGTATCCGTCGGGCCCGCTGCTCGAATATGCTCCCGATCGCGTCAAGGAAGTGCCCAATACCCCTGAATCGCTTTTGGCATGGTGCAAGGCCAATCCCAATCGCTTCATGTATGCCCGTCCAGCCAATTCGGGGCCGGGGCGTACTTTCGTGATGGGCCTTCCCTACATGCTCGGCGACAAGGATCCGCAGGATCCGATCCACGGCTGGGACAAGACCTGGGCCTATCTCAAGGAACTCGATACCTGCATCGAGTACTATACCGCCGGCACAACAGCCTCGATGAAGGAATTGGCGGAAGGATCGCGCGATATCATCGCAACGACCACCGGCTGGGATATCAACCCGCGCTACCTCGGCATCGTCCCGGAAGACTACAAGATCGCTGCGTTCAAGAACTTCCATTGGGTGGGTGATGCCAACTACATGACCGTGCCGAAGGGTATCCCGCAGGAGAAACTGGACGTCGTTCTCAAGCTGATGGCGTTCCTGATGAAGCCGGAGCAGCAGGCGATGCTCTATGGTACGGCCTACATGTATCCCGGCCCGTCGATCAAGGGCGTGACGCTCGACATGGCTCCGGCCGAGAGCCAGGCGCTGATCAAGCAATTCGGCCGTGCCGAATATGCCGACTTGATCGCGAATAATCCCACCGAGCCGCCGCTCGATGCCAAGCCGCTGGTCGCCATGTTCGACAAGTGGGACCGGGAAATCGGCGCTGCCAAGATGAAGAAATAGCCTGGACTTCGCGGGTCGCCGTGATGCGGCGACCCGCAATCAGGTGTTCTCTCAGTGACGAACGGGATTGAAGAGCATGGCGACGGCGTCCGCCGACTTTCGCGAGCTGCGGCTCGATCGCATCAGCAGGACCTTCGGAGCCCAAAACGCTCTGAAGGAGATCAGCCTGACGGTGCAACGAGGCGAGTTTGTTGCACTCCTGGGCCCGTCGGGCTGCGGCAAGTCGACCGCACTCAATTGTCTGGCCGGGTTGTTGCCGCTCACTGGCGGTTCGATATGGCTGGATGACCGACGCATTGACACGCTGAAGCCCGAAGAGCGTGGCTTTGGCATGGTGTTCCAGAACTACGCCCTCTTCCCCCACATGAGCGTGCGGCGCAATGTCGGCTTCGGCCTGCAGATGCAAAGTGTCGCAAAGTCCGAGATCCAGCGGCGGGTTGATGAGGCGCTCGGCGTTGTTCGCCTGGAATCGCAAGCATCCAAACTGCCGGCGCAACTGTCCGGTGGACAGCAGCAACGTGTAGCGATTGCTCGAGCCATCGCTGTCGAGCCGCCGTTAGTTCTCATGGACGAGCCGCTCTCCAATCTCGATGCCAAGCTCCGGCTGGAAATGCGCGCTGAGATCCGCCGAATCCACCGGATGCTCGGCTCCGCGACGATCTATGTCACACACGACCAGGACGAAGCCCTGTCTCTGGCAGACCGCATCGTCGTCCTGCGAGATGGATCGGTACGGCAGATCGGCACGCCGCAGGAGCTCTACAGGCGCCCTCTGCATGCCGACGTCGCCGAGTTCATGGGCTTCCGCAATAGCCTCCCCGGCAAGATCATTCGCCGCTCCGGCGAGGAGGTAGAAGTGGATTGCGGCCTTGGTGCAAGCTTGGTCGGGATAGCGTGCGATGCGAGGGACGGCGAGGACGTGGTCGTCGCGTTTCGGCCATCTGACTTGTTGGCGATGGCAGACGGGCCCATCCAGGCCAATGTCGCCAGTATGGAATATCGCGGCGAGGCCTATTACGGCGCGGCGACGGGGGCGGCTGGCCAGGAACTGTTCTTTCGTTCCGATTCTCCGCTCGGCATCGGTGACGCCGTATCGCTCGGCGCATCGAAGGATGCCGTTCTTGTGTATGCTGCGAGGCAAGACCATGGCTGACACGTCGCAGAGCACCCTGTCTCTCCGGCACAGACTGGCCGAACGGGGCATCGATGGTGTCACGCTACTGGTTCTGCCGGCCTCGCTCTTCATCGTTCTGCTCTTCGTCTATCCCTTCGCCTATGGCTTCCTGCTCTCCTTCACCCCTGCCTCCGGCGACTGGCTGGAGAACTATCGACGTTTTTTCGACGATCCGTACATGTACCGGACGATCTGGCTCACGTTGCGCCTGGCCATTCCGGTAACCCTGCTCAATATCGCGATCTCCGTTCCGGTCGCCATGCAGGTGCGGCATCTGCGACGGCAGAGGCTGCTGACAACGATCCTGGTGCTACCGATCACGCTCGGCACCGTGCTGGTCGCCGAAGGCCTGCTCAACTACCTCGGCCCACAAGGATGGTTGAATCGGGCGATGATCCTGTTTGGCTTCATCGATAAACCGATCCGCCTCGTCCACAATTACTGGGGCGTGTTCATCTCGCTGGTGATCACCGGGTTTCCGTTCACCTTCCTGCTGACGCTTTCGATGATCTCGGGCATTGATCCGGTCCTGGAGCAGGCTGCGGCAACCTTGGGAGCGAGGGCACGGCATCGTTTCCAGAAGATCGTCCTGCCGCTGATCTTGCCTGGCCTCGCCGTGACGTTTTGCCTGGCCTTCGTCGACGCCTTCTCCGTTTTTCCTTCGGCCGTCATGCTCGGCGCTCCCGCCGGCGAGACCCGAGTCATCTCGCTCGCCGCGTCCCAGGCCGCCTTCGAGCAGTATGACTATTCCTACGCATCCGCCATCGCGATGATCATGGCAGCGGTACAACTTTGCTTCGTCGGCGTGGTGCTGGCGCTGCGTGGTCTTTTCTACAAGGGACCGCTTGGCGGCGGGAAGGGCTGACTATGACCTTGGACAGCATCCTGGAAAAGCTCTGGAAGACCCTGATCTGGGCTTTCATGACTTTCTTCGTCATCAACGTCATCGCGATGATTGCGGTGGTGGTAGTCAATTCTTTCGGCACGCGCTGGCTCGGCACATGGCTGCCGGCAGCTTTCACATTGCGTTGGTATCTTTCTGCCTGGCGTGAATTTCAGCTGAGCGATGTGCTGCTGGTCACCTTCCAGATCGCAGGCGCCGTCGTGGTGCTTTCGGCTCTGATTGGCGTGCCCGCCGCCTATGCCTTGGCGAGGCGCAACTTTCCCGGCAAGTCGCTTGTGATGTTGCTCTTCCTGCTTCCGCTTCTGGTGCCGCCGATCACTTTCGGTGTTCCCTTGGCAACGGTGCTGTACCGATACGGCCTGGCGGGGACCATGAACGGTGTGATCCTGGCCAACCTTGTACCGACGATCCCCTTCACGATCATTCTCATGATGCCCTTCGTGGAGCAGATCGATTCCCGCGTCGAAGCGGCTGCCCGGGTGTTCGGTGCCAGCACCTGGCGGTTGTTCGTGCATGTTCTCGTGCCGCTGCTGGCACCGGGGATATTGGCAGCGTCACTGCTAGCGATGGTACGGACAGTCTCTATGTTCGAGCTCACATTCCTGACCGCCGGACCATCCAGCCAGACGCTCGTCGTCGCGCTGTACTATTCAGTCTTTGCAGCGGGCGTGCGCGCAGGACAGTCGATCGACGCCATGGCCGTGATCTACATGATGAGCACGCTAATCTGGCTGGTCGTCGCGCTCCGTTTTGTGAACCCGACGCAGATCGTAGGCCGTGCGAAGAAGGCTCGGACGACCTGACGTTGGCGATTGTGAACAAGCGCCCAAGTGGGACCTCGCACCAGTTGGCTTCAACTTATTGAGAGCACTTCAGGAATTCCCTATTTGCCGGGGTGTCGATCGGCGCTGATGGGGACCCCGGTTGTCTTCAAGATTTATGATGAAAATTAGATAGTTGGGTCGATTTAGACAGTGGCCGCCCGTCCGCGCCTGTTCACAAGTTGATGGCCGATACCCGGCTTCCCATCGACTGGGCGGGACAGCGTCAGACGCTTGGGTTTGAATAGCGATCTCACGGGACGCTTGGCGACAAGATCGTCGAGCCCGACTGCGTCGGCGCCGGCTCGGGAATACGGCCAGCCGGCTCGGCCATCGCTCGACGCAGAAACGACCTCCCACAATCACCACAGTCATGCCTATTACTCAGGCGGCAGCGATGCCGTTGGTAGCGAACCGCCGCCAACAATCGTCGTAGGCGTCGGGCTGTCACGCTGTTGTCTCCTCCTGCCGCGATCAGACGGACCGGCAAGCGCGCAGTCTGCGAACGCCCAGTCCCGACCGACATTGACTTCGGTACTGCCGAAAGTCGGCAGAGAGACGGGGCCGAGAAAACGGCGCGGAATCGACGTGGAAAACGTCTCCTGAAACCACGACAGCGATGAGGCAGCCGCAAGCCGCGGAAATGGTCGGCGAATTCGAGGCGTCAAAAGACAAAAATAGTAACAATATCAATGGTTTAGTAAGTGGCGGAGAGGAAGGGATTCGAACCCTCGAGACGGTTTTAAGCCGTCTACTCCCTTAGCAGGGGAGCGCCTTCGGCCACTCGGCCACCTCTCCGTCGCCGGGAATATCCGACCGAACCACGGCAAACAAGCGGTTTCTCGGCTGCGGGGCCGTTTTGGGCCAAGACTGTGGGCAAAGCCGGCCCAAGACAGCGCGCCCTCGCCTGCCATCGTCTCGCCTTGAGAGTTGCTCTAGGCGGAAAACTCGAACGGGCACTCGGGAGATCGATATCTCGGGCCAATTCCGACAGGCGTCCGCCTGCCTGCCATGGTGGGGGCTCCTGGGCATCGATTCGGGCGGCCTGCTTCGGCCATAATGGCACAATGGATTCGGGAGCCGCGCCGGGGGCTGCGATGCATGAGATCGTCCTGATCGTCCTTTGCCTTGCGATCGGCGCCCTGCTGCGCTGGAGCGGGCGGCTGCCGGAGGGGGCCAACAAGGTTCTCGGCGCCTGGGTGATTAACGTCGCCCTCCCCGCCGCTGCGATCGGCAGCCTGCGCGGCATCGCGATCGACAGTGCCTGGTGGCTGGCCGCGGCAACGCCCTGGATCGGCGTGGGGCTGGCCATCGTCGTGCTGGTGCCGGTTTGCCGCGCCTTGGGCTGGTCGCGGCAACGCACCGGCGCGCTGCTGCTGGGCGCAGGCTGGGGCAACACTTCCTTTGTCGGCCTGCCGATGATCGCTGCCTTCGCCGGTCGCCAATGGCTTGGCCTCGGCATCGTCATCGATCTCTTCGGTTCCTATCTCGCCCTGTCAACGCTGGGCCTTGCAATCGCCGCCGTGGCGAGTTCGGGAAAGCTCGATGGGCGCGCCGTGGCGAAGCGGATCGCAACCTTCCCGCCCTTCATTGCCCTTATCGTCGCCATCGCCACCAAGGACCTGGCGCGACCCGACTGGGTGACGTCGATCGTCGAATCCCTCTCGGCCACGCTGACCCCGATCGCGCTGGCCGCGGTCGGCTCGGCGCTACGCTTCGACCGGCTTGCCGGCCATCTGCCCGCGCTCGGCGTCGGGCTCGCGTTCCGCCTTTTGCTGGCGCCGCTGGCGTTCGTCGGCCTCTATCTGGCGTTGGGCACGGCTGGTGATCCTGTCGCCAAGGTCGCCATGCTGGAAATGGCGATGCCGCCCATGCTGGGCGCCAGCATCATCGCGCTCGACCATGATCTGGAGCCCGATCTCGGCGCCCTGCTGATCGGTATCGGAGTGCCCCTCTCCATGGCAACGGTCTGGGCATGGTGGACGATCATCGCCACGCTGCGGCCGTAGAAAGCATCACGCAGATACTCGGCACAGAAAATAGAATAATTCTAATGTACAACTATCCAATAATGTGAAACTATCTCAAAAAATAGCCGCGGACAATTCAACGATGTAAAGTTGACTTCATAATTCATCTATGGTCTTGCTCGCCCATCCTGAAACGGAGAGCATCAGCATGATCCGGAATACCCTGTTTGGCCTCTCGGCGCTTGTGACTGCCTTGTCGGCGAGCGCGGCGAGCGCGGCCGAGGTCAACCTGTATACGACGCGGGAGCCCGGTCTCATCCAGCCGCTGATCGATTCTTTCACGGCGAAGACCGGAACCAAGGTCAACACCGTGTTCCTCAAGGATGGGCTCGCCGAACGGGTCGCCAGCGAGGGCGCCAGTTCGCCGGCCGACATATTGATGACTGTCGACGCCGGCAATCTGGTCGATCTCGTCGACAAGGGCGTGACGCAGGCGATCGATTCCAAGGTGCTGACGGAGGCGGTTCCCGCGACTTTGCGCGACCCGAACAGCCATTGGTACGGCCTCTCCTATCGCGCCCGCGTTCTCTATGCGGCCAAGGATCTCGACCTCTCGTCCTTCACCTATGAGCAGCTCGCCGATCCGAAATGGAAGGGCAAGGTCTGCATCCGCTCAGGCCAGCATCCCTACAACACGGCCCTCTTCGCCGACTACATCGCCCATCACGGCGCCGAGGCGACGGAAACCTGGCTTGCCGGCGTCAAGGCCAACCTCGCTCGCAAGGCCGGCGGCGGCGATCGCGACGGCGCGCGCGACATTCTCGGCGGCATCTGCGACATCGCCATCGCCAATTCCTACTATGTCGGGCTGATGCGCTCCGGCAAGGGCGGCGAGGATCAGGTGAAGTGGGGCGAGGCGATCAAGGTCGTGCTGCCGACCTTCGAGAATGGCGGCACGCAAGTGAACATCTCCGGCGCCGCGCTCGCCAAGAACGCGCCGAACAAGGCCGAGGCGATCCAGTTCCTCGAATATCTCGTCTCTGACGAGGCACAAAAGATCTATGCCGAGGCCAACTACGAATATCCGGTCAAGGCCGGCGTCCCCGCCGATCCGCTCATCGCCGCGCTCGGCACGCTGACGGTCGACGACAAGCCGCTCACCGAAATCGTCTCGTATCGCAAGCAGGCGAGCGAACTGGCCGAGAAGGTCGGCTTCGACAACTGACAAAGGTTGGGCGGGAAGCCACGCCGGCTTCCCACCCTCCCCCAAGCCGACGCTGATGTCGCTCACCACCGCCAGACAGTTCATCGCAAGGCCATCGCTCCGCCGTTTTCGCGGCGGCTGGAGCGTTGCCGCCGGCCTTGTCGCGGCGATGGTGCTGCTGCCCGTGCTCGGTCTCGCCTCGCAGGCGGCGCTGGGCTCCGCCGGGCTCTGGACGCATCTTCTCGCCAATGTCCTGCCGGTGGCGCTGCTCGATACCCTGATCCTGCTCGGCGGTGTGGCGCTGGTGGCGGGATTGTTTGGCGTGGCGCTCGCCGTCCTCGTCACGGCCTTCGATTTTCCCGGCCGCGGCGCGCTCGAATGGGCGCTCCTGCTGCCGCTCGCCGTGCCGACCTATATCATCGCCTATGCCTATCTGGACCTGCTGCACCCGGTCGGCGCGTTCCAAGGGGCCATCCGCGCGCTGCTCGGCTATGCGAGCCCGCGCCAGTTCCGCCTGCCCGATATCCGCTCCATGCCGGGCTGCATCGCGCTGCTCGGGCTGGTGCTCTACCCTTATGTCTATCTGACGACGCGGATCCTGTTTCTAGGCCAGTCGGCCAATCTGGTCGATGCCGCGCGCACGCTCGGAACCTCGCGCTGGACCGTGTTCTGGCGTGTGAGCCTGCCCATGGCGCGGCCGGCGATCGCGGTCGGCGTCAGCCTGGCGCTGATGGAGGCACTGAACGATATCGGCGCCTCCGAATTCCTCGGCGTCCGGACGCTGACCGTCTCGATCTACACCACCTGGGTCACGCGGAGCGATCTTCCCGGCGCGACGCAGATCGCGCTGCTGCTGCTGTTCCTGGTAATCGCTCTGGTGTCGCTGGAGCGATGGGCGCGCCGCCGCCAGCGCTTTGCGGCAGGACGCAGCAACCGTCCGGCCAGCGCGCGGCGCGTCGGCGGCGCGGCCGGTATCGGGCTCCTCCTCCTCGGATCGGTTCCGGTGCTGTTCGGCTTCGTCGTGCCAGCGCTGCATCTGGCGAGCGAAGCCTGGAAGCGCTTCCAGTTCGCCGGGATCTCGCCACGCCTTGCCGGGGAGGCCGTGACCACCCTGGCGCTGGCAGCCAGCGCGACGGCTCTGACGCTGCTGCTGGGGCTCGTGGTCGCCTATGCCGGGCGGCTCGCGCCCGGACGCATCTCGGCGTGGAGCTATCGCCTCGCCACCATGGGCTATGCGGCGCCGGGAACGGTCGTCGCGATCGGCGTACTGATCGTGCTCGCCCCGCTCGACAGCTGGGTCGACCAGACCGCGCGGCAAGGGTTCGGGGTCGCCACGGGCCTGCTCTTCATGGGATCGGGCGCGGCGCTCGTCTATGCCTATGTCGTGCGCTTCCTGGCGATCGCCGCCGGCAGCATCGAGGCGGGACTGGCGCGGATCCCGCTTTCGCTGGACGGCGCCGCGCGCACGCTCGGTCGCACGGCGGGCCAGACGCTGTTCGGCATCCACCTGCCGCTGTCCAAGGCGGCGCTGGCGGCCGGCGCGTTGCTGGTATTCGTCGATTGCGTCAAGGAACTTCCGGCGAGCCTCTTGCTGCGGCCGCTCAATGTCGAGACCTTCGCAACGCATCTCTATGGCGAGGCCGCGCGCGGCACCTATGAGGAAGCGTCGATGGCAGCGCTCGCCATCGTCGCCTTCGGCATGCTGCCGGTCATCGTACTGGCCCGCGTCGGACGCGGGCGGAGATAGCGGAAAAGCGCCCTGCCCGGTTGGCCGCCTAAGCCGCCTTGTCCGCGTGGATCAGCTGCATGATGCCTTCGCTGATCCGCTCATAGTCGCGCGTGTTCTTCAGTTCGCCGGTGATGCGGTAATCGTTCATGACGACGATGCGGTCGGCGAGCGTGATCATTTCCGGCATGTCGGAGGTGATCAGCAGGATCGGCGTCCCGGCGTCGGACAGGTCGCGCAGCAGCTGGTGCAGATAGGCCTTGCTCTTGATGTCGATGCCGACCGTCGGCTCGTCGACGATCAGGAGCTGCGTGCCGGCCGCCAGCCATTTGGCGACGCTGATCTTCTGCTGGTTGCCGCCGGAGAGATTGCCGACGATCTGTTCCAGCGACGGCGTCTTGACCTCGAGCCGGGTGATGAAGGGTTCCACCTTGGCCCGCACGGTTCGATCGGTGAGCAGGCCGAGCTTGCCGGCAAGCTTGCGCCAGACCGCGATGCCGGCATTCTCCAGCACCGAATGCATGAGGATCAGGCCCTCCTGCTTGCGGTCCTCGCTGACATAGCCGAGCCGGTACTGATGGATCGCCTCCGATACCGAGCCGATCTTCACCGGCTTGCCGGCCAGCAGGACCTCGCCGGCCGTGACCGCGAAGGCGCCCATGATCGACTTGGCGAGTTCAGTCCGTCCGGCGCCGACCAGACCATAGAGGCCGACGATCTCGCCCTGCCGCACCGTCAGATTGATGCCGCTGTGACCGATGGCGGTCGAGACGCCGCGAAGCTCCAGAACCGGCGGACGGGCGGCGCTGTCGCGCTCCGGCCATTCCGGGATCTGCTCGCTGCGGCCGATCATCAGCCGCACCAGATCCTGCCGGCCGAGCCCGGCCATCGAACGGCTGTCGCAGGCGTTGCGGCCGTCGCGCAGCACGGTGACGCGATCGCAGATAGCCGCGACCTCCTCGAGCTTGTGGCTGACGAAGAGGATCGAGACGCCGTCATCGCGCAGCTTGCGCAACAGCCCGAACAGCACGTCCGCCTCATGCGGCGACAGCGAGGCGGTCGGCTCGTCGAGCAGCAGCACCTTGGAGCGCTGCGACAGCGCCTTGGCGATCTCGACGAGCTGCATCTTGGCGACGGAGAGGCGCGAAACCGGCATGCGCGAATCGACGTCGAGGTCGAGCAGGTCGAGCCAGCGCCGCGCCTCGGCATGGATGGCCTTGGAGTCGATCGGCCGCCACGCATGGGCAGAGGTGGATTCGAGGCAGATGTTCTCGCCGATGGAGAAGCGCGGGATCAGGTTGCGCTCCTGCGGCACAAAGCCGATGCCGGCGGTCATCGCATCGCGGGCCTTGGCGAAGCGGACGGGCTGGCCACCCAGCAGCAACTCGCCGCCATCGGGCCGGTAGACGCCGGTGATGATCTTGATCAGCGTCGACTTGCCGGCGCCGTTTTCGCCGAGCAAAGCGTGGATCGAGCCTTTCTCCAGCGTGATCGACACGTCGTCCAGCGCCTTGACGCCTGGGAAGACCTTGCCGACGCCGCGTGCCTCGAAGACGATCTCGCCCATGGTCACTTCCCCTTCACGGCGCCGGCGAGGCGCACTTCGCGCCAGCGATTGACGCCGACCGCCCAGAGGATCAATCCGCCGAGCACCACCTGGACCAGGAACGGGTCAATGTGGAACAGGACCAGCGCCTGCGTGATGATCGCGACGATGATGACGCCGAGCAAGGTCGCGGGCACGCTGACATGACCGCCCGAGAGCACCGCGCCACCGATGACGGGCGCCGCGAAGGAGAGGATCAGCCAGTCATCACCGATCGTGGGCTGACCGATCTGCAGGCGGGCGACCAGCGCGATGCCGGCGAGGGCCGCGAGCAGGCCGGAGATCGCATGGGCGGCGATGATGGTGCGCGGCACCGAGATGCCGGAGAGCGCCGCCGCATGCTCATTGCCGCCGACGGCGAGGATCTGCCGGCCGAGCGACAGGCGGTTCAGCAGGTACCAGGTCGCGAGGAAGACCAGCGCAGCCGGCAGGATCAGCCAGGGCAGCGGACCGATGATCGTCGTCGTGCCGAACGTCTTGACGCTCTCGGCCACGCCATAGAAGGGCTGGGCCCGCGTGATGGCGAGATTGAGCCCCTTGAAGATCGAGAGGCTGGCCAGCGTGATGACGAAGGCGGAGATGCCCGTCCACGAGATGAAGACGCCGTTCAGGACGCCGCCGGCCAGGCCGATCGCCATGGCGAGAACGGCGGCAATCGGCGCAGGGATGCCCCAGACCTGCATCATGCCGGCGAAGGAAATCGCCGCGAGGCCGCCGATCGCGCCGACGGAGAGGTTCATCTGGCCGATAGCGATGATGATCATCTGCGAAAAGGCGATGAGGCCGTTCACGGCCAGTGCCAGCAGCAGCACCTGGATATTCAGCGGCGACAGGAAGGACGGGTTGAACATCGCGATGCCGACCACCGCCACGACGGTGACGACGAGCGGGCCGAACCAGTCGGCGCGGAGATAACTTGCCATTCAGGCCACCCTCAGATGCGCGAGGTAGGAGCGGCGCGCCTTGTCGATCAGCACGGCGAGCAGCAGCAGCAGCCCCAGGCAGGCCTGGACCCAGAACTCGCCGACCCGCAGCAACAGCAGGCCGTTGGTGAGCATGGTGACGAGGATCGCGCCCAAGAAGGTGCCGAGCGGCGAGGCCCGGCCGCCGGCAAGCAGCGTGCCGCCGAGCACGGGGCCGAGAAAGGCGGGCAGCAGCCAGTCCTGGCCGAGCTGGCCGGCCATGGACGGGATGGCGGCGCCGTTGCGCGCCATGACGAGCATGGCGGTCAGCGCCGCGAGCGAGCCCGACAGCATGTGGCAATAGATGAAGACGCGGCCGACCGGCACACCGGAGAAGGCGGCGGCTTCCGGCTTGGCGCCGGCGGCGAGCATCTCACGGCCGACGACCGTGTAGCGATACATGATGGAGAGCAGCAAGCCGACCACGGCAGCCACGATCAGAAGCGGCGACAGCATGCCGAAGAAGCGCGCCGTGCCGAAGGCCGAAAACACCGGCGGCAGGCCGCGGAACGATTCGGCCCGGGTCAGGAACACCATGGCGCCGAAGAAGATGCTCATGGTGGCGAGCGTGATGATGAAGGAGTGCAGGCCCGACTTGACGACCGCGAAGCCGTTGATCCAGCCGAGCGCGGCACCGAATGCGAGCGCCAGCACAATCGCGATCGGCCATGGCACGCCGACCTGCTCCAGCAGCCAGCCGCAGAACATGGCACCGCAGACGCCGATGGCGCCGACCGCGAGGTTGAGCCCGCCGGTGACAATCACCACCATCATCGCGAAGCCTACCATCGCATTGACGGCGGCCACGCGGCCCAGCGCGAACATGTTGAACGGCGAGAGGAAATTCTTCGAGAACAGGCTGAACAGGAGCGCGAAGCCGATGATGAGGACCAGCAGCCCGAATTCATTGGTCAGATAGAATTTCGGGCGTCCGCTCGGGCTCGGCCGGGCCGCGCTGGCGGCCGAAGGCGTCGCGGGAGGGTTGTCGACGGGCATGTTCCGGGCTCCACCGCCACCTGAAGAAATCGCCCCGGAGCATGGCGCCGGGGCGGGTATTGTCGCCGCGAAACCGTGAGCGGCTTCGCGGCGCTATATCAGCAACGACTACGGGCAGTCGAGATAGGTTGCCTGGAACGTGGCGAAGAGATCCTTGGTGATCCCCTGCATCGCCGTCACATAGGTGTCGACCTCGGCCGCATCGACGAACACGGTGCCCGAATCGATGAACTTGGTCGTCAGCGCGTTGCTCTTGAACGGCGCGTCGGCCTTGACCTTGCAGCCGGTGCGCAGCTTGTCGGCGGCGAACGAGCCGATATAGCCCTGGCCGTAGGGGTTCTGCAGCATGGTGCCGTCGACGTAGCCGTCCTTGATCGCCTTCAGCACGACCTCGTCATGGTCGATGCCGACCATCTTGATGCGCTTGTCGCCGATCTTGCGCAGCGCGTTCGAGGCGACCACCGCCGGCACCCAGGCCGTGGTGATGATGCCGTCGACTTCGCCGGCATGGGCGGCGAGATAGGCGTTGATCTTCTCTTCCGCCGGCTCGGGCGCGTCGATGTCGGCGATCACCTGCACGACCTCCGCGCCACCTTCCTTCGCGGCCTTCTCGACGGCGTCGATGCGAAGCTGCGTGTTCGGGTCGACCAGGAAGCCGGTGAAGTGGGCGATGCGCTTCTTGCCGTCGCCCATCGCCTTGATGAGGTGCTGCGTGCCGATATAGGCCGAGTTACCGGTGTCCGTGCCGAGGCAGAAGGCGGCCGGCGACGGGTCCTTGAGGCAGCCTGCGAGCGCGATGACCGGCGCGCCGGCCGAGGTCAGCTCCGTGGCGGTCGAGACCGATCCGACAGGATCGCCCGGGAAGATCAGGAAGGCGTTGTAGCCCTGCGTCAGCAGGCTCTCGAGCAGTTCGTTCTGCTGGCTGAGCTCCCACTTCTGGGGAACCTTGTAATCAGCAGCGGCCAGGCCGAAATCCTTGGCCGCATCCTTGCCGGCCTGTTCCCAGGCGGCGAAATAGGGGTGCGGACCGCCCGGAACCAGTGCGACCTGCGTATCCGACGCATAGGCGGTGCCCAGCGTCAGCATCGCGGCCGCGGCGGCCAGCGTGAGCTTCCTGGAAAACGACATGAATTGCTTCCTCCCATAAGAGTTTGAGGTCACGCCAAGCCCTCCGCATCCCGGCTTGCGTTCCAGGGACGGACCCTAGTATACAAGAATATGTAACGCAACAGGCTTCCCACCACGGAGCGTTCGGCGAGAAGGACGATGCACTCAGCAATCGCGATAGCGCCTGTCAAACCGGAAGCCGATGCCTTCGATTTCGATTTCGTCCTCGATCGCCGCCGACCCGTGGCGGATCAGATCTACGAATCGTTGAAGGCTGCCATCGTCTCCGTGAAGCTGCTGCCGGGCACGTCCATCAGCGAGAGCCGCATGTGCCGCCATTTCGGCGTATCACGCACGCCGGTCCGCGCGGCGATCCTGCGCCTTTCCGAGGAGGGCCTGATCAACGTCTATCCACAGCAGGGCAGCTACGTCTCCGCGATCGGCCTCTCCGACATCCGCGACGGCCATTTCATCCGCAAATCGCTCGAGCTTTCGATCCTGTCGGAAGCGGCGGCGCAGTGGACGACGCAGAAGAGCCTCGAGGCACGCGCGATCGTCGCGCGCGGCGCGGACGCTGTCGCGGCGGGTGACATCGAGGCATTCCACGAGGCTGACGAACTCTTCCATCAAGCGTTCACCGTCTTCGCCAATCACCCCGGCGTCTGGCCGGCGATCCTGCATGCGAAAACCCGGCTGAGCCGGTTTATCCATCTCTTCGGCAATTCGGAACGTCTGCCCATCGTCATCGAGGAGCACCTGGCCATTCTCGACGCGCTCGACGCGGGCGATGCCGACGAGGCGCGGGCGCGGCTCGACTATCACCTCGACAAGATCTTTCGCCTCTTCGACCAGGTTCCGGACCCCTACCGGCCTTACCTGACCGACTGAGGCCCACCACCACCCATCGCGCGCCGCATCGGCGCGAGCGACGCCCCACGATGCCCGCTCAAGGGCGCCCGACACAGCGGCAGCGTTGCCGAGGAGGAATTTCATGAGTTCGCATTCCAAGACCGCCCTGGTAACGGGTGCCGCCGGCGCGATCGGCGCCTCGATCGCGCGGGCGCTCGCCGGTCTCGGGGCGCGGGTCCTCCTGGTCGACATCGCCGCCGCGCCGATCGAGGCGCTGGCGGACGAGATTCCCGGCTCCGTGCCGGTCGTGCTCGACCTATCGGACACGGACGCCGTCGCGGCGCGGATCGATGCGCTCAGCGCCGAGTTCGGCGGCATCGACATCCTCGTCAACAACGCCGGCATCTTATCCAACAACAAGGCGGCGACGACGACGATCGAGGAATGGCGGCGCGTCACCGCCGTCAATGTCGACGCCGCCTTCGTTCTCAGCCGCGGCGTGCTGCCTTCGATGCGCGCCAAGCGCTGGGGCCGCATCGTCAACATCTCGTCCTATGCGGCGAAATCGGGTGGGCTCACCGCCGGCACGGCCTATTCGGTGTCGAAAGCGTCGCTCATCGGCCTCACCTTCTCGATCGCCCGCGAGACGGCATCCGAGGGGATCACGGTCAACGCGATCGCGCCGGCCTATGTCATGTCGCGCATGATCTCGGAACAGCTCACCGAGGCGCAGCGCCAGCAGCAATTGGCGCAGATTCCCGTCGGCCGCTTCTGCGAGCCCGAGGAAGTCGCCCACGCCGTAACGTTCCTCGTCTCGCCGCTCGCCGGCTTCATCACCGGCGAGGTCGTCGATATGAATGGCGGCCTGCATTTCGACTAAAGCGCTCCACGCAGACGCCCTTCCCCTCCTGAACGGCCGCGATCCATCATGACCGAACGCCTCGACACGCAACGCCTCGCCGCCCTGCCAGCCGCGATCCTCCGTCCGGCCTATGACCGCGCCGCTGTGCGGCCCGGTATCGTGCATCTGGGCGTCGGCGCCTTCCACCGAGCCCATGAAGCAGTGGCGATCGACGATTGCCTGGCCGCCGGCGATAGCGGCTGGGGCATCGTCGCGGCATCGCTGCGCAGCCCCGATACGCGCGATGCGCTGAACCCGCAGGACGGGCTCTACACGGTGGTCGATCGCGATTCGGAGGGCGACCGGTTCCGCGTCATCGGGGCGATCCTGCGCGTGCTGGTGGCGCCGGAAGACCCGGCGGCGCTGGTCGCGGCGATGGCCGATCCGAATGTGCGCATCGTCTCGCTGACCGTCACTGAGAAGGGCTATACGCGCCGCTCGGACGGGACGCTGGACGAAGACCATCCGGATATCCGCCACGACCTCGCCGAATGGGGCCGGCCGCGCTCGGCGCTCGGCTTCCTCGCCGCGGCGCTGGAGGCGCGCAAGGCGGCAGGCGTCCCGCCCTTCACGGCTCTCTCCTGCGACAATCTCCCGTCCAATGGCGCGACGCTGAAGGCGCTGCTGACGCGCTTTGCCGAACTGCGCTCGCCCGAACTCGGCACCTATGTCCGCGACAAGGTTGCCTGCTCGTCCACAATGGTCGACCGCATCGTTCCCGCGACGACCGATTCGGATCGCGCTTTGGTCGACGATGCGCTTGGCGTCACGGATGCTTGGCCCGTCGTGACTGAACCCTATTATTCCTGGGTGATCGAGGATGATTTTCCGGCCGGACGGCCGGATATCCGCACGCCCGGCGTCCTCTTCGTGGAGGATGTCGCGCCCTATGAACTGATGAAGCTGCGCCTCCTGAACGGCGCCCACTCCACCCTCGCCTATGCAGGCCTGCTGCTCGGCCACGACAATGTCGCCGCCGCCTTCACCGACCCAGATGCGCGCGCGCTCGTCGATGCGCTGTGGCGGGAGAGCGCGGCGACGTTGCCGGATGCCGGGCTCGACAGCGACGACTATTGCGCGCGGCTGGCGATCCGCTTCGGCAACCGCGCGCTCCGGCACAAGCTTGACCAGATCGGCACCGACGGCTCGGAGAAGCTGCCGCAGCGTATCGCCATGCCGCTCCGCGAAAACCTCGCCGCCGGCCGCAAGGCGAGCGCGCAGGCCTCGGCCATCGCGTTCTGGATCGCAGCGCTCGAGCGACGCGGCAAGGGCGAGTTTGCTTTCACCGACCCCCGCCTCGATCGCTTGACGACCCTCGCTGCGCAGGCAGACGCGAACGCCGCGGCCGGCGATATCCTCGCGCTTCTGGGGCTCGGCGATCAGTTGGAAGCAGCGCGCGCGCTTGTATCCCCAGTCCTCGAACTCATCCGCCGCGAAGGAGCAAGGGCCGCAATCCGCACCGTGGCCGCCGCTTCCCGCTAGGCGCCAGCGGACAGCCGAGGACTAGACCTACGTAGTCGTATACCAATTGGAACCGAAAAGTCGTTGCGTCGTTCCGGACGGCCCCTAGTCTGGAATGACAATAAGATATGCCAGGAAACGACAAGGGACGGCCATGGAACTCTCCGCCATCGCGGCTGTCATTCAGCATACCAACGTCTCGCCGACGGCAACCGATCGCGACATTCGCCGCCTCTGCGACGATGCGCGGGAATTCGTCTTCAACGGCGTTATGGTGCAGCCCTGCTGGATCGGCCTTTCGCGCCGCCTGCTGGATGGAACCGCCATCAAGGTCTGCTCGGCCATGGCCTATCCGATGGGCGGCTCGCTGACCCGCAGTAAGGTCGCCGAGATGCGCCACCTCGTCGAGGAAGGCGTCGACGAGGTCGATTTCATGCCCAATCTCGGCCTGCTGCTCTCCGGCGAGGAAGATGCTTTCCGCGACGAAGTGACGGCAGTGGTCGCCGCGGCTGTAGGCCGGCCGGTCAAGGCCATGCTGGAGCTGGAAACGCTCTCGGTCGAGGAACGCCGCGCGGCCGTCCTCGCTGCCGAGGCTGCCGGCTGCACCTATGTGAAGAACTCGTCCGGCTGGGGTATCGGCGGCAAGGCGACGGCGGAGCTGATCCGCTTCATGTCGGCGACCGCTACCTCGGCCAAGGTCAAGGCGTCCGGCGGCATCCGCACCAAGCAGGACGCCGAGGACATTCTCTCGGCCGGTGCCGTGCTTCTGGGCACCAGCGCGGGACCCAACATTATGCGAGGCGGCGCGGGTACCAGAGCCTACTGAGGAGGGGCTCTGGTGCGAGGAGGAGGAGCGTTGAGGGGGGAGCTTTGTGCGCAGTATCGAGACGATCGAAATCCGGCCGATGAACGCGGCCCATCAGACAGGCACGCCGATCTATAAGCAGGTCGCGATGCACATCATCTCGGAGATCTCGGCCCATGAGGCCAAGGCGGGAGCCCGCCTCCCCTCCGAGGATGCGCTGTCGGAGCTGTTCGGCGTCACGCGCACCACCGTGCGCCGCTCGATCGGCGATCTCGTCCAGAAGGGCCTGCTCAACAAGGTCCATGGCGGCGGCACCTTCTTTCGCGGCACGTCGGTGATCGAGCAGCCGCTTGCGACGTCGATGATCTCGTTCTCCGAGGCGCTCGACGACCTGAATTTGAATTTCGAGACGAGCGTGATCGAGGCGCGTCGGATCAACCGCCCGAGCGAGATCGTGCGCACGCGGCTCGAGGTCGACGGTCCCGTCTATTATCTGCGCCGGCTCCGCAGCGTCGGCGGCCTGCCGATGATGGTGGTCGACTGCTATGTGCCGGTGAAGGAGTTCCCGAACCTTCTCGACCATGATTTTTCCCGCTGCCGGCTGTTTTCGGTGTTCGCCGAGAGCTATGGCGTCGAGGTCTCGCATGGCACGCGCACCTTCTGCGCGATCGCCTCGACGGCCGAGCTCGCCAGGCTCCTGCGCGTCTCCGTCAGCGACCCGCTGCTCTTTTCCGAACAGACTGCCCGGCGCGCCGATGAAAAGGCCGTCGAGATCTCGAACATCTGGTTTTCCGGCCGTCACTTCAAACTGGTCGCCAATCTCTCCCGCCCCAAGAACGAATAGGCTCACCGACCGATGATCACGGTTCCCCACGCCGATATCGTCGTCTTCGCAAGCTATCTCGTCGGCCACTCTGTGGTCGTCGATCGCTTTCCCGATGGCGGCCAGACACTTACCGGACGCGACTACGCCAAGGGCCCCGGCGGCAAAGGCTCCAACCAGGCCATCCAGGCGGCGCGCATGGGCGCCTCCGTTTCGATCATCGCCTCGATC
Organism: Kaistia algarum; assembly: GCF_026343945.1. Classification (NCBI taxonomy): domain Bacteria; kingdom Pseudomonadati; phylum Pseudomonadota; class Alphaproteobacteria; order Hyphomicrobiales; family Kaistiaceae; genus Kaistia; species Kaistia algarum. The sequence goes on from NZ_JAPKNJ010000002.1 coordinate 995,869, forward strand.
GGCCGCGACGCCGATGGCGACGAGGCGATGGCGCTATGGGAAGGCGAAGGCGTGCGCACGGCCGATGTCGTGCGCAGCGCCGAGGTCCCGACCGGGGTCGGCTTCATCCAGATCAATGCCGAGGGCGAGAACACCATCGTCATCGATCTCGGTGCGACCGGACTGATGACACCCACCTTCATCCGCGCCAATGCCGGCGCGGCCAAGGGCGCGAAGATCGTCATGGCCCAGAGCGAATTTCCCGCGGCCGGCGCGCTGGAGGCAATGGCGGTCGGGCGTGAACTGGGCGCGCTCACCATCTTCAATCCGGCGCCGATGGATCGCTGGCTCTGCGACGCCGACCTATCCAATGTCGACATCATCACACCCAACGAGGGCGAGGCCGAGGCTTTGGTCGGCCTTGGGTCGGTTGAATCCAATGGGCGGGCCCTTGCCGCGCGGGTCCGCAAGGCCGCCGTCATCACGGCCGGAGCGGATGGCGCCTATTGGTTCCTGCCGGACGGCAGCGGCGGCCATGCGCCGGCGCGGGCCGTCGACGTGGTCGACACCACGGGGGCCGGCGACGCCTTCAACGGCATCCTCGCCGCCGGCCTCGTCCAGGGCCTCGCGCTCGACGCCGCAATCCGCATGGCGAGCCAGGGCGCCAGCCTCGCCTGCACCAAGCGCGAGGTGATCCCCAGCCTTCCCCGCCTCGACGATCTGACGGCGGCCGCCCCATGAGCAGCGTATCCGGAGCGACCCGCGCCATGCCCGAATCCTCCCTGAAGAAAGCAGCGTCACGCCTGCTGCGCTCGCGTGAACTCGGCGTTTTCATTCCGCTGCTGCTGATCTCGATCTTCTTTGCCTATCAGTCGCCCGTGTTCCTGATGGAGCAGAACCTCCTGAACCTGTTGCGCCAGATCTCGCTGCTCGGCGTGATGGCGATCGGTGCGACCTTCGTGCTCATCGCCTCCGAGGTCGATCTTTCGGTCGGCTCCGTCTACGGCCTCTCCGGCATCGTCGCCGGGCTGCTAATCACCCAGGCCGGCCTCCCCGACTATGCGGCGCTCGGCCTCGTCATCGTGCTCGGCTTCGCCATCGGCCTTGCTAATGGCGCCGTCACCGTGTTCGGCCGCATCCCGTCCTTCATCGCGACGCTCGGCTCGCTCTACCTCATCCGAGGCCTGACGCTCGTCATCACGGGCGGCCAGCCGGTAACTCTCGAAGCCGACGCCAATGCCGATTGGCTGCGCTACATCGCGCAGGGCATCGTCTTCGGCAAAGTCTCCATGCAGGTCGTCCTGCTCATCGTCGTGGCGCTGATCGGCTATGTGCTGCTGCATCGCTCGCGCTTCGGCTTCGAGATCTTCGCTGTTGGCGGCAATGAAAAGGCGGCCGAGGTCATCGGCATCCGCACCGGCAAGGTGAAGATCTTCGCGTTCGCGATTGCGAGCCTCACCGGAGCACTCTGCGGCGCGGTCAATTTCGGCTTCATCGAAAGCGTGCAGCCAACCAATGGCCAGGGCCTCGAACTGGACGTGATCGCCGCCGTGATCATCGGCGGAACGCGTCTCGGTGGCGGCCAGGGCTCGATCCTGGGGACGCTGCTCGGCGTGCTGCTCATCGGCGTGCTGCGCAACGGCCTCGTACTGCTCGGCGTCTCCGCCTTCTGGCAGACGGCGACGATCGGCGCGGTGGTGATCCTGGCGGCGCTGGCCAGCGCCATGCTGAACCGCAAGAGAACCTGAATCTCGCAAGGGGTCCGGGCCGGCACAGGCGCCGCTCCGGACAGGGGGAATTCACGCAAGCGGGAGCCGAAACCTGTCGCTTGCCAAGGAGGATTGCCGCTCAGGGGCTGGTCTCGGAGCGGCTTTGCAAGCGGGATCGACCGCTGAGGGAGGAAGTTATGACGTTCCTGAAATCCATGGCCGCGCTCGCCGCCGGCCTGTCCATGATCGCGCTCACCGGCGTCGCCTCGGCGGAGGAGTTCAAGCTCTCGCCCGAAATCGCGCAGCACGCCAAGGATGGCAAGAAGCTCGTCTTCGCCGTTTCCTATCATGACCCGTCGGTCGCCTTCGCTGGCCCGATCCGCGACGGCGTCACCAAGGCGGCGGCCGATCTCGGCGTCGATGCCAGCTTCGTCGGCCCCGTCGGCGGCGGCGCCGAGAAGCAGATCGCCGAGCTTGAGACGATCATCGAAAAGGGCGTTGACGGCCTTGCCATCTCCTCAGCCTCGACCGATGCACTAGCGCCGCTGATCAACAAGACGCTGGCGAAGGGCATTCCGGTCATCGCCTTCAACACCGACAATCCGAAGTCGGACCGGCTCACCTTCATCGGCCAGGACCTCGTCCTTTCCGGCGAGACAGTGGCCCAGCAGCTCGTGAAGTACATGGGCGAGAAGGGCAAGATCGTCATCACCTCGGTCGACACGGCCGCCCAGTGGAGCCTCGACCGCGAAGGCGGCGCCCGCAAGGAGCTCGCCAAGCATCCGGGCATCGAGGTCGTCGGCATCGTCAACACCGGCACCGAGTCGCAGGCGATCTATGGCGCGATCGAAAACACCTTCGCCGCCAATCCGGACCTGACCGGCATCATCTCGCTGGAATGCTGCTCGTTCCCGCAGATCGGCCTGTATCTGAAGCGCAACCCGCGCTCGGGTGACTTCGCCGCCGTCGGCTTCGACCTGTTGCCGCAGACGCTGACGCTGATCAAGGACGGGCACCTCGACTCGACCATCAGCCAGAACCCCTATGCCCAGGGCTACAAGTCGGTCGAAGTGCTGACGGACATCGTCAAGAACGGCAAGATGCCGCCGAAGATGATCGACACCGGCGCTGAGATCGTCGACAAGACCAACGTCGACCAGTACATCGGCAAGTAGTCCGGACGACGATGATGACGCCCGCGATCCATCTGAAGAACATCGGCAAGCGCTATGGCAACCTCTGGGTGCTGCGTCATGCCGACTTCCGCGTCGACCCCGGCACCGCCCACGCTTTGCTCGGGGAAAACGGCGCCGGCAAGTCGACGCTGATCAAGATCATCGCGGGCGTCCACGCTCCTTCCGAAGGCACGATCCAGATCGGCGGGGCGGACAATGTCTCCCTCTCCGGGGCTGGCGACGCGATGGCGCGCGGCATCGCCGTGGTGCACCAGGAACTGGACCTGTTCGACAATCTCACCGTCGCCGAGAATATTGCGCTCGACAGCCATCGCAAGGGCTTCTTCAAGCCGTCGCGCGCGCAGATGACCGCCGAGGCCGAGCGTGTGCTTGCCCTGCTCGGCGAGACGAGCCTCACACCCGATACGTCGCTCGGCCAGCTCACGACCTCCGACAAGCAGAAGGTCGCGATCGCCAAGGCCCTCGGCCGCGACGCGAAGCTCATCGTCTTCGACGAACCGACCTCTTCGCTGAACGGCCATGATGCCGACCAGCTCATGGAACTGATCCTGGAGATCAAGGCGCGCGGCATCGCCATCGTCTATGTCAGCCACAAGATGACGGAGATCCTTCGCATCGCCGATCAGGTGACAGTGCTGCGCGACGGTGCCGTCGCCCTATGCGCCCCGGTTTCCGCCATTGACCACGAGCAGATCTCGACCGCGATGCTGGGAAGGCCCGCCGGAGAGATTTTCCCCGAACGCCCCGCCGCAACGGAATCTTCCGATACCCTGCTCGCCGTCAAGGCTCTGGCGGGTCGAAACGTCAACGCCGTCAGCTTCGAGGCGAGGCGCGGCGAGGTGCTCGCGCTCGCCGGCCGGCCGGATTCCGGCGCCTCCGAGACGCTGCGCCTGCTTTTCGGCCTCAACCACAGGACGGGCGGCGAGATACGCCTCGGCGGCACCCCCTACAATGCGCGCAACAGCCGCGACGCGGTCACAGCTGGTGTCGGCTATATTTCGGCCGACCGGCTGCGCGAAGGCATCATGCCGTTGCAGGACGTGATGACCAATGTCGGCTCGGTGATCCATCTGCATTTCGGTGAAGGCGGCGAGAGCCTCCGCACCAAATCGCTGAAGGCAATCGCCGATCTCAACGTGAAGGCACGCTCGCCGGAGCTGCCGATCACGGCGCTCTCCGGTGGCAACCAGCAGAAGGCGCTGCTGGCGCGCTGGATCGCTGCCAAGCCGAAGCTCCTTTTGCTCGACGATCCGACGCGTGGTGTCGATGTCGGCGCCAAGCAGGAGATCTATCGCCTGATCCGCAGGCTGGCGGCGGGCGGGACAACCATCGTCTACACTTCGTCCGAGACCCATGAGCTGACCGAGCTCGCCGACCGGATCCTGCTTTTCCGCGACGGCTCCATCGCCGAGAGCTTCTCCACTGTCGACGCGGAAACGCTCGACCACCGCATCGCATCCTGACGACATCCCCAAGGGAGAAACACATGAAACGCCACGGCATCCTCAACGCCGAGCTCTCCGGTGCCATCGCCGCGCTCGGCCATGGCGATATCCTGATCGTCTGCGATGCGGGCTTCCCGATTCCGGCCAGCGCCAAGCGGGTCGATCTAGCCCTCGTCCAGGGCATTCCGACGATCGAGCAGGTGCTGGAAGCCGTCGTTTCCGAATTCATCCCCGAGAAGATTGTCTTCGCGGAAGAGATGAAGGCCAACAATCCGCCGTTGGCCCGCACCGTCGAGCGGATTTTCGGCAGCGACGATCTTGCCACCGTCAGCCATGCTGAGATGCTGTCGCAGATGGGCGGGCGCGCCAAGGTGATCGTGCGGACCGGCGACTTCAACCCCTGGGGCAATATCGCGCTCGTCTCGGGCGTCGATGCGCCGCGCTGGTTCGACCGCGAAGAAGTCGTTACGCCGCCCGACTATCAAACGCGCATCGCGCGCATGAAGCGGGGCTGACAGGCCTAGCGAAACGAAGAGAGGGACGAGATGACGGGCAATACCAAGGCGGGCAGCGATTGGGCCTATCCGGCGGAGCTTTCTCCGACGGCGAGCGCGTCGCTTGAATTCATCGCCAATCTGGGCGCCGGCCTCCCGCCCCTCTCCGAGGTCGACGCGGAGACGGCCCAGCGTCTCGTCAACCCGCTTTCGGCCCGTTACAGCCAGACCATGCTGAAGGGCCTGGCTACGATCATTCAGGCGCAGCTGCCGCTGCCCGGCGGCACCATGGACGTGCATGTCTTCGATGCCGCCCCGGGCACCCCGCAGCCTCTCTTCATCTTCATCCATGGCGGCGGCTGGGTGCTGCTGCATCCCGACTGCTTCGATCATGTCTGCGAGGACATCGCCGTCAAGCTCGGCTGCAAGGTGATCAGCCTCGACTATCCGCTGGCCCCCCAGGCGCCCTGCCCCAAGCCGCTCGACGCCTGCGTCGAGGCCGTGCGCTATCTGAAGGCGCATGGCATGCCCGGCCTCGCCATCGAGGGGCCGACCTGGGTTGGGGGCGATTCCGCCGGTGCCAACCTGTCGCTCGGCACACTGCTTCGGCTCAAGGGCGATGCCGCTTCGCCGGACGCGGGCGTGCTGTTCTATGGCGTCTTCGACAACGACCATTCGACCCGCTCGCACCAGGTCTATGGCGATGGCCGCTTCAATCTCTCGACCGCCGACATGGACTGGTTCTGGCACTACTACACCGGGGGCGTTTCGGCCGAGGCGCTGGCGGATGCCCGCCTGATCGATGCCGATCTCGCCGGATTGCCGCCGCTCTTCCTCGCCGCGGCCGAACTCGATCCGCTGCGCGACGACACGCCGGCGCTCGCCGACCGGCTCGAAACGGCGGGCGTCCAGCATGAGCTGCACCTCATTCCGGGAGCGCTGCATGGCTGCATCAACTTCGCGAATTTCTATCCCGAGGTAGAAGAAACTTACGCCGCGATCGCGCGCTTCCTGCGCTGATACCAGCGGGCGCGGATCAGAAGGCGCGCTCCGCCCGGCGCCAGTTGGCCGGGCTCGAACCGAGGTGTCGCTTGAACTCGCGGCTGAAGTGAAACACATCGGCGAAGCCGCAGCGAAGGCCGATCTCGCCGACAGGCAGATCGGTATCGGCGAGCAGGCTCTGCGCCTTCAGCAGCCGCTCATGCATCAGCCAGCGATGCGGCGAGGTATTGAGGTGCTGGGCAAAGAGACGGCGAAGATGGGTCGCGCTGACCCCGCCGACCGGCTCCAGCGCCTCGGCCTGCCAGGTGGCGGCGATGTCCTCGCGCATCGCCGTCATGACGCGGGTGAGCGGAAGCGGAAGCCCGGCACTGCGGCCTGAACGGCCGCCCTTGCCGGCGAGGATGACGAAGAGCGAGGCCACCAGCTGGTTGAGCTCCAGATCGAGCGTCGGTTCGCGCCGCTCCAGCGCCGCGAAGAGCCGCTGAAACCAAGCGGCGAGCCTTTCGGCATCCGCGGCGTCGCGAACATGTTCGTTTTCACCAAAAATTGAAATTCGAACCGAGGCTGCCGCCGGCCCGTCGAGCCGCAGCCACAAAAGCTCCCATGGCGATTCCGGATCCGCGCGATGTCCATGCGCCGCCTCGTTGGCGAGCCAGGCGACCTGCCCGCCCTTCACCGCGAACCGACGCCCAGCGCTGTCGATCTCGCCAGCCCCAGCCACGCAAAACAGAACATCCTGCCCCGCGTGACGACCGCGCGACAGCGATGCATTGGCGACGGCCTGCAGATGGCCGGCGCGCAGGACGGAATAGCCGCATTGCAGCCAGCCGGGCCTTGGCGCATGGCTGTAGGAGCGGACAGGATTCTTTGTAAGGTTCATGTTCGTAATATACAAAGCGGCGCGCGAAGCGTCTATTCCGGACGGCAGCTTTCTGCGGCAGAATGCACAAAGTCGGGGGAGACGCGGGCCGGCTCGACAGACCGACCGACCAAGGGAAACGCCACATGCTTACGCACGAACAATATCAGCGCTACCAGAACGAAGGCTATGTGATCCTCAAGGGCTTTCTGACCGAGCAGGAAACGGCGCATTTCCGCGACAGCGCCCGCGATGACCTCCGCCGTCAGGCCGAAGCCGGCGAGACGATGCAGAAGGGCGACAAGGCCGGCAACACCACGCTCCTGAAGATGTGGTACGAGGCCGCCGACGACGTATATGGCTATGTCGCCCGTGACGAGCGGCTGGTGACGATCGCCCAGCAGATCATCGGCAAGGACACCTATCTCTACAGCCACAAGATGACCATGAAGGAGCCCCGCAAGGGCGGCGCCTGGGAATGGCATCAGGACTACGGCTATTGGTACCAGAACAAGTGCCTGTCGCCGGAAATGCTGTCGATCTGGATCTCGCTCGACAAGTCGGTGAAGGAAAATGGCTGCCTCCAGGTCCTGAAGGGCTCGCACAAGCTCGGCCGCATCGACCATGTCCGCGTCGACGGGCAGACCGTGGTCGACGAGGAATATCTGAACGCAGCCATCGAGCGCTTCCCCCTCGTTTATGCAGAGATGGAGCCCGGCGACGCGCTCATCTTCGATTGCAATCTGCTGCACCGCTCGGACGCCAATACTTCCGACATGCCGCGCTGGGGCTATATCGCCTCATATAACGCCGTCGAGAACGAGCCCTTCCGCAAGGTGCGCGACTATGGCCATTTCCAGGTGCTGAAGCAGGTTCCGGCCGGCACGCTGCTCACGGCAAAGTCCAAAGTCCCGGCATGATCGCGCTCGAGGACCAGCCGGCCCTCGTTCTGCATGCACTCGGCCAGACGCCGCGGATCGAGAGGGTGACGATCTCCCCTCCCGGCCCCGGCGAGGTCTTGGTGCGCATCCTGGCGAGCGGCGTCTGCCATACCGATATCGGCTCCGTGCAGTATGCGCGCACGACGCCGGTCATCCTCGGCCATGAGGGCGCGGGAATCGTCGCCGCGCTCGGCGAAGGCGTGGCCCATCTCGCCATTGGCGACCATGTGGCGATCAACTGGCAGGCCAAATGCGGCACCTGCCGCAACTGCGTTTCCGGCCGGCGACAATTCTGCGAGGGCATTCTCGGAACCAGCGAGCCCCGGGTCCATCTCGAAGGAAAGCCGCTCGCCGTCCTGCTGAATGCCGGAACCTTCTGCCCCTATGTTGTCGTCCCGGCCTCCGGCGCCGTGCCGATCCGTAACGACATGCCTTTCGCAGTGGCGGCTCTGCTGGGCTGCGCGGTCGCGACCGGCGTCGGCGCGGCGATGTTCAGCGCCAAGGTTCAGCCGGGCGACGATGTGGTCGTGATCGGCTGTGGCGGCGTCGGCCTCAACACTGTACAGGGCGCGCGGCTCGCCAATGCGCGCGCGATCATCGCCGTCGACCGCGATCCGGAGAAGCTAGCACTCGCCAGGCGGCTTGGCGCCACGCATGCCGTCGATAGCACTGCGGAGACTGTTCTGGACGCTGTCATGAAGGTGACGAGCGACCGGGGCGTCGACCATGCGTTCGAGCTGGTCGGGCGAACGGATCTGATGGTCGAGGCGCTCGGCCTTCTGGCGCGGGGCGGTCGGCTGACGCTGGTCGGCGCTGCCGGGCGGGAGGACGAGATGGCGTTCAAACCTCGCGGCTTCATGAGCAAGCAACAGACGATCTGCGGCTGCATCTATGGCGACGTCCAGCCCGAGCGTGATCTTCCCATGCTCGCCGACTGGTATGCCGATGGGCGGCTGGAGCTCGACGCGCTGCATACGAGCACGATCGGAATCAACGACTTGCCGGCACTCTTTGAACCGGGCTATCGCCAGACAGGCATCCGCACCGTGGTGTCGTTCGAGGAGTTCGCATGACCGTCTATGCGCTGGAAACGCTCTTCCCCCGCGAGATCGAAGCCCGGCTGGCGGAGAACCCGATCCTCGTGCTCCCCTTCGGCACGATCGAATGGCACAGCCACCATTTGCCGGTCGGCCTCGACGGCATTGTCGGCGAAAGGCTCAGCCGGGAAATCGCAGAGCGGGCCGATGCAGTGCTGGCGCCGACCTCCTATTGGGCCGTCGGTGGCGTACCCTTCCCGCATACGCTCAACCTTCCGATCGCACTGGTCGAGCCGCTGATCGAGACGGTGTTCGAGCAGTTCGCGGGCATGGGCTTCAAGGTCGTCGTCGGGTTTACCGGCCATTTCGGGCTCGAACAGACGCTGGCGCTGAAGCGCGCGGCGCTGGCCGTGATGCGCCGGAGCGAGGCGACGATCCTGCCGCTGACGGAATATGACCCGGTCACCGACCTCTATACCGGCGACCATGCCGGCATCGGCGAGGCCTCGCTGCTCTGGGCCGAACGGCCCGACCTCGTTAGGCTCGATGCGGTCGCGGCAAGCGAAAAGCTCGACGGCGTGATCGGCGAGGATCCGCGCGGCCGCGCCAGCCTCGAATACGGCCAGCAGCTCGCCAAAGCCATCGGCGAACGCTCGGCCGATTGCGCCCGCCGCATGCTGGCCGAGATCGGCACGCCGCGCCGCGCGCTCTTCCTGGATGCGCTGGAAGCTGCCGTCGATGCTCTGGAACTGACGCAGACGCTGCGCTCGAAGCTGCCGAAATCCTCGGTCCCGCCGATCGCGACAGCCGATTATCTCGCTCATTGCGCGGCCTTCGTCGCCGGAGACTATGAACGCGCCACGGACCTCGCCCGCGGCAAGGCGGCGAGCCTTCGGGCCATCGCCGGCTGATCTCAGCCGGCCGCCCCGATGCCGGTGACATTCAGAAAGCGGTCGATCATCGCATTGACCTGATCCGGGACTTCAAGCTGGCAGAAGTGCCCGGATCCGACCACCTTGCCTTGGAGGAGATGCGGAACGAGCTGGCTCAGCCTGGTCATGTCCGAGCGCGGGCTGGGCTCGTCGGCCGCGATGTAGAGGTTCGGCAATGACATGGTCTTGCCGCCCTCCGTCGGATCAAAATCTCGCAGGCCCGTGAAAGCTGAGATCATCATCTGCTGCGGCGCGGACGCCATGCCGGCGAGAATGGACTGCCTGCGCGCCGGGTCGTCGCTATCGATCAGCAGCACCTTGGAAACATAGGTCTCGACAGCGTTCTGGTAGTCGGGGCGCTTCAGCGCCTCGATGAAGGCATTCATCCCCGCCCGCGCCGTATCCGTCAGGACGGTCGACGAATCGAGTTCGACGACCGCAGCCGGGATATCAGGATAGCGGACACCCAGATCGAAGGCGATGATGCCGCCCATGCTGTGACCGACGACGACCGGCTTCTCGACGCCAAGTTCGCCGAGCATCCACACGACATCGTCGGTAAAGGCGGAAATCGGGTAGTCCTGAACTGGCTTGTCGCTCGCGCCGTGACCGCGCAGATCCGGCGCGAATACCGTATGGCCTCGCGCGGCGAAATGGTCGAACTGCGGCGAGAAATAGCTGTGGTCGCAACACCAGCCATGCACCAGAACGATGGGAACCCCGTCGCCCCGCGCCAGCCGATAGCCGAGCGCCACGCCATCCCGCCGCAGGAAGTCCATCGCTCCGCCCTCCCAAGCTGTCGCCTCAAGCGCGATAGCGTGGAAGGCGCGGGAGGACAAGCCGTGTCGCCCTGGCAGCGCTACTCCGTGGGAACCACCGCCCAGCCGGGCCCGGGATTGAAACTCAGGATCCGCGTCGCCAGCTTGTCCGTCTGCGGGCCGATATTCGACTGGTAGACCTCGCCACGCTGGTCGCAGAGGAAACTCATGACGCCGGAACTGCCCCACTCCGCCGGATAGGCCAGCATGGCGAAGCCGGCCAGCAGACGGCCGTTCACCAGATAGTCGTAGGCGCCGCCCGGCGCTTCGGGACCCTGTCGCGTCAGGATGCGGAAATGATAGCCATGATAGGTCCCCGGCTCGTCGCCTTCGCCGCTCTCCACAGCTGCGATGCGGTCTCCGAGCGGACTGATATCCGTCTGGCTTTCCGGCTCCCAATAGAGCCCGTCATGCAGCCCCTCCGAACTGAGGAAACGGCGCGCATATTGCTGGACCGGTTCATCATCGTGCAGCGAGGCGAAATACTCGTTCTGAGCCGCCACATAGTCGGCGCAGGCATCGATGGCGAGAAGCTCGTTGCGCCCGACGGCGCGATCGATCACCGCCTGCCGTCCGGCGGCCAGATCGAATGTCCAGCCATCCTTCCCCTTCTTCAGCGGCACCGGAAACTGCCAGCCGCTGGCGCCGAAGACGAGCCGTTTCTCGCCATTCTCACCATCGACGACGGATGTACCGTTCTCCGCGAGTCCGAGAAAATCGGCTAGCTGCTGGCGATCGACGTCGGCATCACCTGAGGTGAACAGATCGCCGCCGCCATCGCCGAAGATCTTGTCGAGCCACCCCTGCCCCGGATGGCGCGCGCCGTCGACGAGGGCCGCGGATGCCGCTTCCGGCGTTGGAAAGACCTGCTGAGCCGCCGCTGGCAGCGCGGGGACGAGCCAGACGGCGCCAGCGATACCCATTGCGAGGATGATGTTACGAATTGCCGGCATGATTGCCTCCCGATCGAGCCATGGACCTAGCGACGCCCGCCACCACCGCGGCCTCCGCCACCACCCCGACCTCCTCCGCCATGGAAGTTCCCGCCACCGCCGCCACCGCGATTGAAGTTGGCTCCACCACCACCGCCCCGATTATAGGATGGCTGCGGTCGATAGGCATTCTGGCGGCTCGCCGCGCCGCGATTTCCCACTGACGGCGAAGCGCCGCCGAGGCGAACATCACCAAAGGCCGTTGGCTTCGGCGCTTTTTTCGCGGGCGCACGTGCCGCAGCGGGCTTCTTGGCCGCCGGCTTCTTGGCCACCGGCTGCTTGACGCCGCCCTTGTCGAGCCCCGCGCCCTTGTTGGCGAGCGAACCGCCCTTGTTGCCCACGGCGCCCTTGTCGGCAAGCGCGCCGCCCTTGTTGCCGGCACCGCCCTTGATATCCGGCATCGCGGACGCCTTGCCGCCACCGGCGTTGCCGGCGCCCAGCTTTGGATTGTTGCCGCGATTGCCCGTGGCGGCACGGTTGGCGTTGCCGGACCGGTTTGCAATGTTCGGCTTGCTGCCTTGGCCTGGACGATATTTGTCGCCGTCCGGGCGCCAGGGCCGCGTATTGCCATTACCGATATTGACGTTGTTGTTGCCGCCAATGTTGATGTCGTTGCCGATATTGACATTGCCCGGACGCCCGCCATAGCCGGGATAGCCCGGCCGATAGCCCGGATAGCCGGGCCAGCGTGGCGGATAGGCCCAGCCCCGGTTCCAGTCCCAGACATTGTCGACCGCAACGCCGACGGCAACCCCCAGGCCGAACCCGACGGCCCCATAGACGAAATTGTCGCCATAGCTGTCGTCGTAATAGACGGTCGCCGGATCATAGGTCGGAACGTAGATCACCTCGGGATCCGTCGGCTGGATCACGATATAGCTTGAGCTTCCCTGCTGCTGGACGGTCACGGTCTGCTGCTTGGTCGACTTCAGCGAACCGCCTTTCTCGGCCTCGGCGCGCAGCGTCTGGACCATCGCCGCCACGTCTTCAGGTTGATTGACGAAGGCATCGCCGAGATCGGTCGTCACGTCGAGATCGGTGTTCAGCTTCTGGATCACATCGGGAAAACGCACCAGAGCCTTGACCGTCGGATCCCAGCTCTGCGTATCCGCGCCGGAGAAATCACCCTTCTTGACCGCCGCCTCGTTCTTGTCGAGCCAACGCGCCGCCTGGACGATATCGACCGGATAGGCACAGGCCGGCAGCAACTGGGCCAGCAGAGCATCCGGATAAAGCGCGAACGGCGCCAGTAGCTTGCGCAGCTCCGCCTGCGTGAACGCCTGGTCAGCCGGCACTTCCGCCGCTGCCGCCGCCTCGGCATCGGCCGGGCTTGGGGCCACATTGTCCGCCGGCGTCGGCGCGTCCTCAGCAAAGGAATGCGAGGGCGGCAGGCCGAGGAGCAGCAACGAAGCCAGCGCAGCTGCGCCGGCCCATCTCGAAGCCCCGGCAAGTTGTGAACCAATGCGGGCAGCTCGGAACATCATTCTCCCTCCCGGCCATCCGATCCATACATGGGAGCGGATGTTTATTGACGCCGATACTAGCGTTTAACGCCGTCAAACGGGAGAAGAATATCTCGCCATACTTCGGCAGACTTGAGAAATATCAAAACGCGGTGTCCGACCCCTGGGCTTTCATCCAGACCTGATCTTCAGGCGGCCGAAGCATATCAAGAGGCGGAGGACGCCCAGAGGCGCCCCCCGTCATCGTTTTTCAGCGTCGGGACGTGAGATCGGATGCGATCGGGACGAGCCGCAGGAACTCGGCGCGATAGCCGCCTTCATCCTTGCCGCGCGCGCCCATGGCGAGATCGCGGATTGCCTCCCAGCTCATGTCGTCGCCATAGCTGGAGCCCTTGAGCTTCTGGCCGAAGGCGGCGACGGCAGCAGCGAACCGCGCATCGTCATCCGCCTGATCCAGGCTGCCAGCGGCGATCGTCCGCGGGATCGGCGTATCGATCAGACGGCTTTGGTCCGAGCCCGGCAGCTTGTAGCGCAGCTTGAGGAAGCCGAATTCGTCCGACGGGGCGGCTTCTGTCGCCGGAGCCGGCTTCGCCTCCGCATAGCGCAGCGGATCGATCTGCTCGCCGCCCTTGCCTTTCGGCGTGATCTCGTAAAGCGCGGTGACCGTGTGGCCCGCACCGATATCGCCGGCATCGACCTTGTCGTTGTTGAAATCCTCGCGGTTGAGCGCGCGGGTCTCATAGCCGATCAGCCTGTATTCGGAGACGGCAGCCGGGTTGAACTCAAGCTGGAGCTTCACATCCTTGGCGATCATGTCGAGCGTGCCGCCGGCCTCCTCGACCAGCACCTTCCGCGCCTCGGCATAGCTGTCGATATAGCTGGCATTGCCATTGCCGTTCTGCGCCAGCGCCTGCATCAGCGCATCGTCGAGATTGCCGCGGCCAAAGCCGAGCACCGAAAGCGTGATGCCGTCGTCGCGCCGCTTGCGGATGAAATCCTTGAGTTCGTCCGGATCGGAGATGCCGACGTTGAAATCGCCATCGGTCGCCAGGATCACGCGATTGACCGTGCCCTCGACCTTCGACTGTTCGGCGAGGCGGTAGGCAAGCGCAATGCCTTCGGCACCAGCCGTCGAGCCGCCGGCCTGCAAGCCGTCGAGCGCGGAAAGAACCTTCGCCTTGTCGCTCGCCCGGGTCGGTTCGAGCACCACGCCAGCCGAGCCCGCATAGGCGACGATCGCCACCGTATCCTTCGGGCCAAGGCTGTCGACGAGCAGAGCGAAGGCGCGGCGGAGCAGCGGCAGCTTGTTCGGCTCGTCCATGGAGCCGGAGGTATCGACCAGGAAGACGAGGTGCTGCGCCTTCTTCTCGGCCGCCGGCGGCACATAGCCCTTGATACCGATGCGAAGCAGCTCCGTCTTCGCATTCCACGGTGTGGGGAAGACGGCGAGGCTGACGCGGAACGGCACATCGGCAGTTGCCGGCGCGGGATAGGCATAGGGGAAATAATTGATCATCTCCTCGATCCGCACCGCATCCGGCGGCGGCAGCACGCCATCGTCGAGCGAAGCCCGGACATAGGCGTAGGACGCCGTATCGACATCGACCGAGAAGGTCGAGACGGGGTCGGTCGCGACCGATTTCAACGCGGATTCATCGAATTTCTCGAACCGGTCGCCGCTGGGCTCCGCGGCTGCGATGGTCCCACGGCTGCGGGCGGCCAGCACGGCACCGGTCGGCGCCGACGCGGTTTCGCCTGCCGATGCAGTTTCGCTCATCACCATCGCAGGCGGCGGCGGAGCTGGCTGCGCGGCCGCAACGGCCGCGTCGGCGGCTGGCTGGGCTGGCACAGACAAGGGCGGCGGCGTGGCGTCCTGGGCTTCGGCGGCCTGCTTCCTGGCCGGGGTCGGCTTTGCCGGGACTGGTGCCGGCACCGCGCTCGGTGCGCTGACCGGCTGGCGCGCGATTTCCTCACCCGCCGGAAGCTCGGCGACAACCGTTCGCGGCGCGATCGGATGGCCCGAATAGACCTGATAGGCGAGCGGCAGCGCGACGAGCGCCAGTGCGGCGCCGCCCAGCGAAAGACGATGATCCATGATCCGGTTCCCTGTTTCGAGAAGCACGGATCTGAGACGTTCGCCCCAGGAAGATCCTTGGCGAGGCGCTGCGGATTTATTCGCAGCCTGCTCGAAGGCGGCCGTCGCAGCTGCGATCGCCGCAGCTCGCGCGGCCGGATCGGCCCTCGGCGCCCGGAGTCCGGCGAGGGATTTCAGGCGGTCTTCGGCCGGCTCTGTCATCACAGCAGCCCTCTCAATGTCTTCCGCGCCTCATGGACATGCCAGGACACCGTTGCCTCGCGGCATTCGAGGATCACCGCAGCCTCGGCGTGGCTAAGTTCCTCCGCATAGACCAGCAAGACGGCGTCTCGCTGCTTGGGCGGGAGGGCGCGAACTGCCCGCCACAGATCCACCACAGCCACATTCGCCTCCTGATCGCCCGGGTCCTCGTCGGGACTGACCAGCGCATAGGCGCTGGCGTGTCTTGCCGTGCGTGATTGGGCGCGCTGAAGATCGCGAACCGCATTCAGCGTCACCCGGTAGAGCCAGGTCGTGAAGCCGGATCGGGCATCGAAGGAACGGATGGCCTCGCCGAGCTTCAGGCAGACATCCTGCGCAACGTCCTCCGCATCCGGCCGATTGCCGCACCATTTGAACGCGGTCGCGAAGATGAAGCCGTAGTGCGTCTCGACAAGCCCAGCGAAGGCCCGCGCATCGCCGCCGCGCGCACGCTCCAGAAGCGACGACGCGTTCGCCGGGGCCAGCTGAGCGTCTTCAGGTTGAGTGGACCCCGCGGCAAATGTCACGATGGGTGGCTTCCCCGGAACAGATCAGCCCATAAGACGATGGCGGAGCGGCGTTCCTTGGGCGGGGAGCAAACTATTTTTACGGGGCCGATCTCCGGAATGAGCTTGGCCGCAAGCCAAAAGTCAGGATCTCGCGCCATTTGCTGCATTGCACAACGGCGCGTGCATCACAGTATAGCTGATCCGTAAAATCAGAATATCCAGGCAGTCAACAGCCAGATGATGGCGATCCACGCAATGACGCAGGATATAATGACAATCGCCCAGGCCCGGCGCCGATACCCACGGTCGGATAACTCCGAATCGGCGTCATCCCGCACAAATAATCGTGAGAGCAATGGCGCGAGGACTTCCGGCAATCGCTGTTTCCTTGGTTCACCCTAGACCTTCTCGCTCGTTAGCAGATTTTTGACCCTCTTGCATAGCGGCTTCTGCCCGCGGATGCAGGGTTCCGGTCGCGCCGCGTTGTGTCATGCAGCATCAGGAGATCAGCGTGGGGCCGCCCTATTGCAGGGATCAGCGGCTGAACGGGAACGGTGCGCCGGCGACGTTCAGGAAAACGGCATAGACCCGCGTCGTCGCCGTGATGAAGAGGCGGTTGTTGCGCTTGCCGCCGAAGGCGAGGTTGGCGACCACTTCCGGCACCTTGATCTTGCCGATCAGCGTCCCGTCCGGCGCATGGCACTGGACGCCGTCCCAGGCGCTGATCCAGGCATTGCCTTCGACATCGATGCGAAGGCCATCCGGGATGCCGGGATTGATCTCGGCGAAGACGCGGCTGTTGGCAAGCCGATCACGCACGACATCGAACACGCGAACGTGATGCGGCGCCGTCTCGTCGGTGAGGAAGCCGGAATCGGCGATGTAGAGCTTCGTCTCGTCCGGCGAGAACGCCAGTCCGTTCGGCATCGCGAAATCGTCGGCCACGATCGCGAGGTCACCGCTCGCCGGATCGAGGCGGTAGACGTGGCAACCGTCGATTTCCTGGGTGTCCTTTCGCCCGACATAGTCCGAAATGATCCCGTAATTGGGATCGGTGAACCAGATCGAGCCGTCCGACTTCACAACGACATCGTTGGGCGAATTCAGCCGGCGGCCGCGATAGCGGTCGGCGAGTACCGTGATCGAGCCGTCCCATTCGGTGCGGACGACCCGCCGGCCGCCCTGCTCGCAGGTGACGAGACGGCCTTCGCGGTCTCGCGTATTGCCATTGGCGTTGGGCACGGGCGCGCGAAAGAGCGACACATGGCCCGTCTCCTCGTCCCAGCGCAACATGCGCTCATTGGGAATATCGCTCCAGACCAGGCAGCGCAGGTCGGCGAAATAGACCGGCCCCTCGGCCCAGCGATTGCCCTCGTGCAGCGTTTCGAGAAAGGCGACCGGATCGATTAGCGCCTTGAAGCGCGGGTCGAGGATTTCATAGCAGGACATCGGCGTTCCTCCGGATCGGAGGGCGACGCGCCGGCGCCGCCCTCCCCGTTTCAGGGAAGGCGGATCGCGACCGTCTTGACCTGCGTGTAGAGGTCGAGCGCCTGCGCACCAAGCTCGCGGCCCCAGCCCGACTGCTTGAAGCCGCCGAAGGGCAGCGCGCAGTCGTTGAAGTTGTGCGTGTTGATCCAGATCGTGCCAGCCTTGACCTTGGCGGCAAGCTTGTGGGCGAGGCCCAGATCGCGCGTCCAGAGGCTCGCGGCGAGGCCGAAGGCCGTGTCATTGGCATCCCGCGCGATCGCGTCGAGATCGTCCGTATCGAACGGAATGGCACAGACCACCGGCCCGAAGATCTCCTCGCGTATCACCGACATATCCGGCCTGGTCTTGGCGATCACCGTCGGCGTGACGAAGAAGCCGTCCTCGCCGAAGCTCTCGCCGCCGGTGACGATCTCGGCGCCGTCACGGCGACCGTCCTCGATGAAGCCGGTCACTTTGTCGAACTGCTCGCGCGAGATCAGCGGCCCGACCTCCGTCTCCGGATTGAGGCCCGCGCCGATCCGCATGGCAGCCGCGCCGGCCGCGACGCCCTCGACGACGCGATCATAGACCTTCTTGTGCACGAACAGGCGCGATCCGGCCGTGCAGCATTGGCCCATATTGAAGAAGATGGCGCTGGCAGCCCCGGCGATCGCGACATCCAGATCGGCATCCGGCAGCACGATGGTCGGCGACTTGCCGCCGAGTTCGAGGCTGACCTTCTTCAGATTTCCCGTCGCCGCACGCGCGATGAGCTTGCCGACATCGGTGGAGCCGGTGAAGGCGATCTTGTCGACATCGGGATGAGCGGAGAGCGCAGCGCCCGCCGTCTCGCCGAAGCCGGTGATGACGTTGACCACGCCATCGGGGAAACCGACCTCCGCGAAGAGTTCGCCGATGCGGAGCGCGCCGAGCGGCGTCTGCTCGGCCGGCTTCAGGACGACGGTGCAGCCTGCTGCGAGCGCGGGCGCGATCTTCCAGGCGAGCATGGAAAGCGGGAAGTTCCACGGAATGATCTGCGCGGCGACGCCGACCGGCTCGCGCCGCGTATAGCAGTGCCAATCGCCGGGGGCCGAGATCGGGATCTGCTCGCCATTGATCTTTGTCGCCCAGCCGGCAAAGTACCGGAACGTCTCGGCAGTGAACGGTACCTCGCCCTTGCGGGAATCGTTGATCGGCTTGCCGTTCTCCAGCGAGTTGAGCGTCGCCAGTTCGTCCGTGATCGCGTCGATCGCGTCGGCGAGCTTCCACATCAGTTTGGCGCGCTCGGCCGGAAGCATGCGCGACCACGGACCTTCGAAGGCGGCGCGCGCAGCCTTTACCGCCGCGTCGACATCGGCCTTGTCAGCCTCGGCGACATGGGCCACGACGCGGGCGCTGGACGGATCGATCACCTCGGTCGTCTTGCCGGAGAGGGCCGGCACCCATTGCCCACCGATCAGAAGCTTCTTCGGCGCGGCAACGAAGGCGGCGGCAGGGCCCACAAGCTTCGGCGCAGCATGAATATGGACGTTCATAGGGGGATCCTCCCGGAATGGTCTTGAAGATCAGCGCTGGACGAAGGGGCTCGGGACCGAGTTCATCGTGTCGATCCAGACGCTCTTCTCCTGCAGATATTCGCGAATGGCCGACATGCCGTTCTCACGACCGATGCCGGAACGCTTGTAGCCGCCGAAGGGCGAGAGATAGCTGGTGGCGCGATACATGTTGACCCAGACGCTGCCGGTCTGCAGCCGATCCGGCATCCGCAGCGCGCGGCCGAGATCCTGGGTCCAGAGGCCGGAGGCGAGGCCGTAGATGCTGTCATTGGCGATCGCGACCGCCTCGTCTTCATCCTCGAAGGGAATGACGGAGAGCACCGGCCCGAAGACTTCCTCCTGGGCAATCCGCATCGACGACGCGACGCCGCCAAAGATCGTGGGCTCGACGAACCAGCCGGGAGCCAGCGCCGGATCCTCCGGGACCTTGCCGCCGAGAAGGCATTCGGCGCCCTCTCCCTTGGCGATGTCGATATAGTCGAGCACCTTCTGGCGCTGCGGCAGCGTCGTGATCGGGCCGACCTGGGTCTCCGGATCGAGCGGATCGCCGATCCTGGCGGTCTTCGCAAAGGCAACCAGTTTCTCGACCACCTCGTCCAGCACCGAACGCTGTACCAGCGCGCGCGAACCGGCGATGCAGGTCTGGCCCGAGGCCGCGAAGATGCCCGACACCAGGCCGGGAATGGCTGATTCCATTCGCGCGTCGGCGAAGACGATATTGGCCGACTTGCCGCCGAGCTCGAGCGTGACCTTCTTCAGCTCCGATGCAGCCGCCTGATAGACCCGCTGGCCGGTGGCATCGCCGCCGGTGAAAGCGATCTTGGCGACCTTGGGATGCCTGACCAGGCGATCGCCGATCTCGTGACCGAAGCCCGTGACGATGTTGACGACGCCCGGCGGAAAGCCTGCCTCCTCGAACAACTTGCCGAAGGCAAGCGCCGAGACAGAGGAGAATTCCGACGGCTTCCAGACGATCGTGTTGCCGGCGGCAAGGGCCGGCGCCAGCTTCCAGGCCGCCAGCATCAGCGGCGAGTTCCAAGGCGTGATGGCGACGACGACGCCGAGCGGTTCCTCACGCGTGAAATTGAACACGCCGGGCTTGTCGATCGGGATGACGCGGCCTTCAATCTTGTCGGCCAGCCCACCGAAATAGTGAAACCACTGCGGCATGTAGTTGAGCTGCATGCGCATTTCGTTGATCAGCTTGCCGTTGTCCCGCGTCTCCAGGACGGCGAGCGTCTCGGCGGCCGCGGCAAGTCGATCGGCGAAGCGGCGAAGCAGATGGCCGCGGGCGGTAGCGGTCATCCGCCGCCATTCGCCCCGGAACGCATCGGATGCCGCCTCGACGGCGGCATCCACGTCGGCCGTCCCCGCGCGCGGAACCTCGGCCCAGGGCTCCCCAGTATAGGGGTCAAACGACTCGAAAATGTCTCCACTCTCGGCCTGGGTCCAGCGGCCGCCGATCAGCATGTCATGCTTCACGACGGGGACGGGCATGCGGATGGTCATGCCCCGACTTCCTGGAACGCCTCGCGGGCGATGCGGAAGGAATCGACACCGGCCGGCACGCCGGCATAGATCGCGACCTGCAGGAAGACCTCGCGGATCTCGTCCTTGGTGACGCCGTTCTTGAGCGCGCCCTTCACATGCATCTTGAGCTCATGCGGCCGGTTCAGCGCGCTGATCATGGCGAGGTTCAGCATCGAGCGCGTCTTCTTGTCGAGCGTCTCGCGGCCCCAGACGGCGCCCCAGCAATACTCGGTGACGAGTTCCTGCATCGGCCGGTTGAAGTCGTCAGCGGCGGCGAAGGACTTCTCGACGAACTCGGCGCCGAGGACCGACTTGCGGATTTCGAGACCCTTGTCGAAGGTCGGATTGGTCATGGGAGGTCTGCCTTTCTGGGAGGAGCGGGAGGTTCTAGAGACCGGGCGTCGGCCGGTACTTGCGGCCGCGGGCGATCACTTTCGCGAGCGAGCCGTCGATCAGGTAGCTCTGCGTCGCCTTGGAATCGTAGGCGACGTTCTCCTGGCCGGGATAGCCGATGAGTTCGCGCACGCGCGGGTTCATGTAATAGGTCGCGAGCACGATGGTCGTCACAGCACTGAAAGCCGGACCGTCGCCGACATTCAGCTTTTCGAGCGCCTGCTCAACGCCTTCGGATGTATCCACCGAGACGCCGCGCTCGAAGCCTTCCTTGAGGTCGATGCGGAAATCGAGGGATTTCAGCGCATCCTCATAGGAGCAGACATCGCTGAAGCGCGGCATACGCCCATAGGATGGGATGAGGAAATCGGCGAGTTCGAGGAACCGCCCGCTCGTTTCGGTCGCGTTCATCAGGCCACCTTCTGGTTGCGGCGTTCGGCGATCAGGCGCCGCGTATTGCGCAGCGCCACTGCCATGATCGTGGCCGTCGGATTGGTCGCGCCGGAGGTCGGGAAGGTCGAGGCGTCGAAGACATAGAGATTGGGGATGTCGTGCGTGGCGCCCCAGGGATCGACGACCGACTTCTTCGGGTCGGCGCCCATCACCGTCGTGCCGATCAGGTGCCAGCCGGATTCGCGCACCGGCGTCGAAACGAGCGTCTCGATCGCGCCGGCGGCCTTCACGGATTCAAGGCAGCGATCGATGTTGAACTGCAGCAGGCGGTTCGAGTTCTCGTTGACCTTGTAGATGATCTGTGGTGCCGGCAGGCCGTCGGAGTCGACGAGATCCTTGGACAGCACCACCTGGTTCGACTCTTCGGGCAGATCTTCGCCGACGATGCCCCAGATCAGCGAATGGCCGAAGCGACGGTCAACGTTCTGGTGCAGGTTCTCGCCCCAGAAATCCTGGAAGCGCCCCTCCTCCGCGACATAGACCTTGGAACCGATCGCGCCCGAGACGCCGACGGGACCGCCGGACGGCATGCAGTTCCATTTCGAGCCGCGCACGAAGCCACGGCTCTCGTCGGTCTCGTAGAACTCGAGCGAATAGACCTGCTGGCCGAAGGGGCCGCGCCAGCTGTCGAGCGGATCCTCATAGGAGGCGAGCACCGAGGCGAAGGGGTGCATCATCAGCCGCTTGCCGACGAGGCCCGAGGAATTGGCGAGCCCGTCCGGATGGCGGCTGCCTCCGGACATGAGCAGGAGGCGGGGCGTCCCGACGCCGTTGGCGCAGAGGATCACGACCTTCGCCCGCTGGCGGCGATCGCGGCCGTTGGCGTCGACATAGACGACCCCGGTCGCAAGGCCGTTGGCGTCGACCTCGACCTCCTTGACGCGCGCTTCGGTCACGAGGCGAGCACCGGCCTTCAGCGCCAGCGGCCAATGCGAGCGATCGGTGGTCGATTTGGCGCCTTCCGGACAGCCGGTCAGGCAGGTGCCGCGGCGGACGCAGGGATTGAGCTCGCCGAACTTTTCCGACGGGATCGCATTGCTGCCGGGCCACCAGTGCCAGCCCATCCGCTCCATGCCGAGCGCACCGCGACGGCCGACGGATCCCATGGGTAGAGCCGGAAACGGATAGGGTCCGCGCGGCGGGAAGGCCGGATCGCCGGAAAGGCCGGAAACGCCGACCTCGCGCTCGATCTCGAGCTGGAACGGCAGCAGATCCTCATAGGAGAACGGCCAGTCTTCGCCGACGCCGTCCATCGAATAAACGCGGAAATCCGACGGCAGGAAATGCATCCACTGCGCGCCGTAGAGCGTGGCGCTGCCGCCGACGCCGGCGAACATCAACGGGTTGATGTCGGTGGTTGACGTGTCGACGGGATAGTCGCGCGGATTGTCGCGAACATTCGGGTTCGGATGCCAGAGCTTGGTCGAGACCAGTTCGTGCTCCGGCCGGGCGCCGGTATAATCCGCATAGTCCGGCCAGTTGCCCTGCTCCAGCACGACGACGGAGAATCCGGCGCGGGCCAGATGCAGCGCCGCGACGGAGCCCGACGGCCCGGCGCCGACGATGACGACGTCCACCTCTTCGTCGCGCCTTGGCCGCGCCCCACGCGCTCCGATGTCCTCGACCGTCATGAATTCCTCCGTAATGCCTTGTCCTGCCTTGAAAAATCAGATCAGGCGGGTTCGGTAGAAAGCGGCAGCGCCGACGATAATGACGCCCTTGATGATGAACTGGGCCTCCACGGGAAAGCCGAGCAGGATAACGAGATTGTTGATGACGATGAGCACCGCGACGCCCATCAAGGCGCCGAAGACGCTGCCACGCCCACCGGAGAGCGCAACGCCGCCCATCACGGCCGCCACGATCGAGTCGAGCTCATAGCCCTGTCCGACCCAGTTGGAGACCGTGCCGACATATCCGAGCAGGAACAGCCCGCCGATACCGGCGCAGACGCTGCAGATCACGTAGCAGAGGATGGTGACGGCGTCGGGCGAAAGGCCGTTCAGGCGGGCGGCGCGGGGATTGGCGCCGACCATGTAGATCTCCCGGCCAAGCCGCATCCGATGCAGCAGGAAACCGAGGAAAGCCGCCATCACGGCCAACGTCCAAAGATTGATCGGGAGACCGAGGACACGCCCGTTGGCGAGCCAGGCCATGCCCGGCGGCAAGGTCGAGATCGGCGCTCCGCCCGTATAGGCGAAACGGGCGCCCTGCAGGATGATCATCATGGCGAGCGTCGCCAGGAACGGACTGACGCCCCGTTTCGTGACCAGCCAGCCATTGACGAAACCGACCACGGCCGAAAGCACGATCGCGGCGACGAAGATGAGCGGGATGACGGAATCGCTAGTCGCGCGGAAGGCGGTGGCGAGCACGGCGACCGTCGCCATCAGCGATGCGACGGAAAGGTCGAGCCCGCGAACCAGGATGACGAAGGTCTGCCCGAGCACGACCATGCCGAGGGGAGCGGCCAGCGTCAGAAGATTGAGCAGGTTGGCCGGCACCAGGAAGGTGGGCGAGGCGATCGCTGCGACCACGAGGAGCAGGATCAGGAACAATCCGAGCCCGAAGCGCTCCGACAGCGCAGCCAGCGAATAATGGGAGACCCGGGCGCGGGCCGGCTTCTCGGCGAGCGTCATGATCACTCCCGGCGTGTTTTGTGGAGGCCGACGGCGGCGATGATGATCACGCCCTGGACGACCCATTGGTAGAAGGACGAGACGCCGCTGAAGTTCAGCATGCTGTTCAGCATGGAGACCAGCAGGACCCCGAGGAAGGTGCCCAGCACGCCGCCGCGGCCGCCGATGAGAATCGTCCCGCCGACGACGACCGGCGTGATCGATTGCAGCGTCAGCGTCTGGCCGATGCGCGGATCGCCAACGCCGGTGCGGGCGACGAGGAAGATCGCGGCGATGCCGGCACAAAGGCCCGACAGCGCATAGACGAGGATGGTCACGCGCGAGACCGCGACGCCGTTCAGTCGCGCCGCCTCGTGACTGCCGCCGACGAAATAGAGGCTGCGGCCGGACCTTGTGCGCTGCAGCCAGAGGCCGGCCAGCGCGAAGATGACGACGAGCGCCAGCGCCGTATAGGGAATGCCGGCGATATCGCCATAGGCGAGTTCCTCGAACACGGCCGGAACCGAACCACCCGGCTCCTTGCGGTACATCAGCGTCGCGCCGAAGATCACGGACGACGTGCCCAGCGTCACGATGAGCGGATGGACGCGCAGCGTCACGGTGAGGATGCCGTTCAGCGCACCGATCGCGGTCGAGCCGACAAGCGCGATGGCGATCGCCGGCACGATCCAGTCCGGCTGCCATTGCAGGAAATTGGCGAGGAACACCGTCACCGCGCCGACCAGGGCGCCGATGGCGAGATCGATGCCGCCGATCAGGATGACGAATGTCTGGCCGAGGCTGGCGACGCCGAGCACGACCATCTGCTGGAAGAGATTGCCAAAATTGCGCCAGGTCAGGAAGCGGTCCGAGAGCGCGCCGCCGGTCACCACCAGGATCGCGAGCAGGACGAGCACGATCAGATAGGACGGCAGCATCCGGTGACGCTGGAAGACGCCTGCGATGGCGGTCATTGCAGTTTCCCCTCCCCGGCCGGCCCGCCGGATCCAAGGCTCACGACGGCGAGCTTCATGATCGACTCCTCCCCGATCGCCGCGCCCGCGAGTTCGCCCGCGACGCGGCCCTGCGCCATGACGACGACGCGATCGGCGAGGCCGACGACCTCGGGCAGTTCGGAGCTGATCATCAGCACGGCGATGCCCTGGTCAGCCAGATGGCGGATCATGCGGTAGATCTCGACCTTGGCACCGACATCGACGCCGCGGGTCGGTTCGTCGAGAATGAGCAGACGGTCGGCGATCCGGGACCAGCGGCTGAACAGCACCTTCTGCTGATTGCCGCCCGAGAGATTGCCGACCTTCACGTCCTGCGACGGCGTCGCGACGCCGAAGGCCTGGATCTGCTTTTCTGCGATCTCGCGCTCGCGGCTGCGCTTGATCATGCCGCCGCTCGACACGGTACCCAGCGAAGGCGCGAGGATGTTCGCGGCGATCGACAGGCCGAGGAAGAGCCCCTCTTCCTTGCGGTTCTCCGTCAGGAAGCCGACACCGCGGCCGATCGCTTCCTTCGGCGTATGCTCTGCCAGTGCCTTGCCGTCGACCTTGATCGTGCCGGCATCGACGTCGCGATATCCGAAGACGGCCTCGGCGACCTCGGTACGGCCGGAGCCGACCATGCCGGCGAGCGCGACGATCTCACCAGCCCGGACCTCGAGGCTTGCATCGTGCAGGCGATTTCCCGCGGCCAGCTTCTCGATCGAAAGCACGACCGGCTTGTCGGTGGCTACGGCCGGCTTCGGCGGGAAGATCTGCTCCAGTTGCCGGCCGACCATCATGGTGATCATCGTGTCGCGGGTTAGGTCCTTGACCGCGTTGACGCCGGCGATCTGTCCGTCCTTCAGCACCGTCACGCGATCGGCAATCTCGAAGATCTCTTCGAGGCGGTGCGAAATATAGACGATACCGAGACCCTCGGAGCGCAGTCGCCGCATGTTCTCGAAGAGCAGGTCGACCTCGCGGCCGGAAATCACGGCGGTGGGCTCGTCGAAGACGATGAGCTTGACGTCGCCTGTGAGGGCCTTGGCGATCTCGACCATCTGCTGGTCGGCCAGCGACAATTGGTCGATATGGGCGCGGGCGGGAATGTCGACGCCAAGACGCGCCAGGATGGCCTCCGCCTTGCGGATCGCCGCCGAGCGCGACAGGAGGCCGAAGAGGCCACGGGGTTGCGCGCCAATGAGAATGTTCTCGGCCACCGTCAGCTCGGGAAAGAGCGCCAGTTCCTGGTGGATGATGTGGATGCCGGCTTCCTGCGCCTCGCGCGGCGAACGCCAGGAGACGGGCTTGCCCAGATATTCGATCGTCCCGGCATTGGGCTTGACGGCGCCACCGATGATGCGAGTAAGCGTCGACTTGCCGGCTCCATTCTCGCCGAGCAACGCGTGAATCTCGCCGGGCAGAACGGTGAAATCGACCCGGTCCAGCGGCTTGACGCCGGGATAGACCTTTTCGATCGCGTGCAGACTGATGATGGGAACCGACATGTAAGACGTCTCGAACGTGGCGTTAAGCCGGACCGGCGCGGGGCATTCCACCCCGCGCCGTCGCTTTCTGCGAGCCGTTACTTCGGATAGTCGGGATTGAAGGTGCTCGGATTGTAGCCGGCCGGCAAGCCGTTGCTCGGCGAGAGGTCGCCCGGATCATCCATGCTGACATGATCGAGCAGGTATCGGTCCGCCTTGACCGAAGCCGTATCGGCGCCGGGCGACATGACAATCTGCATGTTCACCTCGACCTTGTCGGGCACGGATATGCCGTTCAGGACGTTGAGCGCGGTCTCGACGCCCGTGATGCCCATCGAGGTCGGATAGTCGATGCCCACCATCGGGATCTCGTATTGCGAGGCGAGCTGGTACATCCGCGCAATGTCACCGCCGGTGATCGGCGGGAACTCGCCCTTCTTGTAGCCCGCGTCGATGAAGGCCTCGATCGCGCCAGAGCCCTGCAGGGCGCTGTCGGCGAGCACGCCGTCGATCTGCTTGCCATATTTCTGGATGAGCGCCGCCATGACCGACTTGCCCGTCGCCGGGTTCCAGTCGGTGTACTGCATGTCCAGCACCTTGATGCCGGGATACTTGGCGAACACTTCCTTGTTGGTGCGGATGCGGATTTCCGCGGGGCTGGCGCCCGCGATGCCCGGAAGCATCACGATATTGCCCTTGCCGTGAAGATATTCGGCCAGCCACTGCGCCTCGATGCGGCCGACGGCCGAGTCGGAAGCGGTCACGAAGGTGATGTAGTTCTCAGGCGACGTCACCTTGCGGTCGACCATCACGACTGGGATGCCCTGCTTCATCGCGCGGCCGACGACCTGATCGAGCGCGTCCTCCGTGGCAGGAGCAATCAGCAGGAGGTCGACGCCCTGGCTGATCAGGTCCTGAATGTCGGCGATCTGCTTGGCTGGATCGTCATTCGCATCGGTGACGATGAACTTCTTGATCTGGTCCTTGTGCTGGCCGGCCGACCAGAGCACGCCGTGCTGGAAGGCGACACGCCAGGCATTGGAGATCGACGCGTTGGAGAAGCCGATCACATAGGGACCGTCTTTCTTCCACTTGGAAGTATCGACCATGTTGTTGAAGCCGGGGTTCCACAGCCAGGTGCGCGGAACACCGTAATATCCCGGCTTTTCAGGCTTCGCGGCCGCGGCGGCCGGAGCCGTATCGTCGGCCATCGCAGGGGCGAGGCTCGCCGCGCCCAAAAGGGCGGAAAGCGCGAGCGGTCCAACCCATCGCATGCCACGGCCGAACGCAGCCACGCGCCGATTGCGCGAATTCTTCATGTTCTCTCCTCCGAAGGTTCTGTTTTTATACGGGCCCCGACTTAATAAGCGTTCGGTCCTCCGGCCCTGACACAGTCTCTGCAACTATAAGTCGTCTACGACTCCCCGATGGGCGTCTCAATTCAATCGACTATGCAGGAAAATCTGCATCAGGCTCGCTGTGAGACGCATTGCAGTTCAATTCGTTCGGCAACCGTTACAGACCGAACGAGATCGATCGTCAATCAGCAGGGAGGTGATAGCTGTTATTACCTTCTGAGCTTCATCGAACCCGGTAAGGTGCGCGCATTCGTAGCTGGATCGGATGATCTGTCCGCAGGCGAACTGGCCCCCATCAAGAAGGCCGGTCGGAGGAAACAATGCATATTCTTGTCGTATTGCGCATGGTCCCGGCACCGGCGACCGAGTTCGAAATTCTCCCGGAAGGGCTTGGGCTCGACCGCGAATGGATGGATTTCCAGCTCAATGACTTCGACGACCAGGCCCTGGAAGAGGCGGTGCTTCTGAAGGAGGCCTCCGGCGCCCGCGTCACGGCCGTTGCCATCGGTGAGGGCGCCAACCGGGTGCTGCAGATGGCGATGGCGCGCGGCGCCGACGACGCCGTTCTCCTCTCCGGCGACGAGGAAGCCGGCCTTGCCTCTCCTGCCGGCCTCGCTGCCGCTCTGCTGCCGCTGATCGAAGAACGCAAGGCGGATCTGATCCTCACCGGCGTACAGTCGGCTGAGGATCTGTTCGGCCAGCTCGGCCCTTATCTCGCTGGGCGGCTCGACTGGCCGCATATTTCCGGCACCAGCCATCTGGCTGTGGCGGGCGGCGGGCTAACCGTCGCGCAGGAACGCGGCAATGGAGTCGTTGCGCGCTATCGCATCGCCCTGCCGGCGGTTCTGGGCGTGCAGACCTCGACCAAGGCACCCCGCTATGTCTCCGGTTCGAAGCTGCGCGAAGCGGCCAAGGCGCCCATCGCCAAGGGACCTGCCGTTGACAGCCTGCCCGCCGATGGGGCGCGGCTGGCGATGCTTTCGATGCCGCTCGCCGGCGAAGGCGCCGAGAATCTCGGCAATGTCGCCGAGCATGTTGCCGACCGTATCGCCCACATTCTCGCCGAGAGGGGCCTTCGGGCCGGCTGATCCATGAAGTTCCTCGTCTGCACAGAAACACGCTCCGGAAAGATCGAGGCGATCTCTCTGGAAATGCTCGCCGCGGCTCGCACCATTGCCGCTCCCGGCGATGAAGTCGTGGCCCTTGTCGTCGGCGATTCCGCAACCGATGCGGCCGCGCGCCTCGGCGCCGCTGACCGGGTCATAGCGGCGATCGCGCCGGCACTCTCGGTGCCGACAGCCGAAGCCTATGCCCGTATCGCCCGCGACGTCATGGCGACCGAGGCGCCAGATCTGATCGTCATGCCCTATTCGGCGACCGGCCTCGATGTCGCCCCGGAACTCGCCGCGCGCTGCGAACTTCCGATCGTCGCTTATGTCGTCCGCCTCGACCGTGGGGATGACGGGGTCGCCGCGACATCGCAGATCTATGGCGGCAAGGTCATGGCGAAGACCAGGATCACCGGCCCGGCGATCGCGATGCTCAACCCCGGCAGCTTCCCGGAAGCCGCCGCATCGCAGGTGGCGGCCGGAGCTCTCGCGTCGCTTGACCCCACTCCCCTCCTCTCCAACCTGCGCGTCGAACTCCTCGGCGAGGATCAGCCCGATCTCGCCGAGATCGATATCGCGACCGCGGAGCGCATCGTCTGTGTCGGGCGCGGGATCGGCGACGAAGGCAGCATCGAGATCGCACGCGAACTGGCCGGGCTGCTGGGCGCCGAGATCGCCGGCAGCCGACCTGTGGTCGACAATGGCTGGCTGCCGAAGCTGCGCCAGGTCGGCAAGTCCGGGCGCAAGGTCAAGCCGAGGCTCTATCTCGCCCTCGGAGTCTCCGGCGCACCGGAGCATCTCGAGGGAATGTCGCGTTCGGATCTGATCATCGCGGTCAACACCGATCCCAAGGCGCCGATCTTCGGTGTCGCCCACTATGGCGCGACCTGCGATCTGTTCGATCTCGTCGCAGCGTTGAACGACCGCCTCCGCGCGCCGGCCGGAAGCTGAGATGGCGCCCACCCTAACGCTCTGGCTGCTCGTCCTCGCGGCTGCCGGCCTTTTCGCCTGGCGCTCGCGCCGTTTCGCGCGCGCCGTGCTGGCGAGCCCGAGGGTGATGCGGACCGACCAGCCCGGGCGGCGGTTTGCGGGCGTGCTGGAGGCGGTCGGCCTTCACAAGCGCCTGCTGATGCGGCCGTTCTCGGGCGTGCTGCATGCGCTGATCTTCGCCTCGTTCCTGGTTCTCTTCACCGCGATCATCGAAGCCTTCGGCTCGGGACTGCTGCCCGGCTTCTCGCTCGACGCGATCGGCGGCAAGAGCTGGATCGCCCTGCTGCAGGACATCTTCGCGGTGCTGATGCTTGTCGGCGTCGGCATGGCGGCCTGGCAACGCTACGTTATCCGGCCGAAGCGGTTCGAAGGTTCGAATGCCACCGATGCGACGATCATCTATGTCCTGATCTTCGCGATCGTCGCCTCGATGCTGCTGGAAGCGGCGTTTGGCATCCTGGCCGGCGAGCCGTCCGCCTGGCGCCCGGTCTCCGGCGCGATCGCATCGGGCCTTGCGGGCCTGCCCGTCTCCGCCGTGGCGGCGGAGCACGTCTTCTATTGGGTCCACATCGCCGCGATTCTGACCTTTCTTGTCTACATCCCCACTTCCAAGCATCGCCACATGTTCCTGGCGGCGCCCAACGTCTACCTGCGCAATCTCGGCCCCAAGGGACGGACTCCCGACGTTCCGCCGGGCCGGGAGACGCCGGGGATCGAGCGGCTCGACCAGTTCGACTGGAAGCAGAAGCTCGATCTCCTCGCTTGCACCGAATGCGGCCGCTGCCAGGCCGTATGCCCGGCCTATGCCGCCGGTCTGCCGCTCAGCCCGAAGCTGCTGATCACCGACCTTCGCGATGCGATCGTTCCCGAAGGAGAGGCCCGGCCGCTTCTCGGCGGCGTCATTGCCGAAGAGACGTTGTGGGCCTGCACCACCTGCCGCGCCTGCATGGAGGTCTGCCCGGTCGAGATCGAGCATCTGCCGAAGATCATCGACATGCGCCGCCAGCTGGTCGATGCGGGCTCCATCTCGCCAGGGCTGCAGGAGGCGTTCTCCAACCTCTCGCGGGCCGGCAACTCCATGGGCAAGCCGGCCAAGATGCGGGCGCGCTGGACCAAGGGCCTTTCCTTCGCGATCAAGGATGCGCGTGAGGAGCCAGTCGACGTGCTCTGGTTCGTCGGCGACTACGCCTCCTATGATCCGCGCGTTCAGGAGACGACCGTAAAGGTCGCCGAACTCCTCCACGCCGCCGGCGTCGATTTCGGCATATTGTTCGACGCCGAGCGCAACAGCGGCAATGATGCGCGCCGCGCCGGCGAGGAAGGCCTCTACGAGACGCTGGCACAGGCCAATATCGACGCGATCGAGGCCTGCAACTTCAGCCGGATCGTCACCACCGATCCGCACAGCCTCAACGCGCTGAAGAACGAATATCAGAGCTTCGGCAAGCGTTTCGACGTCCTGCACTACACGGCCCTGCTGGCCGAACTGATCGATGCCGGCCGGCTCGCCATCGCGCCGTCATCGGGCGGCCGCGTCACCTATCACGATCCCTGCTATCTCGGCCGCTACAATGGCGGCTTCGACGCGCCGCGCAGGCTGATCGAGGCCGCCGGCTACCAGCTGCATGACATGCCGCGCTGCCGGGAGAATTCCTTCTGCTGCGGCGCGGGCGGCGGACGCATCTGGCAGGGCGACGAAGGCGTCACCGAACGACCGAGCGAGAACCGTATCCGCGAAGCGCTTGCGCTCGGCGATGTCGACCGCTTCGTCGTCGCCTGCCCGAAGGACAAGGTCATGTACCAGGCGGCGGTCGACGCTCTGGGTGTCGCGGATCGGATGCGCGTCTACGACGTCGCCGACCTTCTTGAAATCAGCGCGGACGGCCGGAACCGCGAAACGCAGTCATCGCCGCTCGAATCATCGGCGGCCTAACGATCCGCCAAGATGGCGGTGCGCCCTCCGACGGGCGATAGAGGGAGGTTACACATGGCGCTCGGAACGATCGGCTTCGTCGGTGTCGGCAAGATGGGCAATCCGATGGCGAAACGCCTCATCCAGGCCGGTTACGAGCTTGTGGTCTATGACCGCGACGCGGCGGCGGTGGCCGATCTCGTGGCAGCCGGCGCAAGCGCGGCAGCCAGTGCCCGCGCGGTCGCCGACGCGGCCCCGATCGTGATCGCCAGCCTGCCCTCGCCGCAGATTCTGGAAGCGGTGGTGATCGCCGAGGGCGGCATCATCGACGGCAAGGCAATCCGCGTATTCATCGATATCTCGACGACCGGCCCGCGCATGGCCGCGAAGGTCGCTGCGGCGCTGGAGGCGCGTGGGATCGCGTCGGTCGACTCGCCGGTGTCGGGAGGCCTTGCCGGGGCACGCAACGGCAAGCTCGCCGTCATGGTCTCGTGCCCGAACGATACCTACCCGGCGGTGGAGCCGATCCTCGCCATTTTCGGCCGCCTCTTCTTCATGGGCGAGACGCCCGGGGCGGCACAGACGATGAAGCTCGCCAACAACCTGCTGGCCGCCGCCGCGCTCGCTGTCTCGTCCGAGGCGGTGGTAATGGGCGTCAAGGCTGGGCTTGATCCCAAGGTCATGCTCGACGTCATCAATGCCGGCAGCGGACGCAACAGTGCGACTGAGGACAAGTTTCCCAAGTCGATCCTGCCGCGCACCTTCGACTTCGGCTTCGCCACTGGTCTCTCGTTCAAGGATGTGCGTCTCTGCCTCGACGAAGCGGAAGCCATGGGCGTCCCCATGGTGGTCGGCAGCGCCGTCCGGCAGATGCTCTGCATGACCAATTCGCTCTATGGCCCGGATTCGGACTTCACCAGCATGGTCAAGGTCGTCGAGAACTACGCCCATGTCGAGGTCGGCAAGGCTGTCGAGCCAGCCGTCGTCAAGGCGGGGTGAGGACATGAGCGGAGGAGACACGTACCGGATCTTCGCGATCCGCTACGGCCATCACGAGCGGCGCTCCTGGGAGAATTTCCTCGGCGGCGACAGCCATGGCGTCGATATGCCGCTCGACTATTTTGTCTGGGCGATCGTCGGCGACCTGCGGACCTTCGTGCTCGACACAGGCTTTGACCGGGCCATGGCGACGAAGCGCGGACGGCATATCGTGCGCGAGGTCGAGACGGGTCTCGCGATGATCGGGATCGACCACGCCGCCGTCAGCGACGTGATCATCTCGCATCTCCACTACGACCACGCCGGCAACAATCACCTCTTCCCGGCCGCGACCTTCCATATCCAGGATGCGGAGATGGAGTTCGCGACCGGGCGCTGCATGTGCCACGACATCATGCGCCATCCCTTCGAAGTCGACGATGTGACGGCGATGGTGCACCGGCTCTATTGCGGCCGCGTCGCCTTCCATGGCCAGGACGAGGTGATCGCGCCCGGCATCAGCGTCCACCGCACCGGAGGCCACTCCCGTGGCCTGCAGGTCGTCCGCGTCGAGACCGCGCGCGGCGCCGTCGTGCTCGGCTCCGACGCCGCACATTTCTACGCCAACATGGACCGCGAGCGGCCGTTCCCCGTACTCGACAGCGTCTCCGACGCGCTGGAGGGGGTAAAACGGATGCGCCAGCTCGCCAGTTCGCGGAACCACATCATTCCGGGGCATGATCCGCTGGTCTGCCGCCTCTATCCGAAGGCGATCGACGGGGTCGACGACATCCTGCGGCTCGACCTCGATCCGATCGGGCCGTAGAGCGTTTTCGAGCGAAGTGGGGACCGGTTCGCGTGAAGAAAACGCGACCTAATAAAGCGATAGCGCCTATCCCGCCTTCTTCGACCCCGGCCGCCAGGGCTGCGTCGTGATGATGTCGCGAACCTCGGTTCGAACCGTGCGGATCACGGTGCGGATCATCGAGTTCATCGGACGTTGCGACGAGGTCGCGAGCAGGAGCGTGCGCGTGATGCGCGGCTCGAACGGCCAGACATGGATGCGGCCAGCCTCGACGAGGCCATGCACCGACGCATAGGGCAGGATCGTATATCCGGCCCCCTCCTCGACCAGCAGCAGGGTCGAAGGCATCGCCTCCAGCTCCATCTCGATGCGCGGATAGATGCCGTGCTCGGAAAGCAGCGTATCGATGAGGCGTCGCAGCCCGTGCGGGCGGCTCGGCAGGATCATCGGCAGGGTCGCGAAGACATCGAGCCCGACAGGCCCGTCGCCAAGATCGTGGAGCGGCGGCTCAGGACCGAGCAGAAAGAGCTCGTCCTCGACCAGCGGCTCGGTCAGCACCGAGGGATGGTTGGGCGAGTTATAGAGCACGGCCGCGTCGATGCGGCCCGAGGTCAGCCATTCAAGGCAATGGCCGCTGAAGCCCTCGATAACCTGAAGGGCAATGTTGGGGAACTCGTTCTTGATCTTCTTGACCAGCGGGACGGTCAGCACCGTGCCAACGGATGGCGGCACGCCCAGCACCAGCTTGCCCTTCGGCGAGGCTTGCAGCATGCCGATCTCGCTCCGCGCATGGGAGACGCGATCCAGGATGTCCTCGGCGTGGATCTTGAGCAGTTGTCCCGCTTCGGTCAGCACGACGCCACGGCCATTGCGATAGAAGAGTTCGACACCGAGAGCGTCCTCCAACGCCTTGATATGCCGGGTGATCATCGGCTGCGTCACCGAGAGGGCCAGCGCCGCCTTGGAAAGGCTTCCCGCCGCCGCTACGGCATGGAAGACCTGCAGCTGTCTGATTTCCAATGTTCCAACCCATCCGGCACCGGAGCGCTTTCGCTCGCCGATGCGTGAGATTTTGGAACGATTTTATAGAAGACGGCGATCCGGCGCGAGCCGATATATCCGATATCGGCCCATCGACGGGACCACGTCGCGCTTCAGATGATCGACCGGCGGGAGGCGATGCCGCCATCGACCGTCACAATGGTGCCGGTGACATAGCCCGCGCGATAGGAGGAGAGGAAGACGATCAGGTCCGTCACCTCATGGACATGGGCCGGACGGCCGAGCGGATAGGTGCTTTCGAGTTCACCGTAGCGGCTCTCGTCGCCGAACATGTCCTTCGCGCGCTTCTTCAGCATATTGTAGATACGGTCCGTGTTGACCGGACCTGGATTGACACCGACGACGCGGATCTTGTCGTCGAGGCTGGAGCCGCCGAGCGCGCGGGTGAAGTGCATCAGGCTCGCATTGCCCACGGCGCCGGCGATGTAGCGCGGGTCGGTGACCTCGCCGCCATTGCCGATATTGTTGATGATGACGCCGCCGCCCGCCGCCTTCATGCGCGGATAATAGAGCCGGCACAGATTGATATAGCCGAAGACCTTCAGCTCCCAGCCGGCGCGCCACTTGGCCTCGTCGACGTCGAACAACGAGCCTGAGGGGATGACGCCAGCATTGTTGACGAGGATGTCCACGTCGCCGACGGCATCCGCGAGCCGCTCCGCCGCGCCGCTTTCCGTCAGGTCCATGGGGAAGAGCTCGACCGAGAGCTCGGGCGCTTCGGCGAGTATCTCGGCGCGGATCGCATGAAGCTTCTCGACATTGCGCGCCGTCAGGCGCACCTCGCAGCCTTCATCGGCAAAGGCCCTGGCAAGCCCGGCCCCGATCCCCTGCGAGGCACCGGTGATGAGCACCTTCTTGCCGGTCAGACGCAGATCCATGAAATTCTCCTGTTGTGGCAATGGGTCGGGCCGGTTGCGGCATGCGACGCGCTCGCATGGACCCGGCCGCTCGTGAAGGGTGAATGGGCGCGGCTCATCGATCCGATCCGATCGTGCGGACATCGCGCCAGAACGCCATGGTGCTGGCTTCCTCCGGCGGGACGGAGCGGGAAAGCTGGCCATGCTCGAACAGGAACCGCTCGGCATCCCGCACGCGGGCGGGATCGATATAGCCGATGCCCCTCGCCGCCCCATCCCCGAGACGGGCGAGCGCGGCGACCTCGCGGATCATGATGGCCTGATGCGCGGAATCGAGATCCGGGCTGCGGCGCAGGACGGCGGCGACCGCCTCGTCCTGCCGTTCGAAGGATCTGTGCCATCCGCGCAGGCTCGCCGTCAGGAAACGGCCCACGACATCGGGCCTGTCCTGCAAGGTGCTATCCGCGGCGATGATCGGATCGCGCGGGATGACGATGCCGAAATCGGCCGGATCGAACGCAACGAGATCGTCGATGCCGGACGCTTCGAGCTTCGGCAACTGGTTGTAGAATGTCGCCGCGGCGACGGCGACCTCGCCATCGACGAAAGGCTGCATGCTGGCCGCCTGCACCACCTCGTCGACCGTGGAGAGATCCACGCCGGCCCGCCGCAGCATCGCACGCAGGATGAGATGCACGCCGGTGTACCACGTGCTCACCCGCCGGCCCGCGAAGTCCGCCAGCGACCGGATGCCGGATCCGCGCCGGGCAATATAGACGACATCGATCTTCTGGAAGAGCGCGGCGATCGCCACCACGGGGAGACCTTCGGCACGCGCCGCGAGCACGCTCTCGAGGCCCCCGCCCTGCGCGAAATCCGCTTCACCCGTCGCGACGGCGACCTCCGGATCGACACCGGGGCCCCCGACGCGAATATCGACGTCCAGGCCGGCCTCGGCATAATAGCCGGCGTCCTCGGCCAGATAATATCCGGCGAACTGGGCCTGATGCAGCCATTTGAGCTGAAGCGAGACGTGATCCGTCATTCCTGCCCGTCCCGTGTTGCTTCCAAAACAGCCGAGAGCGGCACGGGCCTGAGCGGGATACGTGGCGGGTTGAAGCCAGCCTCGCGCGGCGTGATGCCGGTCTCGGCGGCTGCGATGTCCGCGATGGCGGCGCCGCAGATGCGTCCCTGGCAGCGTCCCATGCCGGCCCGCGTCCAGATCTTGGCGCCCGCGACGGCGTCGGTCCCCGCAGCGAAGGCTGAAGCGATTTCGGCGCGCGTGATTTCTTCGCAGCGGCAGACGATCGTGTCGTCCTGGGCCAATGTCGCGAGGTCGGCGGGCGGCGCATAGAGCCGCCCGAGGCCATCGGAAAAGGCACGCGCCCGGGCGAGCTGTTCCCCGAGGCTCGCGCGCTCGCTCTCGTCGCCTGCGGTATCGGCGCCGAGGTCGGCCGCAGCAGAGAGCCCGGCGAGGCGACCCGAGAGCCGGGCCGGAACGGCGCCGGCAATGCCCGTGACTTCCCCGGCGGCATAGACGCCTTCAACCGAGGTGCGTCCGCTCGCCCGGTCCGTGATGCAATGCCAGCCGCCGAGCGCCGGATCATGCTCGTGCCGGCAGCGCAGCAGCGCCGTCAGCTCGATCATCGGCCGGAAGCCCCAGCCGACCAGCAGCGCATCGATCCCGCCGATGGTCTCGGAACGATCGCGATCGATTCGCCCGCTGCGATCGACCGGCGCGATGCGGATAGCCGTGACGCGCTCATCGCCGATCGCCTCGGTGACGATCCAGCCGCTGCGCCGCTCGGGAATGGCACGGGCCGCCACCAACAGCCTAGCCGCCTCGCGCCAGCGGCCGGGATGGCGCGCGAGATGAGCGATGATCGCCAAATCGGTGTGCCGGGCCTCGATCAGCGCAACCGGCGGCTTGCCGAGCTTCACCAGCGTCTCGGCCACCGCCAGCAGGAACGGCCCGCTGCCGGCGAGCACGACTCGCTCGCCGGCACTCGCCCCGCCGAGCTTGGCGAGGCGCTGGCCGGCGCCCGGCGTCATGACACCGGGCAAGGTCCAGCCGGGGAATGGCATCGCGCGGTCATGCGCGCCGGTCGCGACGATGATGGCGCGCGGCACGAATTCGATCGGGCCGTCCGCCGTATTCGCCAGAACGCGCCGATCCGGAAAGGCAGCGAAAACCTCGGCGCCGGCATGGAAGGCAACACCGCTGGCCTGGGACTTGGCGATGGCCGCCGCCCCCTCCTCGCCCTGCACGGAGAGCGGCGCAGCCCCCGTCGGGTCCTGCATCCAGTATTGTCCGCCCGGACGAAATCCGGCGTCGACGAGGTCGACCGCAATGCCCGCTTCCGCCGCGGCCCGCGCGGCTTCGAGACCGGCCGGGCCGCCGCCGACGACGAGCAGATCCGTCTCGATCCGCCTCATGGGTCCACTCATGAGCGCACCGTCTCGACGCGCATGCCGGCGCGGATCGGCGTCACGCAGGCGCGTACGCCCTCGCGCCCATCGACACGGACCAGGCAATCGAAGCACACGCCCATGCCGCAGAAGAGTCCGCGCGGCGCGCCGTCCTTCGCCGTATGACGAAGCACGGCATTCAGCTCGCGATGGAGCAGCGCGCCCAGCGGGCGCCCCGCCTCCGCCTCGACCGCGCGGCCATCGAGATCGATGGTGACGAGCGCGCTCATGCGGCCGCCCTCCTGTCGAACCGGGCCGGGTCATAGAGATCGCGCCGGAACGGGCTTTCGCGGCCGGCGACGAGGTCCGCGATGATGCGGGCCATGCCGAGCGAGCGCACGAAGCCGGTACCGCCATCGCCCGCGGCGACGAAGAGGCCGTCCGGCCCCGCCGGCCCGGTCAGGAAACGATCATCCGGCGTCACCGCCTCGTAGCGCACCCAGGAGCGCAGCAGGTCGATCTCTGCGAACTTCGGAAAGAGGAAGAGCAGTGTCGCGATGGAATCGCGGATGAAGGCGCGGTCGACCTCGGGAATATCGTCCGGACTGCCGGCCGCCGTGACGCCGCCTTCGAGGACGGTGTTGAACAGGATCTGGCCGCTCATCGCCTGCTGGATCTGCGTATAGCCGGCATCGACGCCGCCTTCCGCCTTGCAGGCACCGACGACGGTGCGGATCGAACGCGGGACCGAGACGGTGGCGAGACACTGCGCCTTGCGCGGCACGATCGGCAACTGGACACCCGCCGTCGCCGCGAGCTTCGCGGTCCACGGGCCGCCGGCAATCACGACGATCCCCGCCTCGATCGGCCCATCGGCCGTCTCGACGCCCGCGATGCGCCCGCCGACGACCCGCAGCGCCGTCGCCGGATTTCGGCTCACCAGCGTTGCCCTCGCCGCCTGCGCGGCTTCGAGCAGGCGGCGCACGGCGAGGAAGGGATTGACGACGGCCGAATTCGGCGACCAGGTCGCGGCATGGATCGGACCGGTCAGCTCCGGCTCGATGCGGCGCACGGCCTCGGGATCGAGCAGCGTCGGCGAAAGGCCGGCTGCGGTCTCGATGCCGATCCACTCATCGGCGGAGCGGCGCTCGCTCTCCTGCTTCAGGAACCGCAACTGGCCGCAGCGGGAATATTCGAAGTCCGGCGCGGCCTCGGCAAACGCCGCCCATTCGTCGCAGCACCATTTGAGGAGCGGCAGTTCGTCCTCGTCCATCATATGCGTGCCAATACAGGCGAGGCTCGCGCCGGAGACCGCGCCGCCCGGCACGCCCTGCTCGATGATGACGACGCGGCGGCCCGCAACGGCGAGCGCGCGCGCAACGGCCGCGCCCACCACCCCGGCGCCCACGACGACCGCGTCCGCCTTCATGCCCGCACCCGGTTTCATCCCCATGCGGCGCTCCGCACAGCCTCCGGCGCAGCGCGCCAGAAGCGATCGTCGACCAGACCCTCTTCCGCCGGCGCGTGCCCTTCGACTTCCGACATGGCGACCAGCGCCTGGCGGATATGCTTCGGATCGGGATAGCCGAGCCCCTGCGTCAGGGTCGCGCCGGCCAGCGCGAGCGCGCGGATATCGGCCAGCTGGCCCTCCTGTTCGAGCCGCGCCATATCCGGCCGCAGCCGGCAGCAGAGCGCGATCGCTGCTTCGAGATTGTGGAAGGCCTTGGTCCAGCCCGTCAGCACGGCATTGACCACGGCCTGAACGATGTGCGGGTTGGCGGCGACGAAATCGCGCCGGGCGATGAGCCCATCCTTGAGCAGCGACGCGCCATAATCGGCGGCGCGGAAGAGGACGAAATCGTCGAGCGATCCGGCCGCGTGCTCCAGATGATGGATCTCGTGATAGGTCGTCATCTGCGCGCAGTCGACACGACCGTCCATCATGGCGCCGACCGTGTCGCCCACCGCAATCCGCTCATAGGCGTCGAGCGCGAGGCCGGCGCGCTTCAGCATGAAGGTGAGTTCGAGGTCTTCGCGGCCCGGCCAGACGCCGATGCGATGGCCGGCAAGATCCGTGGGCCGCGCAATGCCCGCACTGCGCCGTGCTGGATAGACCAGCGCGCTCTCCTGCTGGATCGCGAGCAGGAAAACCAGTTCCTCCGAACGGCCGCTTTCCAGCATGTGCGACGGGCTCGCCACGGCGAAATCGACGTCGCCATCCAGCAGTGCCGCGATCGGGCCCTTGGCGAAATCGAGCGGCACACATTTGAGGTCCAGCCCGACATCGCGCGCCAGCCCCTCATGCTCGGCGATCAGATAGCCGGCGAATTGCGGCTGCGGGTGCCAGAGAAGGCGGATCTTGATGGGCTGCACGTCGCCTCGCCTATCCATAACGCTTGCCACCGGCGAACCAGTCGTCGAACCGCTCCGCCGTCGAGACCAGCACGTTGCGCTTCCTCTGGTAGGAGCGGAGCGCGTCCCAGCCATTCTCGGTGCCGTAGCCGCTGTCGCCGAACCCGCCCCAGATCGAGCGCGGATCGTTCTTGTGATGATCGTTCACCCAGATCATGCCGGCCCGCACCTTGCCGGCCATCCGGTGCGCCCGCGCCACGTCGCGCGTCCAGATCGAGGCGCCGAGCGCATAGGGCGTGTCATTGGCGATCGCGAGCGCCTCGGCCTCGCCGGAGAACGGCGTCACGGCCGCGATCGGGCCGAAGACCTCCTCGCGGAACAGCGTCATCGACGGTGCGACATCGGCGAAGACCGTCGGCTCGACAAAGTTGCCGCCCGAGAACGGTGCCGGAAGAGACGGCACGCCGCCACCCGCGACGAGCCTTGCGCCTTCCGCCTTGGCGGTCTCGATATAGGCGAGGCAGCGGTCGCGCGAGGTGGCCGAGATCACCGGACCGATATCGGTCGCAAGGTCGGCCGGATCGCCCTGCCGCAGCGCCTCGACGCGCGCCACGAAGGCCTCGATGAACGGCTCGTAGATCGCCTCCGCGACGATGAAACGGCTGGCGGAGACGCAGGTCTGTCCCGCCGCGACGAAGGCGGCGAAGACGGCGCCGGCCGCCGCTTCGTCGATGTCGCTGTCCTCGAAGATCACGACCGGCGTCTTGCCGCCGAGCTCCAGCGTGCAAGGCACGAGGCGCGCGGCAGCCGCGGCCGCGACCTTGCGGCCCGTGCCCGTGCCGCCGGTCAGGTCGATATGGCGGACGGCCGGTGCGTTGCAGACGAGCGAGCCGGTCGTGCCGTCGCCGGTGACGACATTGACGACCCCCGCCGGAAGGCCGGCCTCGCGGCACCATTCCGCCAGCAGCAATGGGGTGGCCGGGGCGAGTTCGGATGGCTTGACCACCACCGTATTGCCGGCGGCGAGCGCGGCGGCCAGCTTCTTGACGAGAATGAGGATGGGATGGTTCCACGGCGTCAGCAGCGCGCAGACGCCATGCGACTCATAGGCGGTATAGGAGAGGAAGCCACCGCGCAGGCGATTGGATTCGCCTTCAAGGCCCGCGGCGATGCCGCCGAAATAGTCGAGCCACTCCGGAATACGGCCCATCTGCGCGCGCATCTCGCGGATCGGCCGGCCGGTGATCGCCGATTCGAAGGTCGCCAGCTCGCCGATGCGGCTGCGCACGATCTCGGCCAGTGCGCGCAGATGCCGGCCACGGTCGAGCGCATCCAGCGCGCCCCAGGCCGGCGCCGCCGCCGAAGCGGCGTCCATCGCCGCCGCAACATCGTCGGCTCCCGCGAGCGGCACGGCGCCGAAGCGCGCGCCGCTGGCGGGACTGACGACCGGGATCATCGCCGCCGAACGGGCCTCCTGAAAGGCGCCGCCATAATGCAGCAGCCGGCCCGACAAGAACGGCAGTTCCGCCCAGCCTGCGGTGTCGGCCGTCATCGCTTCGGCTCCGGCCGCGCGAGGCCGAGATGGTCGCGCAGCGTCGTACCTTCATAGTCAGCGCGAAACAGGCCGCGCTCCTGCAGGATCGGCACGACCAGATCGACGAAATCGTCGAAGCCGCCGGGGAAATAGGGCGGCATGATGTTGAAGCCGTCGGCGGCGCCGTTCTCGAACCAGTGCTGCAGCGTATCGGCGATGGTCTCCGCCGAGCCGCACAGGACCCAGTGCCCGCGCGCGGCGGCCGTCAGGTTATACAGATCGCGCAGCGTCATGTTCTCGCGCTTCGCCTTGGCCAGCATGACGCTCGCAAACGCATGATAGGCGTCGGAGGGCTTCAGATCGTCCGGGATCGGGCCATCGAGATTATAGACGCTCATATCCTTGCCGAAGCGATCGGAGAGCATCGCGAAGGCATTGGTCGATGAGACGAAACCCTGCAGCGTCTTCAGCTTGTCGAACGCCTCGCGGTCGGTGCGCCCGACGACCGGCATCACGCCCGGCAGCACCGTCACGTCCTCCGCGCGGCGGCCAAATTCCGGCAGCAGCGCCTTGAACGACGCATATTGCTGCTGCGCCTCGGCGAGATCCTGCACGACGGAGAAGACGACGTCGGCCGTGCGCGCCGCCAGGCGCTGGCCCGGAGCCGAGCCGCCGGCCTGCAGCACGATCGGCTGGCCCTGCGGCGAGCGGCCGATATTGAGTGGCCCCTTCACCTGGAACCATTTGCCGTCGTGATCCAGCGCATGGACCTTGGCAGGATCGATATAAAGCCCGCTCTCCCGATCCGCGACGATCGCGTCGTCGTCCCAGCAATCCCAGAGCTGCTTCACGACGCCGACGAATTCCTCGGCGATCTCGTAGCGCAGCGCATGATCGGGGTGTTCACGCCCGAAATTGGCGCCGCTCGCCGCATTCGACGTCGTCACCGCATTCCAGGCGGCGCGGCCATTCGAGATATGGTCGAGCGAGGCGAAGGCGCGCGCCGTGCTGAACGGGTCGCCATAGGTGGTCGAGGCCGTCGCACCAAGGCCGATATGGCTTGTCGTGACGGAGAGGGCCGAAAGCATCGTCAGCGGCTCGAGCCGGGCCGTATAGGACGGATGCGCGGCCGGATCGGCATAGAGATTGTCGCCCATGAAGATCAGGTCGAACTTGCCGCGCTCGGCAATCCGCCCGATCTCCTGAATCTGCTTGAGGTCCTGGAAGCTGTCGAAGGCGCCCGGATAGCGCCAGCCGGCGATATGGCTGCCCGTTCCGAGGATGAACAGGCCGAGATGGATCTGTCGCTTGGTCATTTGAGCACCGAAATCATCATGTCGGCGAAACCGGCCTTATCGGCCTTGCGCACGATGCGGGCATTGGGCGTCTTCTTCTCCCAGCCTTCCACCAGGCCGGCCGGATAGACGGCGGAGAAGCCGCGCGTCGTCTCGCCGCCGACTTCCATCTCGACCACCGCCTCGACGCTTTCGAGGATCAGGCTTTCGTCGATCGCCATGGCGGTGGTCAGCGAATCCGGATGGGTGTTCATGATCGCGCCATAGCGCTCGCGCGCGGTCTTCATCGGCGTCTCCGATACGTCCATGTAGAATTTGGAGAGCTTCGTCCCGAGGCCGGCGATGCGCTCGATCGTGTCGGCATGGAAAAAGCCGGAGGAGAGCGTCAGCGTCCAGGTCGAGAGCGTGACGTTGAAGCCGGCTTCCAGCACAATCTTCGCCGCCTCCGGATCGACGTAGAAATTGAACTCGGCAGCCGGCGTGACATTGCCGACCGCGTTGTCGGTGCCGCCCATGATCCAGAGCTGCTTCAGCGCCTTGGCGATGCGCGGCTCCTTCAAATAGGCGAGCGCGATATTGGTCAGCGGCGCCTGCGCGATGATCGAGATCTCGCCCGGATTGGCCATGACGAGATCGATGATGGCGTCGATGGCGTGCTTCGCCTCGGGGCGCTGCTTCGCCTTCTCGAACACCATCTCGCTCATGCCGTTGGAGCCGTGATAGCTCGCGGCGCGCCAGCGGCCCATCAGCGGGCGGGCGCTGCCGAGATAGACCGGCACCTCCCCGCCCCGCCCCGCGACCTCGATCGTGTGCAGGGCGTTCTCGACCTGAAGGTCGAAGGCGACATTGCCATTGCAGATCGTCACCGCCTCCAGGCTGGCATTCGGATGCAGGAGACCGAGCAGCAGCGAAAAGCAGTCGTCGCCGGCCGTATCCGTGTCGATAATCAGGCGCGTGGTCACTTGGCTGCATCCAGGAATGTGAAGCCCATGGTGCGGGCGTGATAGTGCAGGCCGCCATCCTGGACGATCAGGAACATGGCGCGCTCGTCGCTGTCATTGTGATGGGAATGCGGCTCGGTCGCCGGCGTCACCAGCGTCGCGAAAGGTGACCAGTCGCAGCGCTCACCGCCGACCATCGAATAGCAGTTCTCGCCCTTCAGGATCAGCGTGATCGCCGCCGAATTGTGCCGATGCGCCCGCTGCTGCTCGCCGGCCGGAACGGTATTCAACGAGAGCGTCAGCGTCGGCAGGATGTTGCGGGCCGCCTCCTGGCGGTCGGAGGAGAAGATGAGCGCGATGCCTGAGGTCGTGGCGTTCTGCGCGGCTTCGATCACCTTCTGAAGCTGGAGCGCGATCTCGCCCGCCGGATAATGCACGGCGTCGACCGGCGCCTCGG
This sequence comes from Kaistia algarum, assembly GCF_026343945.1. Taxonomy (NCBI): domain Bacteria; kingdom Pseudomonadati; phylum Pseudomonadota; class Alphaproteobacteria; order Hyphomicrobiales; family Kaistiaceae; genus Kaistia; species Kaistia algarum. The sequence continues at coordinate 1,040,138 of NZ_JAPKNJ010000002.1, forward strand.
CGGAATCGGCGGGGCGGAGCGAATCGAAGGCGAGCTGAGGCTCGTTTGTGACAACCCAGAGCACAGCGCCGCCATCAAGGGCCGAAAGGCTAGTCGGCACGCCGCCGGGTGCCAGAAAGACGTCGCCCGGGCGGAAATCGAAGGCCTCGGTTCCCGCTGCGACCGAGCCGGAGCCACGGATGACGTACCAGATGGCACCCGTTGCGCGGAAATCGGCGGTGAGCGTTTCCCGGGGAGCGATCGACGCATAGCGCGCCAGCATGAGAGGCGTCGTGGACGGAAAAGGCGAGCCTATCGCCGCCGACTGGTCGCAGGCATAGAAGCCGGTCGCGCCCGAAGAGAGGGCGAGTTCCGGCTCGCTCACGAAGCGCGTCGCCGGAACCGGCGGAAGCTTGACGTTGAATGCATTGCCGGAGTTGAAGAAGCGCGCCCGGGCCGCCGCGGGTCCATTGGGACCGGAGGGGAGTTGAACCGGCATCTCCGCCATGTCGATCGGAGCCGGCTTCGGCGCGGGCTGGCTGGTCATCGGATCTCTCCTCAAAGTACCGGACGGCGACGATGCCAGTCGGTCACGGTCTGATAGGCATGGGCGGCACGGCAAATCAGTGCTTCCGCGAACGGCCTGCCGGCGAACTGGAACGCCATGGGAATGCCGGAACGGCTGGCGCCGCAAGGTACCGTGATCGTCGGATAACCGCACACGTCGAAAGGTGCGTTGAACGGCCCGACAGCGAGAATGCCGTCAGGGTCGGGGCCCAGCGTCGACATATATTCAAGCGTCGGACCGGCCACGGGGATGGTCGGGACCAGCAGCAGGTCGATCGGGTCAAACATCAGCGCGATCGCACCATTGAATGAGCGCCGCGATTTCAAGGCCTCGGCCAGTTCGAACGCAGTGACGCGGCTGCCATGGTCCAGAAGCGCTGCCAACCGCTCGCCATATTGGTCGCGCATTGCGGGGAAGGTGTCGCGATGCGCGATGGCGGCCTCGACCGCGCATTGCGTATGCCAGCCATAGAGAATGGCCTGCGTGTCGGGAAAGCTCACATCGACGAAGCACGCACCGAGCCCGGTCATCACCCCGACGGCCGCCTCGATGGAAGCCAGCACCTCGTCGTCGGCCTTCGCCCGCATGAAGCTCCAGTCTATGCCGATGGTGAAGCCGGCAACGCCGCCCTCGATCTCGGCGAGATAATCGGGAACCACGTTCGGGGAAGCGGTCGGATCCAGCGGATCAGCCCCGGCGATCACCTGCAGCAGCGCGGCGGCGTCCTTCGCGGAGCGGGCCATGGAGCCGACATGATCGAGCGATTCGGCGAGCGGGAATACACCGTGGCGCGAGACGCGGCCCCAGGTCGGTTTGATGCCGGTCAGACCGCAGGAGGCCGAAGGCAGGCGGATCGAGCCACCCGTATCGGTGCCGAGCGTGCCATAGGCCAGGCCCGACGTGACGGCGACGCCGGAGCCGCTGGAGGAGTTGCCGGTCCAGTGTGCCGCGCCAAAGGGATTGATCGGCTCGGTGACCGTTGGATGATGCTGGGCATAGACGCCTTCGGTCGCCGTCAGCTTGCCGAGCAGGATCGCGCCGGCATCGCGCAGGCGCTGCGTCGTCGTCGATTCATGCGGCACCTGCCAGTCGGCGTAGATCGACGAGCCGAGGCTGGTCTTGATGTCGGTGGTGTAGAAGACGTCCTTCACCGCAACGGGAATGCCGTGCAGCGGGCTGCGCCGGAGACCGGCCGCGATCTCGGCATCGGCCCTGGCGGCGGCGGCCAGCGCCAGTTCCGGCTCGATGGCGACATAGGAATGGAGCGCGCCGTCAAAGCGGGCTACGCGCTCGATCATCAGTTCGGTGAGCGCGACGGAGGTTACCGTGCCGCTATCGAGATGCGGCGCCAGGGCCGTGAACTCCTCCGCCCAAAGTTGCTGCTCGGTCATGCCTTCATCCGACTGGGGATCGGCCGCGCATCGCGCCTGCCAGGATGGCGTATACAATAAATGACATTCTGGATAATCATTGCCCATAATGTGAGCGACGGCCGCCCATAAGCGTGGCGATGCGAGAGTTGGGTACCGCGAAGCTCGCGGATTGGACTCCTTATAGATGGGAGGCCGGCCTGGAGTGCCGAACTGCGACTGGCATGCATATTGCTGAGCACTTTCTGCATACATCAACCGGAGTGTCGGTCATGACGTTCTTCAAGCATGGACTTGCCATGGCGGTCGTCGCCGCGGCAGCCGCATGGTCTGCGACAGCGCCAGCCGGCGCCGCCGAGCCCGTTTCCGTCCGTCTCAAATGGCTGCCGCAGGCGCAGTTCGCCGGCGTCTATGTCGCCAAGGCCAAGGGCTTCTATGAGGCAGCCGGCCTGGACGTGACAGTCAATCCCGGCGGCCCGAACATCAATGTCGAAACGCTCGTCGCCTCCGGCGCCGATACCTTCGGCGTCGCTTCCGGCACCGAGGGCGTGCTCTATTCGCGCGAAAAGAAGCTGCCGCTGAAGGCGATCGCCATGTCGCAGCAGATGACGCCCTTCGCCTATGTCGCCTACACCGAATCCGGCATCAATTCGGTCAAGGACTTCAAGGGCAAGAAGGTCGCCACCTGGATGGTCGGCCCGCAATATACGCTCTACTCCGTGCTCGCCGCCGAAGGTCTGCCGCAAAACGAAGTCGACATCGTCTCGCAGCCCTTCTCGATGCAGCCTTTCATCGACAAGCAATTCGATGTCGCGACGGTCACGCTCTACAACGAGCTGAACACGCTGAAGGAACAGGGCATCGACAACATCAAGCTGTTCCTGCCCGATGATTCCGGCGTCACGACGCAGCAGGACGCGATCGTCACCTCCGAGAAGATGATCACCGAGAAGCCCGAGCAGGTTCAGGCCTTCCTGAACGCGACGCTCAAGGGCTGGAAATACGCGTTCGAGCACAAGGACGAGGCCGTCGACATTGTCATGGCGTCGGGCCCCGGCCTCGAGCGCAAGCATCAGGAGCTGATGCTGGCCGAAATCGAGCGCCTCATGGTTGCCAAGCTTGGCTCCTCGGAAGGTCTCGGCGCGATCGACCTCGTCTCGATCGGCAAGGTGCAGGACGATTTGATCAAGTTCGGCGCGATGAAGACGCCGGTCGACGTCAAGGAAGCCTTCGACACCTCGTTCTGGGAGAAGGTCCCGGCCGAAGACAAGAAGATGTAGGTTTTCGGCGCCGCCCCACAGCCGCCGAATACAGGCGACCCGCCGTAGACAATCGCGGTGGGTCGCTCAGCGCAGTTGCAGCAAGCAAGGAGAGCGGATGGCCGACCCGGCGGAAGCTCAGACCGAGGCGATGGCGCCCGGTCAGCCCTATATGGAACTCGTCAACGTCTGGAAACGGTTCGGCGATGGCGAGAAGCAGACGGTTGCGGTTCGCAATGTCGACCTGGCGATCCAGCCCGGCGAGTTCGTCACGCTGATCGGCCCCTCGGGCTGCGGCAAGTCCACGCTTTTCAACATGATCGCCGGCCTGCTGCCGCCCGATTCCGACGGCTCGATCCTCCTGAAGGGCAAGGCCCAGCAGGACGGCGCGCTGCTCGGCAAGGTCGCGTTCATGCCGCAGCGCGACCTGCTCTTCCCCTGGCGTACCGTGCTCGACAACGCAACGCTGGCGCTGGAAGTCGAAGGCCTGTCGAAACGCCTAGCTAGGCAGAAGGCCGAAGCCCTATTCCCGGAATTCGGTCTCGAAGGCTTCGAGCAACACTATCCGCACCAGCTCTCGGGCGGCATGCGCCAGCGCGTTGCGCTGATGCGCACTTTCCTATTTGAACGCGATCTGATCCTGCTCGATGAGCCCTTCGGCGCTCTCGACGCGCTGACGCGTTCGATGATGCAGCGCTGGCTGCTCGACATCTGGGCGAAGCACCGGCGTACGGTCCTGTTCATCACCCATGACATCGACGAGGCGATCTTCCTAGGCGACAAGGTCGTCGTCATGACAGCCCGGCCGGGCGCGATCAAATGTCAGGAAACGATCACGCTGCCCCGCCCGCGCGACGTCTCCGTGGTGACGACGCCGGAATTTATGGACGTCAAGCGAAGGCTCCTCGCCATCGTCGAGGAGGAGAGCCTGAAGACCTTCGCCAGCGCCATGGCGGCACGAGCATGACGATCCGCGACGCCGTCCGCACGCCCTATGCCGCGGTGCTGATCGTCGCGTTGCTCTGGCTTGTCTGCGTGCCGCTGTTCAAGATCGAGCCGCGCTACCTGCCCGCCCTCCCCGTCGTAATCGCCGATGCCGCCTCGGTCTGGCGTGAGCTCGCCGCCGGCTTCTGGCGGACCTTTTTGGAGACCGTGCTGGGCTTCCTCGCGGGCTCGCTGCTCGGCATTGCGTTCGGCATCGCCTTTGCCTCCTCGCGGCTGCTTGAGCGTGCGCTCTTCCCGATCTTCGTCGCGCTCCAGACCGTGCCCGTCATCGCCTTTGGCGCGATCGTCGTCATCTGGTTCGGCAATACGATCCTCGCCAAGGTCGTGATCGCGCTCTACCTTGCGTTCTTCCCGGTCGCGGTGAACACGCTGCGCGGCCTCGAACAGGCCGATCCGCAACGCATCGCGCTGATGCGGAGTTTCGGCGCCTCTCGCCTCACCCTCTTTCTCAAGCTGCAACTGCCGACGGCGGCGCCGAACATTATCATCGGCATGAAACTCGCCGTGGCGCTCAGCCTTGCCGGCGCGGTCGTTGGCGAATGGTTCGGCGATACGGTCGGTCTCGGCGTCATGCTGTTGCAGGCGCTTTACTTCGAGCAGATCGCCCGCGTCTGGGTGTTGATTATCGCCTGCGGGGTGCTCGGAACGCTGCTTTATGGCGCGCTCGCGCTTCTCGAAAGGAGGTTCGTATGGTGGCGACCCGATTGAAGTCGCTTGGCAACGCCCTCCCCGTCGCCGCGGCGCTCGTTCTGCTGCTGCTCGCCTGGCAGTTTGGCGCGGCGGTGCTGGACGTGCCGACTTACATCCTGCCGAAGCCGGCCGAGATCCTCGCAACCGCCCTGGGCCGCATCGGATTCTTCGGCGGGCAACTCTATGTCACGCTGGTCGAGGCGGTCGGCGGCTTCCTGATCGGATCCGCACTCGGCATTCTCCTCGCCGTGCTCATGATCCTGCTGCCGGTGCTGGAGATCATGCTGATGCCGCTCGCCATGGTCATCAATGCGGTGCCGTCGATCGCCTTCGTGCCCTTGGTGCTGCTCTGGTTCGGGCTTGGCATGAGTTCCAAGATCGCGATCGGCGCGCTCGCCGTCGTCTTCGTCGTGCTGCTGAATGTGCTGTCCGGCCTGAAGCGGCCCGACGCCGAGGCGATCAATCTGATGCGCTCCTTCGGGGCCAGCCGGATTGGCATTCTCTGGCGGCTCCAGCTCCCGGCCGGCATGCCCTCGCTGGTCACCGGCCTTCGCGTCGGCCTTGCCCGCAGCACCATCGCCGTCATCGTGGCGGAAATGATGGGCGCCTATAGCGGCATCGGGCAAGTCATCTATCAGGCGACCGCACAGGTCGATTCTCTCACGGTCTGGGCGGCGGTGTTCGTCGCCTCGCTGGCCAGTCTCGCGCTTTATGGCGTGCTGGTTGCCCTCGACCGCAAGCTCGTATGGTGGAGATGAACATGGCGCCGTTCCCGGCCAATGCCGATCCCGCGCTCGATATCGGCTCGACAGACGAGGCGGCGCTGCGCATCCAGCTCGCCGCCTGCTTCCGCCTCATTGCGCATTTCGGCATGGATGATCTGATCTACAATCACATCTCCGTCCGCCTGCCGGGGCCGGAGCATCATTTCCTGATCAACCCCTACGGCCTGTTCTTCTCGGAGATCGACGCCTCCTGCTTCGTCAAGATCGACCTCGACGGCAACAAGGTCGAGCCGAGCGACCATGAGGTGAACCAGGCCGGCTTCGTCATCCATTCGGCGATCCACTCAGGCCGCGAGGATGCGCTCTGTGTCCTGCATACGCATTCGGAGGCCGCGACCGCCATCTCGGCGCTGGAGGAAGGCCTGTTGCCGGTCAGCCAGTTCGCCATGCGTTACCAGGGCCATATGGGGGTCCACGACTATGAAGGGGTCGCGATCGATACCGACGAACGTCAGCGCCTCATCGACGATATCGGACCGCACAACACGCTGATCCTGCGCAATCATGGCGTGCTGACCACAGGCCGCACCATTCAGGAAGCGTTTATCCTGATGTATTATTTCGAGAAGGCGGCGCGGGTTCAGCTGCTCGCACAAACGGGTATCGCCGGCGGCGCCCATCTCGCTTTGCCGGGGGACGAGATAACCGACAAGGCGGCGCGGCAGTTCAACGACCATCACGGCGACATTCGTGCCCCCGGCACGCGGGAATGGCCGGCCTTCATCCGGCTCCTCGACCGGACCGACCCGAGCTATCGCAATTGAATCCAGGTAGTCGCTCGTTGCATACAGAACCGCATTTCGAGAATACAGCCATGGCGAGGTCCGCAAGCGTCGGGTGGGCAGGCCCACCGAACCGGACCGGATTGTTGGAAGCAGGGCGAAACAGGCGGGAATCATGACGGCGCGCGGACGCAGCCAGGCGGCAGTGACGGAGGAAGCGGTGACGATCCGCGTACGCAGCGGCACGCTCTCGGAGGACCTTCGCAACGAGCTTGAAGAGATGATCGTCTCGGGCCGTCTTCAGCCCGGCTCGAAGCTCGACGAGGCGGAAATCGCAACGCAGTTCGATGTCTCGCGTACCCCGGTGCGCGAGGCGCTGAAGGCGCTGATCGCCACGGGCCTCGTCGAGGTCAAGGGCCGGCAGGGCGTCACGGTCGCCACCATCTCGATCCCCATCCTGCTGGAGATGTTCGAGATGATGGCGGCGCTGGAGGGGCTGTGCGCCAAGCTCGCGGCCCGCCGCGCCACGCTGACCGAGAAGGCCAATCTGCGCGCCATCCACGCCAAGCTGATCGACGCGCTGGATACGAAGGATCCCGAGCGATTCTACGCCGTCAATCATGAGTTCCATGACGCGCTCTACGATGCGGCGCATACGCATTTTCTCGCCGGCCAGACGCGGGCGCTGCGGCGCCGCGTGGCTGCCTATCGCCGCCATGTCACCCACCAACCAGGCCGCATGGCCGCGACCATCGGCGAGCATGAGCGAATCCTGGAAGCGATCGAACGCGCCGACGCGGAGACAGCTTTCCGTGCCGCGAGCGAGCATGTGAATCTCCTCGGCGACGATATGGCCGACTTCATCTCGTCGCTGCCGCCCGGTCTGACGCAGTCGCTATGAGAAGCGGCCTTCCAGCAGGCCGAGCGCCAAGGCGTTGAAGGCCTCCGGCGTTTCCAGCATCGGGAAATGACCGGTATTGCCGATGAGGCGGACGTCGAGGCCCGGAAGGTCGAGCAGTTCGTTGCGCGCGGCGAGCATCGCTGAATTGATCGTCGCGGCAGGGACGGCGAGTTCGCCCCAGCGCGCCTCGATGTCCCAGGCGAGCAGCGCCTCCAGAACGGCGAGCGCGACCGGTGGACGGGAGGAAGCCATGGCGTCCCCGATCCACGCGACGACCGCCGGATCGACCGAGGGATCGGTGATCGCGCCTACCATTCCGCGCATCGTGCCGGCGAAATCATCACCGAAAGCCGCACAGCGCTCGCGGATTTCCCCATCCGGCCGGCGGCCGTAAAAGGCGGCCTCGTTGAAGGTGTCGACGCCGAGCATGAAGCGGCATTTCGGGCCCAGCGCTAGCGCCGCCTCGACCGCGACCGCGCCACCCATGGAATGACCCACCAGGCCGACATCGCTGGCGCCCAGCGCATCGACAACGGCGGCAACATCGGCGCCGAAAGCTTCGATCGACCACCGCCGGTCGCCCCTCTTCGCGTTCGCCTCGCCATGACCAGGCAGGTCGATCGTGACAACGCGGAAGCGCAGCGAAAGCGGCTCGATCTGCGGCGCCCAGAAGTCCTGATTGCAGCTCCAACCATGGATGAACAACAGGAGGGGTCCCTCACCGCCATGGTCGCGCACCTCGATCGGGAGGCCGTCCGCGGCGTGGACCGCAAAGGTTCGCCGCAAGGTTTTTTCACTGCCGGGCGAAATGGCCGACAGAGGATTTCGTGACATGCGGGAGGTCCAGTGCTTCTATGCGACAGGCCAATCGTAATGCAGGAAGCTGCCCTTCGGCCTGCCCATTCGCGAGGCAATGACCGATCGCTATTTCCGCAATCGGCTGCCTTGACCGGGCTTATCCAAAGAAACGATAGTTGCATACAGAAATCATATCCCTGTGGACAATGACGCCATGACCGTCGTCGCAAGACCGATATCCGTTCCCGAAGCGATCCCCAGCGGCGGCCGCTTTTTCGCCATGAGGCTGGAGCCGGGCGAGGATGTGCTCGATACGCTGCAGGCCTTCGTTGCCGCGAACCAGTTGCCGGCCGCCGCCATCGTCACCGTCGTCGGCAGCCTGACTCATGCCATGATCCGCTACGCCGCCCAGCCGGGTGGCCATCTGCGTGAAGGCTTGTTCGAGATCGTTTCCATGATCGGCACGGTCGAGGCGACCGGCGGTCATGTCCACATCTCCTGCTCCGACCACAAGGGCGACATGTTCGGCGGCCACATGCTGTCCGGCTGCCTGGTGCGGACGACATGCGAGATCGTCGTGCTGGAACTCACCGATCTTTCGTTCAGCCGCGAAACATGCGCCCTCTCGACCTGGGACGAACTCGTCGTTCGCCGGCGCGCGGTATGATGGACCCGAAGCGCTCCCGCGAGCCGGAAGGGCAGTGAAGTGGCGAGTGCCGCGAAGAACAAGGCCAGCAAGCCGTCCCTGCTCTATTCGGCAGGCAACAGCTTCCTGCACAAGGCCAACCCGCTGACGAGCCTCTGCCTGCTGCTATGGATGATCTCGGCGGCGATCGTGCTGCCGACGGCGGGATCGGCAACTGTGGCACTTGCCGCAATCCTGGTGGCGCTGGTCACGGGCGTGGGCCGACGGGCGGTCAAGCGGCTGCTGATGACGATGGTGCCGATCGGTGTCGCGCTCGTCGTCGTGCACGGCCTGCTGATCGACCGGCAGGATTTCGCCGCCCTGGGGCCGCTTCAGGTCAGCACCACCGGCCTCGACTATGCGCTTCGGGTGTTCATGCGGGTCGCCGCCATGCTGATGGCAACCTTGCTCTTCGTCACGACCACGCACCCGTCCGAAATGCTGAAGGCGCTCGACCAGCGCGGCGTGCCGCCGGGTGTCGGTTATCTGATTGCCAGCCCCCTGCTGCTGATCGAGCCCTTCACCGAGCGGGCGCACGCGATCCGCGACGCGCAGCGCGTGCGCGGACTCGACCTGACCGGCTCATGGAAGGCCCGGGCCAAGGCTCTGCCGGTGCTGCTCGTTCCGCTGATCACGCTGGCGCTGTCCGATCTCGACCACCGCGCCTCGATCCTTTCCGGCAGGGCTTTCCGCGCCCATAACCGCCGAACCGTCATCAACGCACCGCCGGATTCGACCTTCCAGATATGGCTGCGCCGCCTTCTGCTGACCCTCGCCGTGCTCCAACTGGGATTGCCTTTGCTTTGGCGCCTCTGATCGAGATCCACGACCTTCGCTTCCGTTTCCCGCAGGCCGAGACGCCCATCCTGGACGGGCTTTCCCTGTCGATCGAGGCGGGCGAGCGCGTCGCCATCCTCGCGCCAAACGCTGCCGGCAAGACGACGCTCGCCAAATGGCTCTCCGGCCATCTGCCCGAGGGCGCGTTGAAGGCCGAACACGGCACCGTGACGATGGAGGGGCGCGACTGGACGGAATGGTCGATCGCAGACCGCGCCTCGGCTATCCAGTATGTCGGGCAGGTCCCCTCACAGCAGCTGACCGGTTGCGCCTTCACCGTCTATGAGGAAATCGCCTTCGGCCCGTGCAATCTCGCGCTTCCGGAAGCGGAAATCCGCCAGCGCGTCGAGGAAGCGATGGCGATCTGCAACGTTGCTCATCTGGCCGAGCGCGATCCGTTCACGCTCTCCGGGGGTGAGCAGCAGCGGCTTTCCATCGCCGCCGCGCTCGCCATGCGTCCGCGCGTGCTCGTCCTCGACGAGCCGACCTCCAATCTCGACCCGGAGTCGCGCGACGATCTGATCGAGCAGATCGACAAGTTGCCGGGCGGGTTGACGATCGTCGTGCTGGAAGTGGCGCTTCGCCCGTCGCTGGCGCTCGCCGACCGTTTCATGCTGCTCGAAGCCGGGCGGATCTTGGTAACCGGCACGGCGAGCGAGGTGTTGAACGATCGGCGCTGCATCGAGGCGCTCGGCATGACCTCGGTCGCCGCGACAGCCGCCGCATTGCGCGAGGCCGGCGCCTGGCCAGAGGAACGGCCGCTGCCGCTGACGCTCGCCGAGGCGCGTCCCTTCTTCGAGGCCTCCCATGCTATCGGTTGAACACGTCAGTTTCGCGTATGTGGAGGACAAGCCGGTCCTCAGCGATATCCACTTCTCGGGCCAGCGCGGCGAGGTACTGGCGATCGTCGGGCGCAACGGCGCCGGCAAGAGCACGCTGCTGCGCCTCCTCAACGGGCTCTACCAGCCGGCCGCCGGCCACATCACGGTGGACGGCATGTCGACTTCGGACACGCCGATCCACGAACTGGCCCAGCACATCGGCACCGTCTTCCAGGTGCCGGAGCAGCAGATCTTCAATGCGACGATCCATGGCGAGATCGCCTTCGGACCGAAGCAGCAGGGTCTGACCGGCGAGGCGCTGGAAGCACGGATCGCCGAGGTTCTGGACCGGATCGGGCTATCGGGATCCGGCGCGATGCACCCCCTCGACATCGACGCCTCGGCCCGCCGTCTCGTCGCCGTCGGGTCGGTGCTCGCCATGCGGCCGCCGATCCTGCTGCTGGACGAACCGCAGCGCGGGCTCGACAGGGCAGCCATGCAGCGCCTCGAGACGATCATCGCCGAGGAAAAGGCTGGCGGATCGCTGATCGTCCTCGTCTGCCACGATATGGACTTCGTCGCGCGGCGGGCCGATCGCGTGCTCGGGCTGGCCCGCGGCGTTCTGGCGGCGGACCTGCCGACGGCGGCCTTCTTCGCCGACGAAGCGCTGACGGAGGCCGTGGGTGTCGAGACGCCGGATGTCCTGCGCCTGTCGCTTGATCTTGGCCTGTCGCCGAGCCTGACGCCTGACGCCTTCGCAAGAGCCTATCTGGCGCGGCGGGGCACCGCCGGCGAACCGGGGCTTGACGGCGCATGAGTCGCGCGCCTAGTTTTCGCATTGCAGCATCGGACCCAAAAATGGGCGAGGCTGACAGCCGATCCGGCCTTTCGCATTCCGTTTCAATCTCGTCCCCGATTGCAAAGGGCAAGAAGCCTGGCGTCGGCATCCAGCTTGGAAAGCAGGATCCGCCATGGTGAAAGACGGCAAGCGCCACATCGACAGTTTGAAGGACGGCCGCACCATCTATATCGATGGTCGCAAGGTCGTAGACGTCACGACCGACCCGGCCTTCGCCAAGTCCGTTGCCACGTCAGGCGGGTTCTACGACTACCAGTCGGCCCCGGAAAATCTCGAGGCGATGACGTTCGTGTCGCCGAAGACCGGCGACCGCGTCAGCCGCGCCTGGCAGTTGCCGCGCAACCCTCGCGAACTGGTCGAGCGTCGCGAAGCGCTGGCGCGCTGGGCACGGCTGACCTGCGGCATGGTGGGCCGTTCGCCCGACCACGTCGCTTCGACGCTCGCCGGCTTCCGCATGGGCCTGCCCGCCTTCCGCGATAATGACCCGGCCCGCGCGGCAGCGGTCGAATCCTATTTCGACTATGCCCGCGACAATGACCACTACCTCTCCTACGTCATCATCAACCCGCAATCGGACAAGGCGAAGACCGCCAGTGGCCAGCCTGACCCGCATCTGGTCGCGTCGATCGTCGATGAGGATTCCGCGGGCATCACCATTCGCGGCGCCAAGATGCTGGCGACGAGCGGCATCATGGCCAACGAGATGCTGGTCTCCGGCTTCAACGCGCTGCAGGCGGGCGACGAGGCCTATGCCTTCACCGCCATGCTCCCGGTCGGCACCAAGGGCCTGACGCTGATGTCGCGCCGCTCCTATGAACAGGCGGCGACGTCGGAATTCGACTATCCGCTGTCGACGCGCTTCGACGAGAACGACGCCGTCGTCTATTTCGACGACGTGAAGATCCCGTGGGATCATGTGTTTGTCTTCAAGGATCTGAAGATGGCGCAGGCGCAGTGGCACGACACGCGCGCTCACGTCTTCCAGAACTACCAGTGCATGATCCGCCTGATGGTGAAGCTGCAGTTCCTGCTCGGCCTCGCCCGCAAGATCGCCGAGATCAACAACATCATCAATTATCCGCAGGTTCGCGAAACGCTCGGCCTGCTTGCGGCCAAGGTCAACAATATCGAGGCGCTGATCGTCGCCATGGAGGCGGCCGGCGAGCATTTCAACGGCTATTACGTGCCCAACCGGACGATGCTCTGCACGGCACAGGTGATCGCGCAGACCACCTACCCGGAAGTGGCCGAGGCGATCCGCACCCTGTCGGGCGGCGGCATGATCATGGTCCCCTCCTCCTATGCCGATTTCGAGACGCCGGAGACGCGGGCGATCATCGAGAAGACGCAGCGCTCGGTAGCGACGAATTCCGAAGGCCGCGTCAAACTCATGAAGCTCGCCTGGGACGCGATCGGCTCCGAGTTCGGCTCGCGCCATCTGCAATATGAAATGTTCTATTCCGGCCCGACCTTCGTGACGCGCGGCAATTCTTTCCGCTTTTTCGATTGGGACGGCGTCAAAGGCTTCGTCGACGGCTTCATGGCAGGCTATGGCCTACCCGAGGCGACGAGCCTCCGTCCCGCGGCGGAGTGAGGGCGGTGGACATGCCGAACCCGCCGAGCGCCGACGAGATCGCCCGCCTGGCCTTCGTCGATCACGGCCGCGCGCCGCTGCGCCTTAAGGAAAGCGGCCCGCTTTCCGACCTCACCTTCGCGGTCAAGGACCTGTTCGACATTGCGGGCTATCGCTCGGCCTGGGGCAATCCGGATCAGCTCCGCGACGGCGCGCCCGCCGTCGCGACGGCGCCTGCCGTGCTGGTGCCGCTGGTCGCTGGCGCGACCATGATCGGCAAGACCAACACGGACGAAGTCGCCTGCGGCATGTTCGGCATGAACCCGCATTTCGGCACGCCGATCAATCCGAAGGCGCCCGACCGCGTACCCGGCGGCTCGTCGAGCGGCTCGGCCTCGGCGGTCGCGGCGGGGCTGGCGGATTTTGCCCTCGGCACCGACACGGGCGGCTCGATCCGCGTGCCCGCCAGCTTCTGCGGCCTCTATGGCCTCCGCACGACCTATGGCCGCGTCTCGGCGGCCGGCGTCATGGCGATGGCGCCGAGCTTCGACACGGTCGGCTGGCTGGCGAACGACGCCCGGACCCTTCGCCGCGTGTCGGAGGCTTATTTCGGGCCGATCGGCACGGCGAGGCCACCACGGCTGATGATCGCCCGTGACGCGTTCGACATTCCGGTGGGCGGCATTGGCGAGGCGCTGCTGTCCGTCGCCCAATCACTAGGGACAGCCCGCGAAATCACGCTCTATGAGGAAGGCGTCGAGCATTGGCTGGACACCTTCCGCCCGCTGCAATTGCACGACCTCTGGTCGACGCTCGGCGCCTGGGGAACTGCGCCGGGCCGGAACCTGTCGCAGGCCGTCCACGAGCGCATCCAGCTTGCCTCGACCGTGAAGCCGGAGACCGTCGCTGCCGCCGTGCCGCGCCGCGAGGCGCTGACCGATCGGCTCGTCGACCTCCTCGGCGATGACGGCATGATCGTCATCCCGACGGCGCACGACCTACCGCCGCTGCGCAGCGCGCCCGTCTCGGCGCAGATCGCCTTCCGCGAGAAGACGCTGGCGCTCACTTCCGTCGCGAGCCTGACGCGCCTGCCGCAGATCGCCATTCCGGCGGCGAGCTTTGAAGGCTGCCCGATCGGACTTTCGCTGATCGGCGGTCCGCGCTCGGAAAAGCAGCTTCTCGCCTTCGCCGAAGCGATGGGCGACCTGACAACACGGCCCTCATCATGAAGATGGTCCGCGACGGCGATCGCGATTTCGTCGGCTACGGCCGCAATCCGCCCGACGCGAAATGGCCCGGCGGGGCGCGGCTGGCGCTTGTCGTCGTGCTCAATGTCGAGGAAGGCGCCGAGCCGTCGATCCCCGATGGCGACGGCGCCACGGAGGCGGCGCTGACGGATGCCATTCCGGGCGAGGTCGCTGCCGGAAAGCGCGATTTCGTCGCCGAGACCTTATTCGAGTATGGCTCGCGCGTCGGCTTCTGGCGGCTCCACGATCTCTTCGCGGCGCGCGGTGTTTCCCTCACCATCAATGCCTGCGCGCAGGCGCTTGTCCGCAACGGCGAAATCGCGGCCGCGATCCGTGACAGCGGGCTCGACCTTTGCTGCCATGGCGATCGGTTCCTGCGCCACTACCGGATGAGCGAGGCCGAGGAGCGCGGCACCATCGCCGCCGCCTATCGCGGTATCGAGGCGGCGATCGGCAGGCCGCCGCTCGGCTGGCAGAGCCGCTATTCCTCCAGCGAGGCGACGAGGGCGCTGCTCGTCGAGCATGGCGGATTTCTCTATGATTCCGACTCCTACGCCGATGATCTTCCCTACTTCGTTGAAGTCGCCGGCAAGCCGCATCTCGTCGTGCCGCATTCCTTCACCCATAACGACAACCGCCTCGCGACGGCGAAGCTGGGCACCGCCAACGATTTCTACGATCACCTCGCGGCGGCCTTCCGCGTCCTCCATGCCGAGAGCGCACACACGCCCCGTATGATGACCGTCAGCCTGCATTCGCGCATCTCCGGCCAGCCGTCGCGTTTCGAGGCTGTGCAGCGCTTCCTCGATCTTGCCCAAAGCCATGAGGGCGTCTGGTTCGCCGGCCGGTCCGAGGTTGCGCGCCACTGGATCGCGACGCACCTGTCCGAGACGACCCGATGAGCGCGGCTCCCCTTCTCCTTGCCGGCGGAATGGTGGCTGACCCGCTCGCGGGCGAGGCCAGCCGGAGGGACCTCCTGATCGAGAATGGCAGGATCGCCGCAATCGCCGCGCCGGGCGCGATCGGTCGCCCTGACGCCCAGCGCTTCGACGCCTCCGACCGGCTGATCCTACCGGCTTTCGTCAATGCGCATACGCATGGCCACGCCAATCTGGTCAAGGGCGTCGCCGAGCGCTGGACGCTCGAGGCCTCGCTCACCAACGGGCCGTGGCTTGCCGGAGCACGCGATCCCGAGACGATCTATCTCTCGACGCTCCTCGGCGCGCTCGACATGTTGTCGAAGGGCTGCACGAGTTGCTTCGATCTCGTCTACGAGTTCCCGCGCCCGACGCTGGAAGGGTTCCTGGCGGTGGCCAACGGCTATGCCGATGCCGGCATGAAGGCCGTTCTGGCGCCGATGGTCGCCGATCTCAATCTGTTCCAGGCGGTTCCGGGCCTGATGGATTCGCTCCCCGAAGATCTGCACGAGACCGTCGGCCGATTCCAGCTGGCCAATGGCGACGAGACAATCGCAGCCATGGAGGCGATCTTCGCCGCGCGCGACCGCCTGCCGCCGGGCATCTCCCTCGCCATCGCGCCGACGATTCCGCATCACTGCTCGGAGCGCTTCCTGATGCAATGCGTGGATCTGGCCGAGCGCCATGATCTGCCGATCCACATGCACATCGCCGAATCGAGGCTTCAGGCGACTTCAGCGCGAAAGCTCTGGGGCGTTTCACCCGTCCGCCGCCTTGCCGATCTCGGCGTGTTGCGGCCTAGCTTCATCGCCGCTCATGCCGTCTGGCTCGACGGGCGCGACCTCGACATCCTCGCCGCGCATCACTGTTCGGTGGCGCAGATACCGGCCAGCAATTTCCGCCTCGGCGCCGGCATTGCCCATGTCCGACCGATGCTGGAGCGCGGCCTACGCGTCGGTCTCGCCACCGACGGCGCCAATTCCTCCGATGCGCTCTCCATGCTGCAGGCCACCCGCCTCGCCTCCTATGCCTCGCGCGTCTTCGATGCGCCGCGCGAAACATGGCTTGATGCCGCGGAGACGCTGCGCCTCGCAACTTCCGGCGGCGGCGCCCTGCCCGGCCTTGGCCATTCCGGCCGCATCGAGACTGGCGCTGCCGCCGATCTCGTCCTTTTCGATCTCTCACACATCGATTTCATGCCTTTGACCGATCCCCTCAATCAAATTGTCACCGCCGCCGACTCCGCCTCGATCACCGATGTCTTCGCGGATGGACGGCATGTCGTCGCCGGCCGAAAGCTCCAGACCATCGATCCCACAACGCTGCGTGAGCGCGTCGCCGATTCCGTCGCCCGGCTCTCCGCCAGTCTGGCCGATGCGCGCGCTCTAGCCGGCCGGTTGGAGCCGCATGTCGTCGCCTTCGCGGACAGCCAGAGGGATGAACCTTTGCCGGTCGCGCGCCATCTACCCGTCGAAGGGAGGGCCTTCGCATGAGCGACGCCTTCGATCCGGCGGAATTTCGCCGCGCCTGTTCGCTGTTCGCCACCGGGGTCGCCGTGGTGACGACGCATGTCGGCGACACATTCGCCGGCATGACGATCAATTCCTTCGCTTCCGTCTCGCTGGAGCCGCCGCTGGTCCTCTGGTGCCTCAAGGACAAGGCGCGCTCGCGCGGCATCTTCGAGACCGCAGGCCGCTTTGCCATCAATATCCTTGCGGCGGAGCAATTGAGCGAGGCGAAGCACTTCGCCAAGAACACGCTCGAGGCCTTCGAAGGCGGCGAGCCGATGATCATCTCACCGCGCGGCCTGCCACTCCTGCCGGGCGCCCTCGCCCATCTCGAATGCGAGACGCGCCATGTCTATGATGGCGGCGACCACCGCATCATGATCGGCGAGGTCGTCGCGCTTTCGGCACAGCCGGGCTCACCGCTCGTCTTCTTTGAGGGCCGGCTGACGGCAGGATTTCCCGAACTCGAACCCATCGGAACGCCATGACCATGGTCCGCATCGGCCACATCACGCCCTCGTCCAACACCTGGCTGGAGCCGCTGACCTATGCGATGAACCGGCAGCTGGATGGCAGGGTGACGCATCATTTTTCGCGCATCCGCGTCACCCACCTCGCGCTGGAGGCGACATCTGAAGCGCAATTCCAGCTGGAGCCGATGCTGGCCGGGGCACGATTGCTCGCCGATGCGCCAATCCAGGCGCTGGTCTGGAACGGCACATCGGCAAGCTGGCGCGGGCTCGAAAGCGATCACATGCTCTGCGACGCGATCAGCAACCAGACCGGCCTGCCGGTGTCTACCTCGACGATCGCCTTCTACGAGACCTTCGAGGAATTCGGCTGGAAGCGGATCGGCCTTGCGGTTCCCTACACCGCCGACATCACCGCCGACATCGGCACCGAATATGCCCGGCAGGGCTTCACGGTCACATCGGCGGGCTATCTCGGCATCCGCGAGAACATCGGCATCGGTGCCGCGTCGCCAGACGACATACGCTATGTCCTGCGCGAGGCGGCGGCCTCCAAGCCAGATTGCATCGCGGTGGTGTGCACGAACTTCAACGCGACCGAGCTGGTCGAGGAGATGGAGGCCGAACTCGGCATCCCGATCGTCGATTCGATCGCCATCACCTTTCGCGAGTCCCTGAAGATCGCCGGCGCGTGGGAGCCGATCTCCGGCTGGGGCAAGGTCCTTGCATCGGCCTGACGCGCGCATCCCGGCAAAAGCCGCAAAGCACAAGAGGTAAGCATGGCTAAGGAAATCTTCGTCGCCTATGGCATCGATGTGGACGCGGTCGCCGGCTGGCTTGGCTCCTATGGCGGCGAGGACAGCCCTTGCGACATCTCTCGAGGCGTGTTCGCCGGCGAGGTCGGCACGCCGCGGCTTTTGAAGCTGTTTGACCGCTTCGGCATCAAGACGACTTGGTTCATTCCCGGCCACTCGATCGAGACTTTCCCGGACGAGATGAAGGCCGTGGCAGCGGCGGGCCATGAAATCGGCATGCATGGCTATAGCCATGAGAACCCGCTGATGATGACGCGCGACCAGGAAGCCGCCGTGCTCGACAAGTCGATCGCGCTGATCGAGAAGCTCCAGGGCCGCAAGCCATCCGGCTATGTCGCACCGTGGTGGGAATTCTCGAACACCACCATCGAAATGCTGATCGAACGCGGGATCATCTACGACCACTCGCTGATGCATAACGACTTTTTCCCCTACTACGCCCGCACGGGCGAAAGCTGGTCGAAGATCGATTATGGCAAGCCGGCGGAAAGCTGGATGACGCCGATGAACCGCGGCACGGAGACGCCGCTCGTCGAGATCCCCGCCTCCTGGTATATCGACGATCTGCCGCCGATGATGTTCATGAAGGCGGCGCCGAACAGCCACGGCTTCGTCAACCCGCGCGATATCGAGGAGCTCTGGCGCGACCAGTTCGACTGGATCTACCGCGAATATGACTATGCCGTCTTCACCATCACCATCCACCCGGACGTCTCGGGCAGGCCCCAGGTGCTGGCGATGCATGAGCGGCTGTTCGGCCATATTGCGCGTCATCCGGGCGTCAAGTTCGTGACCTTCGAGGAAATCGCCAAGGACTTCCTGCAGCGCCATCCGAAGGGAACGCCCGGCCCGAAGCCGTAGACGGCGGTCTGCGCCATGTGCGGCCTCTGCGGTTCGTTCACGACCATCCACTGGAGCACCGGCCCCTCCCTTCCCTCTCGGCCCGCGGCCGGGAGAGTGGCTCTCGCCCGCATCGCCGCGCGGGCGGCCACTGGTACCGGCGTCGGCATTGCCGCCTGGGGCCAGGGGTTTCGCGTGACCGGCCCGACGGGCCGGACGGAACTGGTCGCCGATCTCGGCGCGCTGTGGGCAGCGGTTGATCGCCTCGGCCGTAGCGCGCCCGACCCTCTGGACGAGGCCTTTCTGCGTCGGATGGACGGCCCATGAGCGAGGGCGCCGACCTCATCCCCGTCGATGTGCTCACCGGCTTTCTCGGATCGGGGAAGACGAGCCTGATCCGGCGCCTCCTTGAGAGCGGCCGCCTGCGGGACACGGCGATCCTCGTCAACGAGTTCGCGTCGCTGCCGCTAGACCAGCGGCTGATTGCCCTTTCCGGCGGCAATGCCGCCGTCGTTGGCAATGGCTGCATCTGCTGCGCCGTCGACGGCAGCGTCCGCGACGCGCTGCTGAATCTGGCGACGAGCCGGGCTGCGGGAACGATCCCCGCCTTCAGCCGCGTCCTGGTGGAAACCTCGGGCATCGCGGATCCGGCCGGTCTGGTCGCGACGCTGGCCCTCGACCGCATGCTGAAACCGCGCTTCCGGCCCGGCCGCGTCGTGACGCTCGTCGATCTCTCGCAAGGCGCCGAGGCGATTGCCGACACCGAAGAGGCTCTGTCGCAAATCGTCTGCGCGGACCTCGTGCTGCTGACCAAGGCCGACTTGGCAAGTGAGGGCACCGCCGCATCGCTCCTGCCGCGCATCACTGCGATCAATCCGCTCGCCCGTATCCTTCTCGACGACGGCTCGCTTGACCCGTTCGATCCGGATGCCTTTCCGGTCGTGCCGGGCGCTCGCGGCGCGCGGACCTTTTCGGCTTCACCGTCCCAAGAGCGGCATGCCACCATCCGCTCCGGCGTTCTGCGCCTTCCCGGCCCTGTCGACTGGTCGGCCTTCGCAACTTGGCTGTCGCTGCTCGCCCATCGGCACGGCGGCAAGCTGCTGCGCCTCAAGGGGACGCTGACACTGGCCGGCGAAATCGGGCGTGGCCCGGTCCTCGTGCAATCGGTTCGCCATATCGTGCATCGGCCGGAGCATTTGCCGCCCGGCAGCGCACCCGACGACCTGGAACTGGTCGTGATCCTTCGCGATCTCGACCCCGCGCGGTTGCAGCGCTCTCTCGCCGCCTTCCTGGCCTCCACCCGCACAGCGCCGCCCGCGGCCATGACGACAGCCTGAAGAATGGGCAGAAGCTGCTCAGCCTTTCGTCATGATGCCGCCCACGGCCATGCGATGCTGCGATGCGGGATTGGTATGGCATTTGCTTCTCCGCGACGTGGCCGATCGACCGGAAATCCGGATCGGACTCCCCCTCGAAGACCGGGCTGCGCTGCGGCGCCGTGGCTCCCCCACGGACAACCCCCGTCGTCTTCGCCAGAACGAACCTTGTGGAGCTGACGCGATGACGACGCATTCCCGAGCCCTCGACGAACTCGCCGAACGGGCGCGGTTCGAGCTCGACTGCGTGAACTACCCGGCGCGGGAATGGGTTAAGCCGCGCAGTCATGGCGGGGAGAACGTGCTCGACGTAGCCATCGTCGGCGGCGGACAGAACGGCCTTGCTGTCGCCTTCCGCCTGCTGCGGGAACGCGTCACCAATATCCGCATCCTCGACAGGAGCCCCGCCGGCCTTTCCGGCCCGTGGCGAACCTTTGCCCGCATGCATACGCTGCGCACGCCCAAGCATGTCTCGGGCCCGGAACTCGGCACGGCGGCGCTTTCCATTCGCGCCTGGTTCGAGGCCAAGTACGGCGCAGAGGCCTGGGCGAAGCTGCACAAGATCGATCGGCGAGATTGGCATGACTATGTCGTCTGGCTGCAGCAGACCATCGGCATCGAGACCACGAACGACGCCGAGGTCACCGACATCGAGCCGCTTGAGGATGGCATCCTCGCCGTTCACGCCACGATCGGAGGCAAGTCGGAGCGCATCCTTGCCCGCAATGTGGTGCTCTCGACGGGCATCGAGGGCTCCGGGCGCTGGCTGATCCCTCGTATCGTCTCGGAATCGCTGCCGAAGGACCGCTACGCTCATACCGCCGACGCCATCGATTTCGAGGCTCTGCGCGGCAAGCGCGTCGCCGTGATCGGTGCCGGTGCCTCGGCCTTCGACAATGCCGCGACGGCGCTGGAGGCCGGCGCGATCGTGGACGTGTTCGCCCGCCGCGAGCGCCTGCCCTCCGTCAATCCGAACCGCTGGATCGAATTTGCCGGCTTCATGCGCCATTTCGGCGACCTGCCCGACGCCGACAAATGGAGCTTCATGTCGAATTTTCTCGCCATGAACCAGCCGCCGCCGCAGGAGACCTTCGACCGCTGCGCACGGTTCGGTACGTTCGATCTGCATCTCGGCAGCCCGATCGACGGCCTTGCCATGGACGGCGGCCGCATCCGCCTCGTGACGCCGCACCTGACCGCTCACTATGACTTCCTGATCGTCGGCACGGGCTTCTCGGTCGAGATGGCCGACCGGCCGGAACTTTCCCGCTTCGCCGACAAGATCGCGCTCTGGCAGGACCGCTACACGCCGCCGTCCGGCGAAGAGAGCCCGGTTCTGGCGCGCTATCCCTATCTGACGGGTGCCTTCCAGTTCACCGAGAAGGTCCCCGGCGCGGCGCCGTTCCTGAAGAACATCTACTGCAACACCTTCGCCGCCATGCCGAGCCTCGGCGGCGCAGCGGGCATTTCGCAGCTCAAATTCACAGCCGACCGCATCGCCTTCGGCATCACGCGCCAGCTCTTCCTCGACGATGCGCCCGGCTACGTCCCGGCCCTCAAGAGCTACGACGTAGTCGAACTCGACCTTTCCGCCTTCGAGGCAAACCGCGCGAAGCGGGCCGAGAAGGTCGCCTGAAACCCAGCCGAACGAGAATCATGGTCACTGTCACCAATCGCGCCCAGCGCATCGAGGAATCGGCACAGAAGATCGAGAGCCCCTTCGTGCTGGATCCCTCGCTCTGCCTCTACAGCCCGCAGGACAACGTCGATTCACTCACCCATCCGCGCATCGCGGCCTGGCTCGACTTCGTCCGAAACGAGTACGTCCCCGACCTGCCGAAGGCGAAGCGGCGGGTTCTGCTCTTCATGCCCTGCACGAAGACCAAGCCCTATCCCTTTTCGTCGGAACACAAAGCGATCAACCAGCGGCTTGCCGATTCCGGCTTCAAACCGATCGCGCGGCTTGATCTGCCGCAGGAATTGATGGCGCGGCTGGAACCTGAGTTTTCTCAGGACGTGCTCAATCTTGCTCCCCTGATGAACGATGCCGGGACGCTGATCCACCGCATGGTGATCTCCGAGCCGATGTCGGTAGTGCCCTATGAGCACATCGTCGCCTATAACGGCCTGCCCTCGCCGGCGACCGCCTATGACGATCCGGGCCTGTTCGAGAAGCGCGGCAATGCCGTCTCGCCCTGGCGCGACAACTCGACGGCAACGGCGATCTCGGCGACGCGCTGGCGCTGGGGCGAGGAGGAAAAGCGGCATTATGTTTTGATGCACAATGAGATGGCCAAGGCGGTCGCCGATGTGGTGGCGCGGATCCGGCCCCATTATGACGACGTCATCGCCTGGGTGGCGCCGGGACTGACACATCGCAGCTTCGTCATCGGCAAGGGCGAGCGCGCGGCAAACAATGTCGCGTCGAGCCGGCTGGTCGGCGCCGAGCGCATCCCACTCCTCGGCGCCAATGACTTTTTGCCGAAGGCCGAGGCGATCCGGGCGCTGCCGACCCTCGACGATTGCAAGGACGCGATCGGCCGGCTCGCGAACCGGCTCGGCATCGACACCGTGCAGGCGACCGGAATCTATGCCCGAGGCGGGGCGAATGCGACACCGCTGGCATTGCCGGAACTCCTCGACGTGCTCATCGCGCAGATCTCGACGCCTAGGAAAAAGTGAAGAATGTCAGGACTTAAGCTCAAGATCGGCGTCAGCGACAGCGACCGGACCCGCCCTATCGCCAATGGCGAAGTGATGATCGACGGCGTGGTGCCCGAGGTCACGCTGATGGGGGTGCAGGCTCTCTTCAACCGGCAGCTCAAGGAGCATTATTTCGACGTCTGCGAATTCCCGCTCGCGACCTATCTCCGGACGCTGGAGCGGCCCGAACGACCCTATCTGGCGGTACCGCTGTTCCCCTCGCGCCATTTCCGCTTTTCCAGCGTCTTCGTGAACAAGAAGAGCGGCATCGAAAAGCCGGCCGACATGGCCGGAAAGCGGATCGGCCTCATGGTCTTCGACATGGCCGCCGCCGTCTGGCAGCGCGGAATCTTCGAGGAATTCCATGGACTTCCGCGGAACGCGCCGATTTATGTAACCGGCGGGCTCGAAGCCCCGCGCTCCGGCGACGAGCATCCGCAGGTCTATCCGCCGAAGTTCACGATCGAGCATCGCACCGACAAGAGCCTCGCCGAACTGCTGGCTACCGGCGAGATCGACGCGCTCTACACGGCAAGGGCGCCGAGCACCTGGCCTTCGGAAACAGTGGGTCGCCTGTTCGAAGATCCCAAGACCGTCGAGCTAGAATATTATCGCGAGACGGGCATCTTCCCGCCCATGCATATTCTCGCCATCAAGCAACCACTGGCGAAAGAAAACCCAGCCCTGGCGAAAGCGCTGTTCGACGCGTTCTCCGAGGCGCAGAAAATCGCCCGGGCGAAACTGTTCGACCAGGTGGCGCTCTCGACCATGCTGCCCTGGGCGCTCGAATCGCTGCTCGAGGCGGAGCGGGAGCTAGGGACCGACTATTGGCCGGTCGGCCTCGCGAAGAACCGGACCATGCTGGAGACGGTCATCCGCTATCTGCGCGAGGACGAACTGATCACGACCGACTTCGCGCCTGAGGATCTGTTCGAAGGCTCGGACATCCTTTCAACCTGAGGAGCGGCATCGATGACGGCGATAGGCTTCGGCTGGCGGGAGCTTTCCACCGACGCGGTGCCGGCGCGCGAGCGGCTCGACTATTGGCTTCAGGCGACCAACAGCCTGTTTCCGCCGACGCGCCTCTCCCGCAACAGCTTCGAAGGCTTCTATGGCCGGGTGGGGTCACTTCAGCTCGGCGAGGTGACGCTGGCGGACATCGTCTCGACCAGCCTCGAAGTTTCGCGCACCGAGGCGGAAATCCGGGCGAGCGATGATCGCTGGTACGAACTCACCATTCAGATCGAGGGCGAATGCGCCTTCGCCTTCGAGCAGGACGGGCGCGATCTCGTCACAAGGCCGCATTCCATGGTGCTCTATGACAGCCGCCGGCCTTACCGGATGCGCCTCTCCGGCCCTTACCGGCAGATCGCGCTCAAGGTTCCGCGTGCGGCCTTGCGCGAGCGCGTACCCTCGGTCGACCGGCTGATCGCGCAGCCGATCGACGCGACGCGCATTCCCGGCCGCTTCATCGTCGATTTGGCAGCCGGCCTCTGCGACCGTCCAGGCGAGATCCAGCCGGCGCTCGCGGGGCGGTTGGAGACGCATCTCCTCGAACTCCTCGCCACTGCGCTGATCGGTGCCGACCCCGAAACAATGTCGGCAAACAGCCTCGCTCAAGTCGAGCGTATCAAAGCGCATGTTCTCGCAAGGCTCGACGACGCGGCGCTCTCGCCCCGCTCCGTCGCGGCCGAACTGGGCATCTCGCTCCGCCGGCTCTATGAGCTGTTCGAGGCCGAGGACCAGCCGTTGGCCCGCTTCATCCAGGCCCAGCGGCTCGACCGCATCCGCCGCACGCTGGCCGATCCGCTGAAGCGCGGCCTGCCGATCGCGACGATCGCATTCGACTGCGGATTCAAGGATTTTTCCCATTTCAGCCGCGCCTTCCGCAAACAGTTCGGCATCGCGCCGGGCCAGTATCGCAGCGAACGGCTCCACTGAACGACCGGCCGCACGCCCTGCCATGTTTTTGCGCCAGCGCAGCAATGGTCGCCGGGCGGGGCGCGCGGTCTAGTCGGGTGGAATGCGAGCCTCCTTTCTTCACCCCCCAGGCAGAAGTGAAGGGATGACATCGCGCCAACGACAGGAACGGATGGAAACGACGATGGCCTTCAAGGAGCTGGATACGCAGAGCTGGCAGGTGCTCGACCGGGCGCACTACCTGCACCCCTCCACCGACCATGCGAGCCTGCGCCAGATCGGGGCGCGCGTCGCGGCGCATGCCGAGGGCATCTATGTCTGGGATACGGATGGCGAGCGGCTGATCGACGGGCTCTCCGGCCTCGGCAATGTGAATATCGGCTATGGCCGCAAGGAACTGGTCGACGCCGCCGCGGCGCAGATGCTGGAACTCTCCTACTGCCAGTCCTTCTTCAAGACGACGCACCGTGCGGCGATCAGCCTGGCCGAGAAGCTGACCTCGATGCTGCCCGCGCATCTCAACCACGTCTTCTTCCAGTCCTCGGGCTCCGAGGCCAACGAGACCGGCACGCGTCTCGCGCGGCGCTATTGGGACCTGCTCGGCAAGCCAGAGAAGCGTATCTTCATCGCACGTGAACTCGCCTATCACGGCTCCTCGCATATGGCGGCCAGCCTTTCCGGCATCTGGCCGATGCACAAGGCCGGCGGCGACCTGCCGCTCTCCAACGTCACCCACATCAAGACGGCCTACCAGTATCGCAACGGCGCCGGTATGGACGCGGACGCGTTCGGCGTGCTCGCCGCCTCGTGGCTCGAAGACAAGATCCTGGAGATCGGCGCGGACAACATCGCCGCCTTCGTGGCCGAGCCGGCGCAGAGCGCGGGCGGCGCGATCTGCCCGCCCATGACCTATTGGCCGGAGATCCAGCGCATCTGCAAGAAATACGACATCCTGCTGATCGTGGACGAGGTCGTGATGGGCTTCGGGCGCACCGGCGAGTGGTTCGGCTGCTACAAATACGGCATCGAGCCGGACATCATGCAGGTCGGCAAGGCGATCACCTCCGGCTACCTCCCGCTTTCGGGCACGATCATCTCGGACCGCGTGGCCGACGTGCTGATCGACCAGGGCGGCACCTGGGATCACGGCTATACCTATTCGGGCCATCCCGCCTGCTGCGCCGTCGCGCTCGAGAACATCCGCATCCTCGAAGAGGAAGGGATCGTCGAGAATGCCGGCAAGGAGCTGGCGCCCTATTTCCAGGCCAAGCTCGACGCTTTCGCCGAGCATCCGCTGATCGGCGATATCCGCTATGTCGGCCTGATGGGCGGCCTCGAAATCGTCAAGGACAAGGCGTCCCGCGAGGCCTATCCCTACGAGGCCCATATCGGCGATTTCTGCAGCGCCGAGGCGCTGAAGCGCGGGCTGGCGCTGCGTGCCAATGGCGACACGATGAGCCTGATGCCGCCGCTGATCACGACGAAGGCCGAAATGGACGAGATTTTTGACATCACCCGCGAGTCACTGGATGCCACCGCCAAGCACTACGGCGTCACGGCATGAAGCGGGCGACCGGCCTCGTCTGGCATGAACTCCTGATGTGGCACGACACCACGGCGCTGGCCGGATTCCTCAAATCCGGCCGCGGCGTGGTCGAGCCGGACGAGGCTTCCGAGAGCCCGGCCAGCAAGCGCCGGATCAAGAACCTGCTCGATGTCGCCGGTCTCGCCGAGAAGCTGACCCCGATCAAGCCGCGCGAGGCAAGCGACGCGGAGCTCACGCGCGTCCACGCACCGGCCTATCTCGCGAGGCTCAAGGAAATGAGCGCGAGCGACGGCGGCGACGCCTGCCTCGGCGCGATCGGCGGTGACACGCCCTTCGGCCCCGGCGGCTATGAAATCGCCGCGCTGGCGGCGGGCGGCATGCTGGAGGCCGTCGATGCGATCGTCGCGGGCAAGGTCGCCAATGCCTATGCTCTGGTCCGCCCGCCCGGCCACCACGCCGTCGCCGCGCATGGCTATGGCTTCTGCATTTTCAATCATGGCGCACTGGCCGCCCGCCATGCGCAGGCGGCCCATGGTCTTGCCCGCGTGGCGATCGTCGATTGGGACGTGCATCACGGCAATGGCGCGGAGAGCATATTCTTCGAAGATCCGTCGGTGCTGACGATCTCGATCCACCAGGACAATTGCTATCCGGCGAATTCCGGCGCGGTCGAGACGATCGGCGCCGGCGCGGG
This sequence comes from Kaistia algarum, assembly GCF_026343945.1. Taxonomy (NCBI): domain Bacteria; kingdom Pseudomonadati; phylum Pseudomonadota; class Alphaproteobacteria; order Hyphomicrobiales; family Kaistiaceae; genus Kaistia; species Kaistia algarum. The sequence goes on from NZ_JAPKNJ010000002.1 coordinate 1,067,026, forward strand.
CGAAGGCGCCAATCTCAACATTCCGCTGCCGCCCGGCTCCGGCATCGATGCCTATCTCGCCGTGATGGACCGCGTCGTGCTGCCGGCGCTCCATCGCTTCAAGCCCGATTTCATCATCGTCGCATCCGGCTTCGATGCCGGCGCCTATGATCCGCAGGCGCGCATGATGCTGGACGGCGAAACCTTCGCGGCCATGATGAAGCGAATCCTCGTCGCCGCCGATACGCTGTGCGGCGGGCGCGTCCTCGTCACGCATGAGGGCGGCTATCACCGCCCCTCGGTCCCCTTCCTCGCCATGGCCCTCGTCGAGGCGCTCTCCGGCGAGAAAGGCACCGTCGACGACCCGTTCCAGACCCTGATCGCCGGCATGGCGTGGCAGGACCTTCAGCCCCACCAGGACGCGGCGATCGCCCGCGCCGCAGCGAATGTGGCGCGCGTGCCGGCAAACGAACAGAGACAAGCCTCGTGACCGACACCACCCTCTTCTATATCGACGGCGCCTTCGTTCCTGCGGTGAACCCGCGACCGCATGATGTGATCAACCCGGCCACCGAGGAGCCGGCCGGGCGGATCAGCCTCGGCTCGGCCGCCGATGTCGACCGTGCCGTCGCGGCGGCCCGGCGCGCCTTCCCGGCCTTTGCCGCGACGAGCAAGGAAGAGCGGCTCGCCCTGTTCGCGCGCATCGTCGAGATCTTCAAAGCGCGGCAGGGGGAACTCGCTGCCGCCGTCACCGCCGAGATGGGCTCGCCGAAATGGCTGTCCTGGGCACTGCAGACGGGTTCGTCGATTATCTATTTCGAGAGCTTCGCCAAGGTCTTGGCCGGCTTCGACTTCGAACAGCAGCATGGGCAGTCGCGCATCGTGCTGGAACCGATCGGCGTCTGCGGCCTGATCACGCCGTGGAACTGGCCGCTCAACCAGATCGTCACCAAGCTCGCCCCCGCGCTCGCCGCCGGCTGCACGGTCGTGCTCAAGCCCTCGGAACTTTCGCCCCTCTCCGCCTTCCTCCTCGCCGAGGTGATGCACGAGGCCGGCGTGCCGAAGGGCGTGTTCAACCTCGTCAACGGCACCGGCCCGGAGGTCGGAGCGGCGATATCGCGTCATCCCGATATCGACATGATCTCCTTCACCGGCTCGACCCGCGCCGGCATCCAGATCGCGAAGGACGCCGCCGATACCGTCAAGCGCGTGCATCAGGAACTCGGCGGCAAGTCGGCCAATATCGTGCTGCCCGACGCCGATCTCGACCTCGCCGTGACCGACGGCGTGAAGCGCTGCTTCATCAATTCGGGCCAGTCCTGCATCGCGCCGACGCGTATGCTGGTGCATCGCAGCCAGCATGACGAAGTGATCGCCCGAGCGAAGGCGGTGGCGGAGACCATGGTCGTCGGCGATCCCACACTCGACGAGACCACGACCGGCCCGGTGGCGGGCGCGGCGCAGTTCGCCAAGGTCCAGGGCATGATCGAGGCCGGCATCGCCGAGGGCGCGACGCTCGCCTATGGCGGGCCGGGCCGGCCGCAGGAATTCAACCGCGGCTACTTCGTGCGCCCGACCATCTTCGCCGACGTGAAGGCTGACATGCGCATCGCGCGCGAAGAAATCTTCGGGCCGGTGCTCTCGATCCTAACCTATGACGACGAGGACGAGGCGATCCGGCTTGCCAACGACACGCTCTACGGCCTCGCCGGCTATGTCTATTCGCGCGACCTGGACCACGCCCGCGCAATGGCGAGAAAGATCCGCGCCGGCCGCATCTTCATCAACAATCCCTGGTTCGATTTCGAAGCCCCCTTCGGCGGCTACAAGCAATCCGGCAATGGCCGCGAGCTCGGCGAACATGGATTGCGGGAGTTTCTGGAGGTGAAGGCGGTGCTGGGCTGGGATCCGGAGGCGGAGAAGTGATGGTGACGTCGGCGACGAGGGATCTCCGCTTGAACCCTCCCCTTGAGGGAGGGTCGAAAACGCCCTCGCGTTTGCGGGGAGGGGCTAGCTTCGGCGAAGCCGAAGCGTACTGCACCGCGACGACGAAGCGCTCTGCGTCTCCGAATGAAGCGACCCCTCCACAAAACCGCTTTGCGGTTTTGACCCTCCCTCAAGAGGAGGGTTCAAGAAAGAAGGCGTGCTCGATTCTTCACCTTTCCCAGAGGGAGAGGTCGACGGCGAAGCCGGCGGGTGAGGGGTTAGGGAATTCTCCGGATGAGGCCGTAACCCCTCACCCGGCCCTATCGGGCCGACCTCTCCCTCTGGGAGAGGTAAAGAATGAAAGAGGCCCCCATGCGCCTCTGGCTTAAGGACCCCATCGCCGTCCTCGCCGAGGGAGCCGAGCGCGGCATTGTCGTCGAGGGTGGGCGGATCGTTGAACTGGTCGGCGCGGGCGCGCCCGATCCCGTGCACGACACCGTCTTTGACGCGGCGCGGCATGTGATCCTGCCGGGCCTCGTCAACACGCATCACCATTTCTTCCAGACGCTGACGCGCGCCCATCCGGCCGCGATCAACAAGGAGCTCTTCCCCTGGCTGAAGGCGCTCTATCCGCGCTGGGGCTCGTATCTGAACCGCGACCGGTTCCGCCTCGCCGTGCGCGCCGCCTTGACCGAACTCCTGATGTCCGGCTGCACTACGGCGTCCGATCATCTCTTCGTCTTCCCGGCCGACATGCCCGACGCGGTCGACATCGAGGCCGAGGAAGCGGCCCGGCTCGGCATGCGTATCGCGCTGACACGCGGCGTCATCAACATGGGCACCAAGAGCGGCGGTGTCGCCGACGAGCGGCTGATGCAGGATGACGACGCCGTGCTCGCCGATTGCGAGCGCGTCATCGGCCGCTATCACGACCGCTCGGACGGTGCGATGACCACCGTCGCGCTCGCACCCTGCGCGCCGTTCAACGTGACGCGGCGGATGATGTGCGCGGCGGCCGACCTCGCCGAAAAGCATGATTGCCGCCTGCATACGCATCTGGGCGAGACCGAGGACGAGAACGATTTCTGCCTGTCGCGCTTCGGCATGCGCCCGCTCGACTATCTCGAATCCGTCGGCTGGTTGAACGAGCGCGTCTGGCTGGCGCATGGCATCCATTTCGATGATGGCGAGATCGCGCGGCTCGGCCGGCACCGCGTCGGCGTCTGCCATTGCGCGACGTCGAACATGGTGCTCGCCTCCGGCATCTGCCGCACGAAGGAACTGGAAGCGGCCGGTGCGATCGTCGGGCTCGGCGTCGACGGCTCGGCCTCCAACGACGCCTCCAACATGATGGAGGAGGTCCGCCACGCGCTGATGATCGGGCGGTTGCGCTACGGTGCCGAGGCGGTGACGCATCTCGACGCGCTGCGCTGGGCCACGGAAGGCTCGGCGGCGCTGGTCGGGCGCTCGGATATCGGCCAGATCGCTGTTGGCAAGCAGGCGGATTTCGCGCTTTTCACGCTCGACGAACTACGCTTCTCCGGCGCCGGGGACCCGATCGCCGCGCTCGTGCTCTGCGGCGCGCATGCGGCGGATCGCGTCATGATCGCGGGCGAGTGGCGCGTCGAGGGCGGCGCGCCCGTTGGCGTGGACCTCGCCCGGCTGCGGGCGGAGCACGGCGAGGCCGCCAAGGCGTTTCTGGCAGAGCCATGACCTATATGACGATCAACACGTCCCCCGAAGCCGCGATCGACCTGATCATCGACCAGGCCGGCAAGACCTTCCCGACGCCTCGCGGCCCGGTCGTCGCGCTCGCACCGATCTCGCTGAAGGTGGCGCGCGGTTCGTTCGTTGCGCTGATCGGCCCCTCCGGCTGCGGCAAGTCCACACTGCTGCGCATGGTCGCCGGGCTCGAACAGCCGGACGACGGCGCGATCCTGATCCGCTCGAAGCATCCCGAGCAGTTCCGGAAAGACGGCGAACTCGGCATCGCCTTCCAGGATCCGGCCTTGCTGCCTTGGCGCAGCGTCTTCGCCAATGTCGCCTTCCCGCTGCAGATCCTCGGCCGCCCGATCAAGCCGAACGCCGATAAGATCCGCGCGCTGATCGAACTGGTGGGGCTCAAGGGCTATGAGGAGGCGCTGCCGAGCCAGCTTTCGGGCGGCATGCGCCAGCGCGTCGCGATCGCCCGCTCGCTCGTCTCCGATCCTTCCGTGCTGCTGCTCGACGAGCCCTTCGGCGCGCTCGACCAGATCCTGCGCCGCCAGATGAATGTTGAACTGCAGCGCATCTGGGCGGCGCGGCAAACGACGACGCTGCTCGTCACGCACGGCATCGACGAGGCGGTCTTCCTCGCCGACGAGGTCGTCGTCCTGCATGCCAATCCGGGGCGCATCGCAGAGATCATATCGGTTCCGTTCCCCCGGCCGCGCACGCCCGACCTGTTCTCGAACCCCGATTTCCACGCGCTCTGCGACCGCCTGACGACGAGCCTGCATGGGCCGGGAGCGCTCGCATGAACGGGGCGATACGCGAGAACGCGCGCGTCCTCTTCGGCGTGCTCCTGTTCTTCGCGCTCTGGGAATTCCTCGGCAGCCAGACGAGTTGGGGCGTCGCCATGTTCCCGGCGCCCTCGCGCATACTGTCGCAGGCCTTCGCCGATCGCGAGCTCTATGCCCTGCACGGAATTGCGACGATCCGCACCTCGGCGATCGGCTTTGCGATCGGCTGCTCGTTCGCCCTCCTCGCCGCCTTCCTGTTCTGCCTGTTTCCAGCGCTGGAGCTCGCTTTTCGCGGCGTCAACATCGCGCTCTTCGCTATGCCGGCGATTGTGATCGGCCCGCTGCTGGTGCTGTTTTTCAACGGCGACTGGCCGCAGACCATCCTCGCCGCGCTGATGGTCTATTTCCCGGCCATGTCGGCGACGCTGCTCGGCCTGCGCCAGGTCGATCCGCGCCTTGCGGATCTCGTCGCGGCCTATGGCGGCGGCGAGGCGAAGCTGATGCTGCATGTGCGGCTGCGCGGCGCCCTACCCTCGCTCTTCGCCGGCTTTCGCGTCGCCGCGCCGCTGGCCGTGCTCGGCGCGGTGCTTGGCGAATTCGGCTCGGGCACGCGCTGGGGCTTCGGCGCGTTCCTGCTCTCGGCGCTGCCGCAGGGCAACCCGGCCCGACTCTGGGGCGTCGGCCTCGCGGCCAGCGCCATCGCGCTCGCCGGCTATGCCTTGTTCCTTCTCCCCGGTCGCCGCCTGACCACAACGACTTCGGTTGTCACGCTCTCGGCCGTTTCGCCGGCCGCGATCGGAGTTTCGGCCGGGGGCCGGACAAAGCGTATTGTCTATGCCGCAGCGGCACTCGCCCTGCCCTTCCTGCTCTGGTGGCTGATGGTCACGCTCACCAAGGTGAGCCCGATCATCGCGCCGGGGCCGGTGCAGACGGTGATGTTCCTGTTCGAAGGCAAGGGAGCCGCGGCGGCGCGTCATGCGCTTGGCCTGGCGCTCGGCCAGACGCTGCCGGTCGCGGCGCTCGGCCTCTTCGCCGGCCTTGCCTTCGCCTTCGTTCTCGCGGGTCTATCGTTGGTCGCCCCGGCGCTAGCGCGCGCGATGATGCCCGTGGCGATGGTGGCGCAGAACATGCCGCTGGTCGCCGTCGTGCCGCTGGTGACGCTGATATTCGGCCGCGGTGTCACGGCGTCGGTATTCATGGCCGTGCTGGTGGTGTTCTTCCCGGCCTATGTGCTGCTGCAACAGGGCTTCACGACGGTGCCGCGCGCGGCAAACGACCTCGTCTCCACCTATGGCGGCGGAAGGCTCAAGACCCTCGTCTTCGTCGCCGTCCCCTATTCTATCGGCCATCTCTTCGCCGCCGCCCGCCTCGTCGCGCCGCAGGCGCTGCTCGGCGTCATGGTCGCCGAATGGCTGCTCACCGGCGTCGGGCTCGGCAATCTGCTCAACGTCTCGCGCGGCGGCCTCGACTACGACATGATCTGGGCCGGCGCACTGATCTCGATCCTCATTTCGGTCGCCGCCTATGAGGCGGTGGGCCTCATCGAACGAAAGGTCGTGCGCCGATGACATCCGGAATCCGCTGGCACCACGCCTCGCTGACCGTCGCCGAGATCGACCCGGCCATCACCTTCTTCGGCGCCGTCTTCGGGTTCGAACCGATCTTCATCGAGCGCGGCCTTTCCGACGACATCGCGGCGCTGACCGGCAAGCCCGGTCTCTCGGCCGATTTCACGCAGATGCGCTCCAGTGCCTATCCGCTGATCCTGGAGTTGATCGCCTTCCATGCCGAGGGCGATATTCGCCCCCATGGCGATGCCCTGCCCTGGCGGCCCGGCGCCGGGCATGTCGCCTTCCATGTGGATGATTTCGATAGTGTGGTGGCGACCGTCGTCGCCCATGGCGGCACGGTCATGGGCCGCGCCATCGAATTCCCCGGTGGCCGCTCGATTTACTGTCGGACGCCCGGCGGGGCCTTCATCGAGATCGAACATCTCCACGAGGCAACACCATGATCGAATATTCACCCCCAGCCGATCTGATCGAACGCTGGCGGTTCCATGAACAATAAATGAGCAATACATGCCCAACACATAAACAGTCTATCCGGGTGGACGCCCAACATCGTTGTTGAACTCATATTCCTCGTCGTTACTATGCCGCCATACGGTTTCGATGGACCGGAAATTCGGGTCGAACCCAGAGCGGTTGATATCTAAGCGCCGAGCCGGATCGGGCTGCGCGCCATTGCCGGGCTGTGAGCGGATCGAAGCCCGCCTCCGCCACGGCAAGCAGCAACCGACAGCACGGACCCGAAACCATAGAGACCAGCGCATGCCGGCGACGGCACCGGCGCCTGGCCGATCCGAAGGAGTTCTTTCATGAAGTCCACATTGACCCGCCGCGGCTTCGGCATGGCAGCGCTCGCCGGCCTTGCTGCCGCCACCCTGCCGCCCGGCCGCGCCCGCGCCGCCGGCACCCCGCTCAATTTCCAGTCGATCTGGATCAACGATCCCGAATTCTCCGGTTATTTCATTGCGCTCGACAAGGGCTATTACACGGCCGAAGGCCTCGACGTGAACTACATCCCCGGCGGCCCGGACGTGATCCCGCAGGCCTCGCTTCTGACGGGGAAGGCCGATATCGCGCTGACCTCGCTGATCGAGACGGCGAGCGCCGTCTCGGAGAAAGGCGCCCCCTTCAAGATCGTCGGCGCGCAGTTCCAGAAGAGCCCCGACAGTGTCATCAGCCTTGAGGCCACCGGCATCAAGACGATGAAGGACCTCGCCGGCAAGACCGTCGCCTGCTCACCGCTCAGTCTCGGCACCTTCAAGGTTCTGCTCGGCTTGAACGGCGTCGCCGAGGATCAGGTCAAGATCGTCCCCTATGCCTTCGATCCGACCCCGCTCGCCACGGGCCAGGTCGACGCGGTGGTCGATTTCATGACCTCGCTGCCCTTCATCGTCGAGCAGACCTCCGGCAAGAAGGCCAGCTATCTGCTGTTCTATGACTACGGCATGCCCTTCGGGCAGGACTTCGTGACCGTCACCGAGGACACGCTGAAGAACCGCCGTAAGGACGTGGTCGGCTTCCTGCGTGCCAGCCGCAAGGGCTGGGACGATGATTTCGCCGATCCGCTCAAATACACCAAGGAATTCGAGAACAGCTGGTACAAGGGCAATGGCTACACGCCGGAGGCGTCCGAGTTCCACTCCAAGATCCAGATTCCGCTGATGCAGAACCCGAAGGGCGTCTTTACGATTGATGACGAATCGATCGAAAAGAATATCGCCTCGCTCGAAAAGATCGGCGTAAAGGCGAACAAGGATCTGTTCGATACCTCCATACTCGCCGAGCTCTGATTACCAGAGCACCCCCGGATACACGTAATGGTAAACCTCTTCACGCCCCTGACACTCAGGGGCGTTACTTTCAAGAACCGGATCCTCGTATCGCCCATGTGCCAGTACGCGGCCGTGGATGGTCACGTCACGGACTGGCATATCGAGCATCACGGCCGTTTCGCCCTTGGCGGCGTCGGGGGTGCGCTGGTGGAGGCGACCGGCATCCTGCCCGAGGGCCGGATCACACCCGATTGCCTCGGTATCTGGGACGATGCCCATGTCGCGGGGCTTGCCCGCATCGTGGCGGGATATCACCGCCAGGGCGCCGCGATCGGCATCCAGCTGAGCCATGCCGGCCGCAAGGGCAGCTCGACCCCACCCTGGGACGGCGGCTGGGCCATTCCCGCCGATGACCCGCGCGCCTGGCAGACCGTCGCGCCCTCGGCGATCCCCTATCACGAAGACTGGCCGGTGCCGCATGCGCTGAGTATCGATGAGATCGCCGGGATCACGGCGGCCTTCGTCGCCGCGGCGAAGCGAGCCGTCGCCGCCGGCTTCGACTTCGTCGAGATCCATGGCGCCCATGGCTATCTGCTGCATTCCTTCGTCTCGCCGGTCTCGAACGAGCGCACGGACGCCTATGGCGGCACGGCGGAAAACCGGATGCGCTTTTCGCTGGAGGTCGCGAGCGCGGTCCGCGCGGCGATCCCCGACACCATGCCACTGTTCTATCGCGCCTCCTGCATCGACCGCATCGAGGGCGCCGGCCTGACGCTCGACGACACCGTACCGCTCGCCATCGCGCTGAAAGGCGTCGGCGTCGATTTGATCGATTGTTCGGCCGGCGGCGTGCTGGTCCGCACCAATCCGGGCCATATCAAGGAAGGCCCCGGCTTCCAGATCGGCTTCGCCGACCGCATCCGCCGCGAGGCCGGCATCGCCACCATGGCGGTCGGCGGGATCACCGAGGGCCGTCAGGCTGACGCGGTGATCACCGAGGGCAAGGCGGATTTCGTGGCGATCGGCCGCGAGATGCTGTCGGATTCGAACTTTCCCTATCGCGCCGCGCTGGCGATCGGCATCGAAAAGCCGGCCTTCGCGCTGCCGCTCCGCTATGCCTTCTATCTCCAGTTCCGGGAGCCGGCATGAGCGCGAGGCTCGCTCAGGTCCCGCTTGGCAAGAGCGGCATCAGCGTCTCGCGCGTCGGTTTCGGCTCGGCTCCGCTCGGCGATTTCTTCGAGAGGCTCGATGAGCGGACCGCCATCGGGACCGTCGAGGCGGCGTTCTCTGCCGGCATCAATCTGATCGATACCTCGCCGCATTATGGCAACGGCCTCGCCGAGCATCGCGTCGGCACGGCGCTGCGCGCGGTCCCTCGCGAGGCCGTCGTGATCTCGACCAAGATCGGCCGCGTCATGACCCCCGGCGCGTCCCGCTTCGACGAGCCCGCGCCGCCGCTCGCGCGCGGCTTCGTCGGCAGCCTGCCGCACCGTCCGCGCTTCGACTATTCCTATGACGGCGTCATGCGCTCCTTCGAGCAGTCGCTGCTGCGCCTCGGCACCGACCGGATCGACATTCTCCTCGTGCACGATATCGACCCCTGGTCGCAGGGCGAGGACATGGTCGAGATCCGCTATCGCGAGGTGATCGACAGCGGCTATCGCGCCCTCGACGAATTGCGTTCCTCGGGCGTCGTCCGGGCTATCGGTCTCGGGCTCGACGACCACGATTATTGCGAGCGCTTCCTGCGCGACGCCGATTTCGACGCGGTCCTGCTCGCCGGCCGCTATTCGCTGCTGGAGCAGCCGGCCTTGCCAACGCTGCTGCCGCTGGCGCTCGAAAAAGGCGTCGGCGTGATGCTCGGCGGCATCTTCAATTCCGGTATCCTCGCAACGGGCGCCATTCCCGGCGCGCGCTACAATTATGAAGCCGCTTCGCCGGAGATCATGGCGCATGTCGCCCGGATCGAGGCTGTCTGCGCGGGCCATGGCGTGCCGCTGGCGCGCGCCGCCGTGCAGTTTGTCCTCGGCCATCCAGCGGTCTCGACGCTGGTCCTCGGCGCCGTCAAGCCGGCAGAGATCGCCCGCAACCTCGCCGCGCTCGACGAGCCCGTACCCGCCGCGTTGTGGGACGAACTCAAGGCCGAGGGCCTGCTCGATCCAGCCGCGCCCACGCCATCCGAAACAACAACAACCATGCCTTCCCGGGAGATCGCCTGACATGCCGCTGAACGCCCCCGCCACCACGCTCTGGATCGACACCGACACCGGCTCCGACGACGCTGTCGCGCTCGTCATCGCGTTCAAGCATCCCGGAATCGAGATTGCCGGCATCTCCGTCGTTGCCGGGAACTGCTCGCTCGATAAGGCGCTGCAGAATGCGCTCTACACGCGCGAGATCTGCGGCGCGGAGCACGTGCCCGTCTATGCCGGCCTCGCCGTGCCGCTGATCCGCGGACCGTTCCATGCCGAGAACGTGCATGGGGTCGACGGCATGGGCGATATCGGCCTGCCCCTCTATGGCCGCGTGCCTGACGAAGGCCACGCCATCGACAAGATGATCGAGGCGATCCTGGCCCGGCCCGGCGAGATCACGCTGGTCACGCTCGGCCCGCTCACCAACATCGCCGTCGCGCTCGCCCGCGAGCCGCGGATCGCGAAGGCGGTTAAGCATTGCGTGATCATGGGCGGAATTGGTGACGGACCCGGCAATGTGACGCCGGCTTCGGAATTCAATATCTACGCCGACCCCGATGCGGCGCGTATGGTGTTCCAGTCCGGCATGCCGATCGTGATGTGCGGCTGGGATGTGTCCTGGCGCTATGCCGTGGTCGAGCCGGCCGATACGGACGAGCTGAAGCGGGTCGGGGGAAAGCTCGGTGATTTCTGCGTCGATATCCAGCGCTTCCTGGTCGAGTTCGCGACCAAGGTTTCGGGCCTGCCGGGCATCGATCTGCCCGATCCGATCACCGTGGCGATCGCCATCGATCCGTCGATCGTGACGAAGTCGAGCGAAGCTTATGTCGAGGTGGTCAATGGCGACGGCCCGGCGCTCGGCCAGACCATTATCGACCGCAAGCTGCATGCCGGAAAACCGGTCAACGCCACGGTCGTTGACGTCGCCTCGCGCGAGAAGTTCATGGCGATGCTCACCGCCGCCGTTTCCGGCTCGCCCGCATGAGCGCGGCGGAGCCAACCTCTTTCTTCCGGACGCGATGCTGCGTCCCCGCCTTCGCAGGCAGCGGTGAAGGGCCCTCCCCTCGCCGCGATTGCCGGGTTCTGCGCTTGATCCCCGGCCAACCAGACCGGCGAAAACGCCGGCGAGCTGACGCATTCACATCTTCCTGCTGGGGAATATCATGAAGTTCGACAACAGAACGCTCGTCCTGATGGCCGCGGCCATCGTCATCAATATCGTCGTCGGCCAGATCGTATCCTGGGTGAAGCTGCCCTTGTTCCTCGATTCGATCGGCACGGTGCTTGTCGGCATCCTGGTCGGGCCGATTGCGGCTGCCGTCGTCGGCACGCTCGCCAACCTGATCTGGGGCCTGCTCTTCGATCCGGTCGCCGCCGCGTTCTTCCCGGTCGCGCTGGTGATCGGCCTCACCGCCGGCATCCTCGCCCGCTATGGCTGGTTCTCCAGCTTGGCGAAGACAATCGTTGCCGGCGTGATCATCTGCGTGATCTCGACGATCGTCTCGATCCCGATCGTCGTCTACATGTTCGGCGGCGTCACCGGCTCAGGCACCGATTTCGCGACCGCCTATATGCTGGCCATGGGCCAGAACCTGATCCAGTCGGTCGCGATCTCCAACCTCGTGCAGAACATGGGCGACAAGATCATCACCGCGGTCGTCGCGTTCCTGATCGCCAGCCGCCTGCCGCGCAACCTGACCTCGAGCCTGCCCTTCTTCGCCTATTCGCGGACCTAGGACATCCCGTCTCGAAACTCCGGAGGGCCGCGTCCGCGCGGCCCTTCTTCGTTTCAAAGCCCGAAATAGTCCCGGTACCAATCCACGAAGCGCACGACACCGGTATCGACCGGAGTCGACGGTCTGTAACCGGTGAGCGCTTCGAGCAGTTGCGGCGCGGCGAAGGTGCGCGGTACGTCGCCGGGCTGCATCGGCAGCATGGTGCGGATCGCCGGTCGGCCGAGCGCGGCCTCGATCGTCTCCACGAAACGCATCAGTTCGACCGGCTGGCCGCCACCAATATTGACGGTGCGGTACGGCGCCTCGGGCGACAGTGTATCGACCCCGTCGACGCGGTTCAGTTCCGACGGCACGACCTTCACCAGTCGTAGGATCGCCTCGACCAGATCGTCGACATAGGTGAAGTCGCGGCTCATCCGCCCCTCGCCATAGATCTCGATCGGCTCGCCCTTCAGGATCGCGGACACGAACTTGAACAGCGCCATGTCCGGCCGGCCCCAGGGGCCATAGACCGTGAAGAAGCGGAACGCGGTCGTCGGGAGATGGAAGAGATGGGCATAGGCATGAGCCATCAATTCCATGGACTTCTTCGAGGCGGCGTAGAGCGTCAGCGGCTCGTCCGCCCGGTCCAGCTCGGCAAACGGGATCTTGTCGTTGGCACCATAGACCGAGGAGGTCGAGGCGAGCAGCAGATGGCGCGGCTGCACCGCCTTTGCCAGTTCCAGCACGTTCCACGAGCCGACGAGGTTGGAATCGACATAGGCCTTCGGATTTTCGAGGCTGTACCGCACGCCGGCCTGCGCGGCGAGATGCACGATCACCTCCGGCTCGGCCAGCGCCGCCGCCTCGTCCAGAGCCGTCCGATCCTCCAGGTGGCCAATCACCGGTCGGAAGCCGTTGGACTGCGCCAGAATCGCGTGACGTCGCTCCTTGAGAGCCACGTCGTAATAGGGCGTCATCGCATCGAAGCCGACGACGAAATGCCCCTCGTCGAGCAGCCGCCGAGCGAGGTGAAAGCCGATGAAACCGGCGGTCCCGGTGATGAGATAGCGCATCTCAGTCTACGCCTCGCCGTCCGCGGCCGGGTCGACGATATCCTCGTTCGGCCGGCCGACCGAAATATAGCGGAAGCCGTGGCGAACGATTTGCTCGCGGCGATAGACGTTGCGGAGGTCGACGAGGACCGGGCTCGCCATAACCCCTCTCAACCGCACGAAATCGAGCGCGCGGAAGGCGTCCCATTCGGTGACGATGACCAGCGCATCGGCGCCTTCGGCTATGTCGTACGGTCCGGAGCCGAACATGACATCGTCGAGCAAGAGCCGCGCCTGCTCCATGCCCTGCGGATCGAAGGCGCGCACGCGGGCGCCGCCATCCTGCAAAGCCTGGATCAGCGCGAGCGAGGGTGCCTCGCGCATATCGTCGGTGTTAGGCTTGAAAGTGAGGCCGAGCACGGCGATCGTCCGGCCGCGCACCTCGCCGCCGAGAGCCTGGAACACCTTCCTCGCCATGGCGCGCTTGCGCGTTTCGTTGACGGCGACCGTCGTTTCGACGAGGCGCAGCGGCGTGCCGTAGTCCTGCGCGGTCTTGACCAGAGCGACTGTGTCCTTGGGGAAGCAGGAGCCGCCGAAGCCCGGCCCGGCGTTCAGGAACTTGGTACCGATACGGTTATCGAGGCCTATGCCCCGCGCCACTTCCTGCACATTGGCGCCGACCTTCTCGCACAGATCCGCCACCTCGTTGATGAAGGCGATCTTGGTCGCGAGGAAGGCGTTGGCCGCGTATTTGATCAGCTCGGAGGTGCGGCGCGAGGTGAAGAGCAGCGGCGACTGGTTGAGGAAGAGCGGGCGATAGACCTCGCTCATCGGCTCGCGCGCCCGCTCGTCCTCGATGCCGATGACGATGCGGTCGGGACGCTTGAAATCGGAGATCGCGGCGCCCTCGCGCAGGAATTCCGGATTGGAGACGACGACGATTTCGGCCTGGGGATTGGTCTCGCGGATAATGCGCTCGACCTCGTCGCCGGTGCCGACCGGTACCGTCGACTTGGTGACCACGACGGTGAAACCGGAAACGGCGGTCGCGATCTCGCGCGCCGCGCCATAGACATAGGAGAGATCGGCATGGCCGTCGCCCCGCCGTGACGGCGTCCCGACGGCGATGAAGACGACATCGGCACCAGCGACGGCCGGCTGCACATCCGTCGTGAAGGCAAGCCGGCCGGAACGCGCGTTCATGCCGACGATCTCGGCCAGTCCCGGCTCATAGATGGGCATTTCGCCGCGTTCGAGCGCTTCAATCCGCTCGGCGCTCTTGTCGACGCAGACAACCTCATGGCCAAAATCGGCGAGGCAGGCACCGGAGACGAGGCCGACGTAACCCGAGCCAATCATTGCAATTTTCATGAATGCGTCCGTCCCTTTGCCCGACCGGCACATCGCTCCGGGCGGCCAGACCGTCCAGCGACAAGGAATCGCTGAGCCGCTCTATCCTTTTGTTCTATTGCGTGTTCTTCACACGAACCGGTGCTCGATCCGCACGAAAGCGCTATAGGCATACACGCAATCCGCTGCTCGTTCAGGTCGTTTGTGACGCCCGAACCGCGGAGGGCGCGCCGTGCCATTGTGCCGCTATCGCCCGGGCATGTTGCAGAAAGATGAAGGCCCGACCCGGCCGCCGCCGGTAGCTTTCCCCAGGGCACGTTGCCGGCGTTCCCCACCCACAGAAGATGCAACGTCATATTGCATCGCACAATCGATGTCGCAGCGCTTCCATAGGAAGGAAAATTGGGCGATACTGATGTGTCGCTTTCAAACGCGATGCGGCGGGTCGGCGTACCCTTTTCGGTGCGAATCGGCTCTCCGCCAGGATTTCGGGCGATGTCGGGGGGCCACCGGCATCGTTCGAAGGGGATGGGCTGGGGCGAGTTCGGGAATATCTCATGGAACGGATACGGCGTCGCGAACTCATCGCCCGCCTCGGATCGCCGCCCGTTGACCGGGCCGGTGTCCTCGATCCTTTCGCCCAAAAACCATCTATTTTGATCGATTGAAGGAGCTGGTGACATGCGCCTGAACAGGACCGTCCTCTGTCTCGCCGCCACAATTTCCTCGCTCACGCTCCCTGCCGCCGTCGAGGCGGCGCAACCTCCCGCCCCGGCAGCCACCGATGCGGCCAAGCCGACGCCGAAAACGGCCGACCAGCTTGCCAAGGAACTCGCCGCCGCAACGAATCCCGACGCGCAGAAGGCCGCGCTCGACGCTCTGGTCAAAGCCGCCGATGCCGGCGACCGCGGCGCGATCTACGCGCTGGGCGATCTCTATCTGAAGGGCGCCGGCGTTCCTGCCGATCCGGCCAAGGGCCGCGACTATCTCGAAAAGGCGATCGCAGCCGGCCATCCTGGCGCCTCGGTGCGGCTCGGCGGAGCGCTCGTCGAGGGCACGGGGCTGCCGGCCGATCCGGCGGCCGGTATCGCGTTGCTGAAGAAGGCCGCTGCCGACAAAAATCCTGGTGCGCTTTACGTCCTGGGTGATTTGACGCTGCGCGGCAAGGGCGTGGCAGCCGATCCGGTCCAGGGTCGGACGTATCTCGAAGAGGCCCTCGCCGCCAACTATGCCAGCGCGCCGATTCGCCTGGGTACGGCGCTCGTCGAGGGCAAGGAACTTCCGGCCGATGTGCCGGCGGGGCTCGCCCTTCTGGCGAAGGCCGAGGAGGCCAAGAACCCGAGCGCCTATTATGCTCTCGGCGACATCTATCTGAAGGGCAAGGCGGTTCCGGCCGATCCCGCCAAGGGCCGAGCCTATCTGGAGCAGGCGATCGCCGCCGGCCATGCTGGCGCGTCGATCCGGCTCGGCTCCGCCCTCATCGAGGGCACGGAACTGCCCGCCGATGTACCGGCAGGTCTCTCCCTCCTCGAAGCCGGCGCAGAAGCCGGCAATCCGAGCGCCTATTATGCCCTCGGCGATCTCTACCTGAGGGGCAAGGGCGTTCCCGCCGACCCGGCCAAGGGACGCAGCTATCTGGAGCAGGCGATGGCGGCCGGTCATACCGGCGCTCCGATCCGCCTCGGTTCCGCGCTGGTCGAGGGTGTGGAACTGCCGGCCGATGTACCCGCCGGCCTCACGCTTCTCGAAGAAGCCGCCGCCGCCAACAATGCCAGCGCTGACTATGCCTTGGGCGATTTTTATCTGAAGGGCAAGGGCGTCGCGGCGGACCCGGTGAAGGGCCGAGCCTATCTCGAAACGGCCTTGGCGGCGGGTCATCCCGGCGCTCCGATTCGCCTCGGCACAGCCCTCGTGCAGGGCACGGAACTCCCAGCGGATGTGCCGGCTGGTCTCGCCCTTCTCGACAAAGCGGCGGCGGCCAACAATCCCAGCGCGCTGTACCAGCTCGGCGATATCTATTTGAAGGGCACCGGCGTTCCTGCCGACCCAGCCAAGGGCCGCGACTATCTCGAACAGGCGATGGCGGCCGGCAATGCCGGCGCCGCCGTTCGGCTCGGCGGAGCGCTCGTCCAAGGCACGGAAATGCCAGCGGATGTACCGGCTGGCCTCGCGCTCCTGGAAAGCCAAGCGGCAGCCAAGAATCCCGGCGCCTTCTATCAGCTCGGCGATATCTATCTGAAGGGAACAGGCGTTCCGGCCGATCCAGCCAAGGGTCGCGCCTACCTCGAACAGGCGATCGCCGCCGGCAATTTCGGTGCAGCCGTTCGCCTCGGTGGCGCGCTCGTCCAGGGCGTCGAGCTGCCGGCGGATGTCCCCGCCGGGATCGCCCTGCTGGAAGGTCAGGCGGCCGCGAAGAACCCCAGTGCCTACTACCAGCTTGGCGACCTCTACCTGAAGGGTACCGGCGTCGCAGCCGATCCCGCCAAAGGGCGCGATTATCTCGAAAAGGCTATTGCCGCCGGCAATGCCGGTGCGGCCGTACGGCTAGGTGCGGCGCTTGTCCAGGGTACGGAACTCCCGGCCGATCCGGTCGGCGGCATCGCCCTGCTGGAAGGCCAGGCAGCCGCGAAGAGCCCGAGCGCCCTCTACCAGCTCGGCGACATCTATCTGAAAGGCACAGGCGTCTCGGCTGACCCGGTCAAGGGCCGCGCCTATCTCGAACAGTCGATCGCGGCCGGCAACTCGGGCGCGGCGGTTCGGCTTGGCGGGGCCCTCGTAATCGGCAAGGAGCTTCCAGCGGACGCGCCTGCTGGCTTAGCCATGCTGGAGAAACTCGCGGATGCGAAGAATCCCAGCGCGCTCTACCAGCTTGGCGACATCTATCTGAAGGGCGCTGGCGTTCCGGCCGACCCGGCCAAGGGTCGCGCCTATCTTGAGCAGTCGATCGCGGGGGGCAATACAGGCGCAGCCGTTCGCCTCGGCGGCGCCCTCGTCCAAGGCGTCGAGTTGCCTGCTGACGTGCCGACCGGCGTTGCTCTTCTCGAAGGCCAGGTAGCAGCGAAGAACCCGAGTGCGCTCTACCAGCTTGGAGACATCTACCTCAAGGGTACCGGCGTTCCGGCCGATCCGGCCAGGGGACGCGCCTATCTCGAACAGGCGCGCGCCGGCGGCAATATCGGCGCGACCGTGCGCCTCGGCGGAGCTCTCGTTCAGGGCGTCGAGATCCCCGGCGATGTGCAGACCGGCCTTGATATGCTCCAGCAGGCCGCGGAGGCCAATAATGCGGGCGCGCTCTATTCGCTCGGCGATCTCTATCTGAAGGGCACCGTGGTTCCGGCCGACCCTGAAAAGGGCAAGGCCTATCTTGAACGGGCGATGGCCGCTGGCAATGCAGGCGCGCCCGTGCGGCTCGGCGGAGCGCTCGTGCGAGGACGCGAAGTGCCGCGCGACGCGGAAGCTGGCCTTGAACTTCTGAAGGCATCGGCGGCAGCCGGCAATCCGTCCGCACTCTATATGCTCGGCAATCTCGCCCTCCTCGGCGGCGCCCAGCCGATCGATGGCAAGGCGGCGGTTCGCTATTTCGAGCAATCGTCGGAAGCCGGCGGCAAGGAAGGCTATCGCCGCATCGGCGAGATGTATCGCGATGGCATGGCGGTGCCGAAGAACAGCCGCCTCGCGCTCAGCTATCTTCAGAAGGCCGTGGCGAGCGGCGACTATTCGGCGCTGGTCTCGATGGGTGCGGGATATCTCTATGGCACGCTCGGTCCGAAGGACCCGGCCAAGGCTGAGAAATACTTCAACGAGGCCTATGACAAGGGCGTGCCGAGCGCGCTCATCTATGTCACCAACCTGTCGCTGACACCGAACTCGACCTCGAAGGCCCGCACCCGCGCCATCGAGCGGCTGAACGCAGAGACGGAGAAGGGCAATCCCGTCGCGTTTCGCGCCCTCGTCTCGCTCTACCGCGATGGACGGCCGGGCGTGATGAGCCCATCGCCGAAGAAGGCCCGGGCCTATCTCGACAAATATGGCTCTCTGCTTTCGCCCAGCGATCTGGCTCTGGAGGAGCTGTTCGTCGACGCGGTTTCCGCTCGCGGAACCAAGGACTATGCAGCGATAGCGCGGCGGTACGACGCCCTGTCGCCCGGCCTTCAGGAGCGGTTCCTCAACACGATCCGCTGGAAGCAGGAGAACGTCTATGTCTACCTGCTGCAGGCGCGGCTCAAGACGGCCGGCTTCTATAAGGGCTCGCTGAGCGGCAGTCTCGGAGGCAGCACGCTGACGGCGCTCGCCAAATTCTGCAAGCAGCGCAACCTTGCGGATGCTTGCCGCGCCGGCCCGTTGTCCACGGCGGCGACCCAGTCCATCGCTGGGGAGCTTCCTTGACCGCGCAAATCCGCTTGGGCGGCGCTGCGGGAAATATCAGCGCCGCACCCCTGAGAACGGCTCGACCGTCATCGACGGGCGGCACCGTTCTCAAGACCTTCATCAATCTCGAAGAAATTCGGCTTGGAACCGGCCAGGGCGGCCGGTCCGGCCGTGCCGGAGCGTGGATCACGGGGATCCCGACCAAGGCCTCATGGAGATCTCATGCAGCATAAGCTCGTCGCTCTGATGCCGATGCGCCACTCGTCGGAGCGCGTCAAGGGCAAGAACTACCGGCCGTTCGGGGACGGCCGCCCGCTGTTCCAGCACATGCTCGACGTGCTGCTGGATACGCCCGGCATCGACAAGGTCCTGATCGACACGGACTCGCCGACGGTGTTCGAGATTTGCCGCCGCGACTATCCGCAGGTCCTCCTCGAGGAGCGTCCCGTCCATCTGCGCGACGGCGCGACACCGATGAACAATGTGCTGCTGCACGACACGACCGTCGTCGATTCGCAGTTCTACCTGCAGACGCATTCCACCAATCCGCTCATGACGCGTGACACGGTGGCTCGCGCCGTCGATCTGTTCCTCTCGAAATATCCGATCCACGATTCGCTGTTCTCGGTGACGAAGTTCCAGTCCCGCCTCTGGGATCAGCTGACGCGCGCGGTCAACCACAACCCGTCGATCCTGCTCCGGACGCAGGACCTGCCGCCGCTCTTCAACGAGAATTCATGCCTCTACATCTTCGAGAAGCGCACCCTCGAAGAGCGACAGAACCGGATCGGCCTGCGCCCGCTGATGTTCGAAATGGACCCGTTCGAGGCTCAGGACATCGACGAGGAAATCAACTTTCAGGTCGCCGAGGCGATCTTCAACGCCCGCGCCAAGGCGAAGGCAAACGAGGCCAAGGAGCCCGCGAATGTCGCTTAAGTTCCTCGTCACCTGCGGTCATCTGCAGCGCCATATCGGCCGCTACGAGGACGAGATCCGCTCCCACGGCATCGATGTCTGGGTGCCGAAGCTCGAGAGCCAGCAGTTCAACGCCGCCGAGATGGCCGCCATGCTGCCGGAGGCCGATGTGGCCGTCGCCGGCGATGACGATCTCTCGGCGCCGGTGCTGCGCGCCGCCATGACCGGCAAGCTGAAGGGCCTGGTGCGCTGGGGCATCGGCACCGACAATGTCGACAAGCCGGTCGCGACCGAACTCGGCCTGCCCGTCTATAACACGCCGGGCATGTTCTCGAACGAGGTCGCCGACCTCGCGCTCGGCCATATCCTGACGCTGGCGCGCCATCTGCAGAAGATGGACCGCGACGTGCGCGCCGGCCTCTGGACGCGCTATGAAGGCACGTCGCTGCATGGCCGGACGCTGGGCGTCGTTGGCCTTGGCGGCATCGGCCGCGAGATCGTGCGCCGCGGCGTCGCCTTCGGCATGAAGGTCATCGGCTCCGACGTCGTCACCGTCGATCCCTCGCTGATGGCCAGCGTCGGCGGCGTGCAGAAGCCGTTCGAGACCGTGATCGAGGAAGCCGATATCATCGTCCTCGCCTGCAATTTGACGGCCGAGAACCACCACCTCATCAACGCCGAGGCGCTCGCCCGCATGAAGGACGGCGTCATGCTCGTCAACGTGGCGCGCGGGCCGATCGTCGACGAGGTGGCGCTCACCGAGGCGCTGAAATCGGGCAAGGTCGGCTCGGCCGGGCTCGACGTGTTCGAGCAGGAGCCGCTGCCGGCCGACAGCCCGCTGCGGCAGTTCACCGGCAACACGCTGTTCGGCACGCATTCGGGGTCCAGCACCGCCGAGGCGATCCAGCGGGTCAACCGGATGAGCGTCGACATCGCGCTCACCATGCTCGGCATCGGGACGGCGAAGCTCTCCAGCTTCAACCGCGTCGCTTGACCGACGCGGTACCCATCATGCGGGTTGGTCTCCGGCGCAGCGTCGAGCGAGTCTGGCACTCGCCGACGCTGACGACCTGGCTCAGCCTCGGCATCCGCCTGGGCGGACTGGCGGTCATGCTGCCGCTGGTCCTCACCCATCTGGCGACGCCCGAGGTGCTGGTCTGGCAGATGCTGTCGACCATCACCATGATGGTGCTCTGGGTCGATTTCGGCTTCGGCCCGACCTTTGCCCGCGTCATCGCGTTTGCGCGCGGCGGCGGCACGCGCGCTGACCTCGTGCGGACCATGCGGGGGCTGAAGGCGGCCCCGCCGGCCGCAACGCCGGACGACCATGCCCCGTTGGATCTCGGCGCGGTGCTCCGGACGCAGCACGCGATCTATATCGGCATCTCCGTAGCGGCGATGGTGGTCGCCGCCGTCGTCGGCACGGCGACGCTGATCCGCCCGATCGCCAACCTGCCCTCCCCCAGCGCCGGATGGATTGCCTGGATCATCACGGCATTTGCGAGCCAGCTCACGCTGCTCAACAGCGCCAATGTCAGCATCCTCACCGGCTTCAACCGCCTCGCCTGGGTGCGGCGCATCGAGGCGGCGAACGGCGCGGCGCAGATCGGCTCGACCTGCCTCGTCATCCTGGCCGGCGGCGGGCTGATCGAAATCGTCGGCTGCTACTCGTTCTGGCTGATACCGCTGTTCGTGGTGAACCGCATCGGCGCGCGCAAGCTCGAGCCGCGCGATGCAAACGGCAAGACGTCGCGCTTCGACCGTTCGATCTTCCGCCTGATCTGGCCGGCGGCCTGGCGCAGCGGCATCGGCATCCTGATGAGCGTCGGCATCATCCAGTCGAGCGGCCTGCTCTATGCCCAGTTCGTCACGCCGGCGGCGGCGGCCTCCTATCTCCTGATCCTGCGTCTGATGACGGCGCTCGCTCCGATCGCGCAGGCGCCGTTCTATTCCAAGCTGCCCGTGCTGGCGGAACTGCGGGGAGCCAAGAAGCATGACGAACTCTGCCGCGTCGCCATCCGCGGGGTTGCCCTCGCGCACTGGACTTTCGTCGTCGGCGCGCTCTCGATCCTCTACATCGCCTTCCCGCTGCTCAAATGGCTCGGCAGTTCGGTGCCCTCCCCGGACTTCTGGATGACGGCGACGGTCTTCCTCGCCTTCTTCGTCGAGCGCTACAGCGCGATGCACATCCAGATCTATTCGCTGACGCATCACATCGTCTGGCACATCGCCAACGGCATCACCGGCGCGCTGATGATTGGCCTCTTCTTCCTGTTCGTGCCGGTGCTCGGCGCCGTGGCTATGCCGGCGGCGATGCTGGCGAGCTATCTCGGCTTCTGCTCCTGGTACGCCTCGCGCCTGTCGCTGCAGAGCCTCGACATCCGGCGCTGGACCTTCGAGCGACAAACCGCATTCTGGCCGGCGCTGACGCTGATCGCGGGGCTGCTTGTCTATCGATTCGTCGTGCAGGGGATGACGTTATGACCGTCGGCATCCTGCTGCGCTGCTTCCCGTTTTCTCTCGATGCGGCCTCTGCATCGCTTCGCCATATGCCCAAGG
Source organism: Kaistia algarum (assembly GCF_026343945.1). Taxonomy (NCBI): domain Bacteria; kingdom Pseudomonadati; phylum Pseudomonadota; class Alphaproteobacteria; order Hyphomicrobiales; family Kaistiaceae; genus Kaistia; species Kaistia algarum. Next base: position 1,088,932 of record NZ_JAPKNJ010000002.1, read on the forward strand.
AGTATCCATGAGCAATCCGGACATTGCCCGCCTGGGGCACGCGACCCTCAATCCCTACCGCGTGGCAGCCGGTCTCGCGGGTCGGCGCCTGCTCTGGGACGTTCGGCCGATTTCCTGGTCCGCGCGCGCCAAGATGAAGCGCTGGCACAATCGCTTCGCCGGCCAGAAGGCCGTGATCCTCTGCAATGGCCCGAGCCTGTTGAAGGTGGATTTCGAACTTATGAAAGGCGTGTTCACATTCGGACTCAACAAGATCAACATGCTGTTCGACAAGACCGATTTTCGTCCGTCGTCGGTCGTGGTGCAGCAGGAGTTCGTGTTTCAGCAGAACAAGGACTTCTACAACGAGACCGACCTGCCGCTCTTTCTGGCCTCGATCGGAACGAAATATGTCCGCGATCGGCCCAACGTGGTCTTCTATCACGAGAGCGGCCCCCGGCATTTTGCCCGCGACTGCAACATGAGCCAGTATGGTGGGCACACCGTGACCTACACGGCGATGCAACTTGCCTTTCATATGGGCTTTACCGAAGTGGCTCTCGTCGGTTGCGACCACAATTTTGCGACCAAGGGTCCTGCTAACATGACGGCAGTGGCACAGGGACCTGATCTCAGCCATTTCGACCCAAACTACTTCGCCCACGGCTCCAACTGGGTCCTGCCCGATCTCTTCCAGAATGAAGTCAGTTATCATAGCGCCCGCGAGCAGTTCGAAGCCTTCGGCCGCCGATTGGTCAACGCAACGGATGGCGGTAAGCTTGAACTGCTGGAAAGGCAGACACTTCGTGATTTTATCGAAGGCTGATCATTTCTAGGGCGAGATCCAGCCAGCCTTATTAGCGAAGGGAGCGGTGACGATCCATGTATGCTTTGACCTTGCTCTTCTTCTGCATCCTTTGGGCAACGACGATACATATTGAACGTCTATCGTTGCCCGATTTCCGGGTGATGCAGTCACCCTATAGCTGGTTCCTCATCAGTTGGGTGCCGGGGGCAGTCTTGCTCGCTCTGCCGATCTATCGCTTTGCTGAGACCTTCACGCTGGCGGACGCCATGTATGTCGGGGCACTTCATGCCTCGTTCGTCGGTGGCAACCTCCTGGCCGTGCTGGCCAGGAAGCAGGCCGTTTCCCCGGATCGCAAGATGCGCTCGGCCATCTTTTCGGAGCCGGTCATCGCCGTATTTCTTCTGATCGGCTTGGTCGGGCAGGTTCTGATTGCCGTCGACGCACAGCGCAGCGGCACGCTGAGCTTCTCGGATCGCTTCTCCCTGACCTCAATCAGCGATATCAAAAAGCAATATACTGATCTTACGCAGTCTTCGTCTTTTGGTTCGTTTGCCGCTGTGATGCGATACATGGTGGCCTTCGGCCAAGTCGCCATCATCGCCTATAGCTGCGCGGCGGCCAATCGCGTCGATTGGGCGCGGCGCCGTCCCCTATTCCTGCTGGTCGTACTGCTGATCTTTGTCTCCATCGTCAATTCCTGGATTTCGACCGGCGGTCGGCTTGGCATCATCGTCACCGCACTCTTCTGCGCGTTGCCCTGGACGCTGCAATCGGCATGGCGCGACTCGTTCAGGCGCGGTGGGATCCAGGTTTGGCAGCTTATCCGACGCTATTTGTTGCCCGGAATCATAGCGGCCGTTGCCGTCGTCTTTCTGAGCACGGCATTCCTGCAAAACCGCATCGGAGAGAATGCACCGCTGGACCAGATGTATCTGGCACATCGCGCACAACTCGATCGCGACCTGCTGATCGTCGTACAGGACATGCCGTCGTTGCAGACAGGGTTGTTGCAGGCGAGCTATCTGACCTCAGGCTTGCCGACTCTCTCTTATTATCTCCACCTCAACGACTATCTGCCCGGCCCAGACTACGGCCTGGTCAATTTCCAGATCTTCTACCTGACCTTTGGTCGCCTTTTTCCCGGATATGACAACCAGGCCGGCGCGACGGCCTACAATGATCTGCTGTCACCGCTATCCGATCGCGGCTATTTCGCGAATGTCTGGGGCACCATGGCGCGTGAGGTGCTGATCGATTTCGGTAGACATGGCACGCTCGTTTTCTTTCTGGTGTTTGGCTTCCTCTCAAGTCGACTTCGCATCGCCTATTACTTCTCACCAACACTCGAAGTCGGCGTCCTTTATACCCTTTTTCGCATGCAGATGATCTTCTCCGGTTTTCACAGTCTGATTTCCCATCGGCTGTTCGGCTATGCATTCGTCGTAGCGTTGGCGATCTGGCTCGTGGCGCGCATGGCCCGCAGCCCACGACAAATGGGAGTTACCCTGCTCCCGTCCAGGCCGGCACGATGACGGGTGGGACCATGGCAGCTGCCGAGCGCAACCATCTTGAGAGTGGGATAGAGAGATCGGCTGACACAGACCTGACGATCATCATCTGTACCTATCGCCGGCCCCAGATCGTCGACACGCTCGAGTCGCTGATCGAGCAGGATCTGCCCGCCGGCTTATGTCCCCGGTTTCTGATCGTCGACAATGACGAGATCCCTTCCGCCGAAGCGACCGTGCGCTTGTTCTTCACCGACCATGACCGCGTACCCTACCGCTATGTCCACGCGCCGAAGCAGGACATCTGCATCGCGCGCAATGCCGGCCTCACCTACTGCGAGACCCGATGGGCCTTGATGATCGACGATGACGAGCGCGCGACATCGGGCTGCATCAAGCAAATCTGGGAAGCTCGCGGTTCGCGTCAGGCCGTTTTTGGGCGGACGGAGGCTCTCTATGATGAGAAAGCGCCCCGATGGATGCGCGAGGCAGATCTCCATAGCAACAAGATCATTCCCGGCCGCGTCCTCGACAAGGGCCATACGTCGATTGCGCTTGTTGATGTGGATTTTGTCCGCCTCCACGGTCTGCATTTCGAACCAAGACTCGGCCAGGTGGGGGGCGAAGACATGACATTCTTCAACGACATGTTCTTTGCCGGAGGCGAGCTTGGCTATGCGCCGGAGGCTGTCGTGACGGAAGTGGTGCCCCCAGGCCGGAGCCGGTTGTCCTGGGTCATTAAGCGTCGGTTCCGCGCCGGCCAGGTCGCCTGCTGGATGGCACAGCGGCGCCAGAGCCAGCGCGAGCGACTGGTAGCCGGATTGCGATCCACCGCGATTTTCGGGGTATCGATCGTCAGCGCCGCCGGGTGGCTCATCGTCTCGCCGGCGCGATCCGCCCAGTGGCTTGCGCGAGCGACAGAGCATCTCGGCCGACTGGCCCATGCTGCCGGCGTACCGCTCTACCGCGAATATGGCTGAGCCGCCTGATCAGCCGGCCGCAACCCCTGCGACCGGCTCCACCCCTGCCCCGATCTCGCCGCGGCGGAGCATGCCGAACAGATGAGCGTAGCCGAGTGTGTCCTGCAGGGCGTGATGGGTGTGGTGATGGCCGCCGAACCATTCGGGCGGATATTTCTCGCGCTTGCAGTCGAGATAGCTCCAGCCGGTGGCGGCCATGACCATGGAGGGGATATCGACGCCCGTTCCGTGGAAGAGGCCGGGGTCGCGGGGGCGGATGAAGAGCCGGCGGCCGAGGAAGCGCTGCAAATAGTAGTCGAGCCAGGCGCCGTCGAAGGAAATCGGATGCGAGACGAAGACCGGCACGCCCGGCCGCGACAGGGCCCAATCGGCCCAGGCGCGCAGCGCCAGCGCCGGCGCCACCGGCGCTTCGCGCGCCTGCTGCCATTCATGCGAATGGCCGCTCCACCAGGCCATGGTGCCCGGATCGGAACTGGCGCCGTCCAGCAGCTCGAAATTGACCGTGAATTCGCCCTGATCCTCGCCGTCTTCCCCGCGCGCGACCGAGGCGAGGCTGATCATGGAATTGGCTCCCGGATCGGGTCCATCCGCCTCGATATCGGTGACGATATAGCTGGCGTGCGATGGCGCCGGGCGGGCATACGAATTCATGAGGCGTTCCGATCCGTCGATGGTTCCGATAAGACCGTCCCGGTTGATCCGGCCCGGCTGAACGCATCGCGCGAAGGCTATCGCAATGCAGCATCGATGATAAGATGCGGAGACGAACGAGGCGGCTGGCCGCGACGCCATGCCGCCCAAAAGGAGATGAGATGAACGCCGATCTGACGAATGCCTCCCTGACTTACCGTCTTGCCGGCAAGCGGGTCTATGTCGCGGGACATCGCGGCATGGTCGGATCGGCTGTGGTCCGCCGGCTGCAGCGGGACGGGGTCGAGGTGATGACCTCTTCGCGCGACAAGGTCGACCTGCGCGATTCGGCCGCCGTCGGCGCCTTCCTGAAATCGGCCAAGCCCGATGTCGTGGTCGTCGCGGCGGCAAAGGTCGGCGGCATCCTCGCCAACGACACCTATCCGGCCGATTTTCTCTACGAGAACCTGATGATCGAGGCGAACCTCATTCACGGGTCGTTCGTATCCGGCGCCGAGAAGCTGCTCTTTCTCGGCTCGTCCTGCATTTACCCCAAGGTGTCGCCGCAGCCGATTCCCGAGGACGCGCTGCTTACCGGCCCGCTGGAGCCAACCAATGAGTGGTATGCGATCGCCAAGATCGCGGGCATCAAGCTCTGCCAAGCCTATCGCAAGCAGCATGGTGCCGACTTTATCTCGGCGATGCCTTCCAATCTCTACGGCCCGAACGATTATTTCGATCCGGAAAAGAGCCATGTCATCCCGGCCCTGCTGCGGCGGTTCCATGAGGCCGAGCAGCGCGGCGACCGCGAGGTCGTGTGCTGGGGCACGGGAACGCCGCGTCGCGAATTCCTCTATGTCGACGATCTCGCCGATGCCTGCGTATTCCTGCTGGAGAACTATTCCGGCTACGACCACATCAATGTCGGAACCGGCAGCGACATCACCATTGCGGAGTTGTCCGAGACGGTGAAACGGGTCACCGGATTTTCCGGCGCGATCCGCTGGGATCACAGCAAGCCCGACGGTACCATGCTGAAGCGCATGGACACCGCGCGGCTGGCGTCGCTTGGCTGGAAATCGTCGACATCGTTCGAAGATGGCCTGGCGAAGGCCTATCGCTGGTATCTGGAAAACCCCGTGCGCGGCGGCGAGGTTCCCGCTGCAGCGCAGCATTAACGCACTTGGCAAAGATGCGACGGTTCGGGTAATCCGACGTTAGCCTTCGAACCCGATTGCCACGTCGCATGTGAAGCGCTGCCGGGCCGGCCGCTGTCGATCGGATGGCAGTCACCGGCACGAGCGGTCGATGCAAGCCCCTGATATCGAAGGAATTTGCCTTCGTTCAGATTGCTCGCAAAGAGCGCATGAGATGTGCCCTCACTATCCTGCGATAGCAGAATGGCGTTCGTTTCAATCTAGGGCTCAAAATCGCCATTTGTGTGCGCTGCAATAGACCTTGTGCGGTGCGCCGGAAGATCGCATAACTGGCTTGGTGGCCCGATTTCGGAGCCGGCGGCTCGTCTTGAGCGCCATTGCCACCCGGACAGGAGGCAGCCGCCTCCTCGACCGTTGGCCCTTCATGCGGATGATTGAATGAGTTCGACCGGAAGAAAAGTCGCCCTGATCACGGGAGCGACGGGACAGGATGGGGCGTATCTTTCGGAGCTTCTGCTTTCGAAGGGCTATGTGGTCCA